>DASRNM010000078.1:0-37398 GCA_035647435.1 Clostridia bacterium
TTTCTATCCGATTAAAAAAATTGTAAATTCGACCGAAACGGGGCTTATAATTAGCGACGACATACTTTCAAAAGATGATGGAAACAATATCGTTTCGCATATTTATAAAGATACACTTCCCGACGAGGAAGCACTTAACAAAATAAAAATGCCCGTATTTTCAAGGGGCTATGATGAAGAGCAACGGAACATGGCAAAGGCACAAGAGCTTTTGGGTGGAACTATTCAAGCTGTATTAGTAGGCAAAAGTATATACTATGCACCGTGGGATTTTATTCCGAGATATAGGGGAGTTGATACCGTTTTTATTGAAATGTACGACCGCCCCGAGTTCCTTCATAAAATTATTCAAAAGCTAACGGATATTGAAGAGGTGAAGCTTGAGAGTTTTGAAAGGTTAGGAGTATTAGACCCATATTTGCCAACGATTCACTGCACTCCTTCATATATTGACGGTGTGCCTTCTAAAACAAATCCGCCTGATGGAAAATACAAGCTTAAAGACATGTGGTTTCGCTCTATGGCTCAAATGTTCAGCTCTGTTTCACCGCAAATGCATTACGAGTTTGATTTGAAGTACTCCATACCTTTGATGGAAAAATGTGCATATACATATTATGGTTGCTGTGAATCTTTGGACAATAAGATGGAAATGCTTGAAAAGATACCTAACCTGAGAAAGGTTGGTGTAAGCCCGTGGGTTGATGTTGATAAAATGGCGGAGCAGCTCGGAGGGAAATATGTTTATGCTCGCAAACCAAACCCCGCAAATGTAGCTATAGAAACAAGCGAGGCGGTTGTGCGAAAGGAAACGGCTCAAGTGGCGCAGGCGTGTATTAGAAACGGTTGCCCGTGCGAATTTGTTCTCAAGGACATAAGCACTGTGAACAGAAACCCCAAAAATTTAATTGTCTGGGCTCAAACCGTATGCTGCACCCTTGATGAATATTACGGGGAGAGATAACAATGAAAAAAATGCGTGAGCCTTGGAAGGGCACAATGACCCAGCGAGAGCGTTTTTATAATCAAATGCATTATCTACCCTTTGATCGAACGGTAAACATGGAATTCGGATATTGGGAGGAAAACTATAAGAGTTGGCCTATGTTCGAGGAGAATGGAATAACTAATGAGAGGCAGGCAAATGAATTCTTTTCTTTTGAACCTCCTGTCTGTGTAGGTGGAAGCATATGGATGCACCCAGCTTTTGAGGAAAAGGTTATTTCACAAACGCACGATAAGATTATCTCGATAAACGGTGATGGGCTTTATCATGAAACTCTCAAAAGTGGCGGTTCGACAATTCCGCGTTTTATTAAAGCATCTATACAAACCCCCAACGATTGGAAAAGGGTCAAGCAAGAACATTTTGCTCGTGGAGATTTTAGAAAACCCGACACTGAAAAAATCAAAAGCATTTTGCACCCCGAAAGGGATCACCCTGTTGGAGTGAATGTTGGCTCAATGATAGGAAAAATTCGAGACATGATGACACTTGAAGGGCTTGCCTTTGCGGTTTTCGATTACCCTGAAATGGTGGAGGATATGGTTGAAACCGCCTGTGTTCTCGTTGAGGATTCTCTTGACGAAATTTTGCCGTTAGGTCAATTTGATTTTGCCTTTGGCTGGGAGGATATCTGTTGCAAAAATGGCCCTCTTGTGTCAATGGATTTCTTTGTGAATGCAGTTGTACCAAGATATAAAAGAATAGGCAAAAAGCTTCACGATAATGGTATTGATATTTGGTATCTCGACTGCGATGGAGATGTGCACGCGTTGTTGCCGTATTTTCTTGAAAGCGGCATAAACTGCCTTTTCCCTTATGAGGTCAACTCATGTGCACACCCGTCAGAGCTCCTTGAGGAGTACGGCAAGGAGCTGCGTATAATGGGTGGTTTTGACAAGATGAAAATGATTGAGGGTAAGCAAGCTATAAAGAAATATATGGATAGTATAGCGCCCTATGTTCAAAGGGGAGGGTTTATACCATTCTGTGATCATCGCTGCCCGCCCGATGTTTCACAAGAAAACTATCTTTACTATTTAGACATTAAAAAAGAGTATTTCGGACTTAAATAACTTTTAAGAAGGGGATAATTATGACCCATAAGGAAAGATTTATAACAGCACTCCAAAGAGGTATTCCCGATAGAGTCCCGACGTTTGAGTTGGAGTTCCAGCTTGAAAAGGAAATGTTCGGCAAGACCTTTGATTATAGTCTTGTAACCGAAGAAAACCTTGCCGTTTGTGGCAAAGGTGAGAGGGAAATTAGGCTCGGCAACCTTGCGGAGCATATTGCAAAGCTTTACCTTGAAAAGCTTGATTATGATAGCATCCCTTTATGTGGTGGTTACTATCCTCAGGGCGAGTCACACCTTGAATTTGTTAAGGTTTTAAGAAAGACAATTGGGGATAGCGCTTGCATGCATTGGCATGGCGACGGGACATATAGCATCCCCGACGGTAACGAAATGTATGAATTTGCATATAAGCTTGCGGACGATTATGAGGGCGTGCTTGAAGATGCCGAAAAAATGGCTCAAAAGGCAATTGAAAGGAATAAACACTATGCTGATGCAGGGGTAGATGTTTTTGCTCTGTGTAGCGATTATTGCTACAATACTGGCCCGTTTGTATCACCTAAGATGTTTTCGGAAATTATAACTCCTTACTTGACAAAAATAATTGATGAAGTGCGAAAAATGGGCTGTTATGCAATTAAACACACCGACGGCAATATTATGCCGATTATCGACCAGCTTGTTCAGGCAAAACCACATGCAATTCATTCCATTGACCCTATGGCAGGGGTTGATATAAAGACGGTCAAGGAGCTTTACGGCGACAAGGTTGCCCTTTGTGGAAATGTAAACTGCGCACTTATGCAAACGGGAACAGATGAAGAAGTGATAGAAAGTGCCGAATACTGCTTGAAACACGCAAAACCTAACGGTGGTTATGTGTTCTGCACAAGCAATGTTCCGTTTGAAGGTCTGCCTGCAAAGAGGTATGAAATGGTGCTTAATGTGTGGAAAAAGAACAGGGATTATTAACCGTAACGTATAAAAACTCGGCGGTAGCTGCATTTGCAACTACCGCCGTTTTCTATTATATATTTAAAGCATAGCCATTGTTTTTTTCAGAAAGTATAAGAACACAACAAACTGCAAGCAGGGGGTAGCCGCATATATCTGAGCCTAAATCAACTTTGAATTCACAAGGCTCAAGCTTCTTACCCAAAAGTGTGGTTATGCTATGCTCAATGCCGACACAAGCACTGCTTTCGTTCAAGCTCGAGAGTGTAACATCGCCCATATTGCCGCTTGAACATCTGATAATAGGTATGTTTGAAGCTTCTCTGATTGTATCAAGTGCTTTTGAATACTCTGTTACAACATAGTTGTTTTCGCTGTTTAAGGCGAGGATTTTCTTAACTGACTTGGGTGATTTTAGAATAAAAATTGAGCCTTCTGCATTGAAATTTTCAATGCTATCACTTTCAATAACAATAAACGAAGGGCTTGTGTTGCTGTACTCAGAAATGCAACCGTCGCTGATATAAAAAACTCCACCGTGCCGCTCGAGGCAACGGCACAACGGTAGAGTCAATGATGTGTCATTTTTATCGCCGAAAAGAATTACCTTTACCATAACATTATACCATCCTGTTTAGTTAATTATATAAAAATGGATTTAAAATATAATTCGGTAATCTTTAACGACTGGTTATTTTTCGTCCTTCATAACAGCGAAAGCACAACGGATTCCGTCAACTGCGGCGGAAACAATGCCACCTGCATAGCCGGCACCCTCTCCGCAAGGGAAAAGACCACGCACATTTGATTGGCAGAATTCGTCACGTACTATTCTCACGGGGGAGGAGCTTCTGGTTTCGGGTGCTGTCAACACAGCTTCAGACATTGCAAAGCCCTTGAGAATATTGTCCATTTTACCTAAAGCATAAGTCATTGTGTCAACTACTTTTTTAGGCAAAATTTCACGAATATTGCCCATTTTGACACCAGTAGGGCATGAAGGTTTTACTCCGCCCAATTTTATTGATGGTTTTTCATTTATAAAATCTCCTACAAGCTGAGCAGGAACGGTATAATCGCAACCGCCATATTTAAAAGCTTTTTGCTCAATTTGCCGTTGAAGTTCAATGCCTGCGAGCACATGGTCACTCGGGAAGTTTTCGGGGTCTATGCCGACGAGCAGAGCAGAATTCGAGTTTTCTCCGTCCCTTGCCCAAGTACTCATGCCGTTGACAACAACTCCGCCCTCCTCAGAGGAGGCGCACACAACAGTTCCGCCGGGGCACATGCAAAAGGTATATGCTCCTCTGCCATGTTCAGGGTGACAGGCAAGCTTATAATCTGCCGCACCTAAGCTAGGATGATTTGCAAACGCTCCGTATTGTGCCTTGTCAATCATTTCTCTTGGGTGCTCGATTCTCGCACCAACCGAAAAAGGCTTTTGTATCATTTTGATGCCTTTATTGAACAGCATTTCGACCGTGTCCCTTGCCGAATGCCCAACAGATAATATTACCGCATCTGTTTCTAAATCAATTTGAGTATCGTTTTTAATATATGAAATTCCATGTATAACTCCGTTTGCAACGATAATATTGGTCATTTTGCAACCGAACAGAACCTCTCCGCCCAATGATATTATTTCATTTCTAATATTTTTGACAATTTGACTCAATTTATCCGTACCTATGTGAGGTTTTGAAGAATAAAGTATTTCATTCGGTGCCCCGTGAGCTTCAAACTCAATAAAAACCTTTCGGCAAAGCTTGTTCTTAATCCCCGTTGTAAGCTTTCCGTCCGAAAAAGTTCCTGCACCACCCTCGCCGAATTGAATGTTCGATTCGGTGTTAAGTTTTCTGTTTTGCCAAAAGCCTTTAACATCATTTAACCTTGTGTCAACATCATTGCCACGCTCGAGAATTATAGGTTTTAAACCCTCTTGCGCTAATGTCAATGCCGCAAACATGCCTGCCGGGCCAAAACCGACAACAACAGGTTTAAATTGGCTGTTTCGTCTCATTTCGGGTGGTTTAAATTCATAATTTTCAACAAGCGTTACTTTTAAATTATTGCACCTTGACAATATGCTTTGTTCGTCTGCGTCAACCTCAACGTCAACATTATAAACAAAAAATATGTTGTCTTTTTTTCTACTATCGATTGATTTTTTTGCTATCTTCAATGATTTAATGCTGCGTTTCGGGCATTTTAATGCCTTCGCCACAGCAGTCAATAATTCTTCATGCCCACCCTCAAGTGGGATTTTTATTTGCGATACTCTAATCATTTCTTATTCCTTTATTGATGCATTTTCGCCTGCAAGAAGTCCTGACGACCATGCCCATTGTAAATTGAAGCCTCCACAGCTCCCGTCAACGTCAAGAATCTCGCCACAACAGTATAACCCCTTATGCTTCTTAGATTCAAGAGTTTTTTGATTAAATTGATTGACATCCACTCCGCCAGCTGTAACCTGAGCGGAGACATAGCCTTTTGTGCCGACAACATTCAACTCAAACCTTTTCAAGGTTTCTGCCACTTTTTCGACAAAACTGCTGTCAAGAGTTTTGACCGGTTTTGAAAGACCGCTTAAACCTACCGTTTTGCAAACGGCAACACAAACAGCCTTTGGTACAACACCAATCAAAACAGTCTCAATTGGCAAATTCGGGTTGTGAGTTATAATGCTTTTCAGAATATCAGTTATTTCCTCTTTATTAAATGAAGGTGCAAAATCTATTATAAGCTTGCATTCTCCACTTTTATCGTTTGCAAAATGTTGAGCAACACATCTGCTCGTGTCCATTGCGGCTATGCCCGAAACGCCATAATCAGTAAAGAGTATTTCCCCTGAACTTTTTGCACAGGGTTTATCGTTGATTATAACTTCAAGGTCAACCTTAGCTCTAATGCCCTTGAGAGGTTTAATTTTATCCCTTTCGGTTTTCAACTTAACCAAAGCGGGGGATAAGGTTGTGATATTGTAACCGAGTTTTTTCAAAATTTCAAAGCCGCTGCCATCAGAGCCGTGAGAGGGTGCGGCTTTGCCAGCACAAGCGATTATGACCCTGCTTGCGACAATTTTATCGTTAATAATATATTTATCATTTTTGAATTGTACATTGTCCACATGAAAACCGCACAGAGTTTCAATGCCGAGTCTTGAAACCTCAAAACGCAAAACATCGAGAACGCTTGCGGCAGTGTTGCTCATAGGGTAAACCCTGCCTTCATTATCCGTTACGGTGAAAAGACCGAGAGATTCAAAGAAAGCAAGGGTTTTTTCTACATTAAATTTATTCAGCGCATGTTGGGCAAAAGCGAAGTTGTTATACGGGTGTTCGCTTGCGTTAATGTTTGTCAGGTTGCACCTGCCATTGCCTGTTGCGAGAATTTTCTTTCCGACTCTTTGCAAGTGCTCAATAACAATAATGTTGCTGTTTTCGTTGCCTCTTGCGCAGTTAATTGCCGCACAAAGCCCCGACGCACCTGCGCCGATAACGGCGACGTCATATGTTTTCATTACTATCTCCGCCCATAGTGTTTTTTTCAAGATATTCAAACAATAGCTGAATTGTTTGAGGGCTCATAACGTGCTCCATTTCGCAAGCATCCTTTTGAGCGATTTCTTCCTCAACGCCGAGGTTGTCGGTCAAAAACCGTTTAATCAGTTTGTGCCGATACAAAATCTTTGCCGCATATGTTTCACCTTTGGGCGTTAGCTCTATAGTGCCATATGATTCGTGCGCAAGTAACCCTGCGTCCTTCAAGTTGCCTACGGCACGGTTGACGCTTGGCTTTGAAACATTAAGATAGTCGGCAACATCTGTCATTCTTACAGTTTGGTCGCCTTGCTTTAAAACAAAAATAGCCTCAAGATAATCTTCAAGAGAAGCGGATATAGGGTTCATTGAATCATCTCTTTTCCTTGTTTTCACCTTTATTGTTATCGTTGTTTTCGTTCTCGTTTTCATTACTATAATTATTATAAAGTGAGCAGTTCTCACATGAATTGCTTGTGCAGCCCGAGCAACCCGAGCAGCCCTTGCCCTTTGCCTCTTTTATTTTATTTATAACAAGAACAATAACGCCTATTATAGCTAAAATCGCTATTGCTACTGCAACATATTCACCCATATTAAATTACCTACCTGATATATAATAAATGTAACTACCCATGCTACAACCGCTTGAAAGGCTAGCGCAAACAATGTCCATTTAGCACTTGCCATTTCTCTTTTAATTGCTGCGACAGCAGCAAAACATGGAATGAAAAGCAGCGTATAAACCATTATAGCATAAGCCGCGGGAGGTGTATAGATGGACTGCATAAGAGTTGTGAGGCCCTCGCTCGAGGTGTTGTGAAGAATTCCCATTGTGCTGACGATTGATTCTTTTGCAACAAGCCCGCTCAAGACAGAAACTGAGCTTTTCCAGTCACCAAAACCTAGGGGAGAAAAAATTGGTGCAATAGCCTTGCCGAAAAGGCCGAGCATGCTTTCTTCACTGTTTAGCACATGTGTAAATGAAAAATTAAAATACTGTAAAAACCAAATTATTACTGAAGCGCCCAGCAATATTGTTCCCGCCTTTGTTAGGAAGTCCCAAATCTTTTCCCAAAGGTGCATAAAAAGGGTTTTTGCTGTCGGCATTCGGTATTGGGGTAGCTCCATTACAAACGGAGCATGGCCACCTTTAAGAACCGTTTTTTGCAATATGTAAGCGCTGATTACTGCGACTATAAGCCCTAGCAAATAAATTGAACTAATAGTAATGCCTGTATATTTTGAGAAAAAACTGCCAATGAATAAAGCATAGATAGGCATTTTTGCTCCGCAAGACATGAAAGGAAGAAGCATAATCGTCAAGCGCCTGTCCTTCTCGTTGCTTAGTGTACGTGTCGCCATAACCGCCGGCACAGTGCAACCGAAACCCATAAGCATTGGCACAAAGGATTTGCCGGAAAGGCCTATTACGTGGAGGGCTTTGTCCATAATAAAAGCCGCCCTTGCCATGTATCCGCTGTCTTCAAGCAGCGAGAGAAAAAAGAAGAGTATTGCAAGCTGTGGGAAAAAGCTTAGAACCGAGCCGACACCGGTTATGATTCCATCACACAAAAGAGCAACTGCCCATGAAGGGGTTGAAATAGACTCTAAAGAGCCTCTGACAACATCAATAAATCTAACATTTATCAAATTATCAACAAGGTCTGTAAGATTTGAGCCGAGTGAGCCAAAGGTGATGTAAAACACAAAAACCATTATCCCTAAAAATAACGGAATAGCAAGATATTTGTTTGTTACAATTCTGTCAATTTTATCAGAGGTTGTTAACATTCCCTCTTTCTTTGAACTTTTAAGAACCTGATTTCTAACCTTGCAGATATATTTGTATTTTTGGTCGGCAACAAGCATTTCTCTGTCGAGCGTGCGTGTTTCAATGCGCTTAACAATTTCTTCAATTATCTCTTTTTCACTCTCGTTAAGCTCAAGCTTTGCGTAGGTAATGGAGTCGCCTTCAATAAGCTTGACGGCACACCAGCGCAAAGGTAGATTCAGCTGCATGCATTTGTATTCAATTATACCCTCTATCTCTTTAATTGCAGTCAAAAGCCTTCCAACATATATATTAGGAGGTGCGCCCTGATTGCTATGTATGTCTATATGCGTGGAGTTTTCGGCGTGGTGTTCAATCTCATGCTCGCAGGCGCTGATGAGTTTGTGCACATTCGTGCTCTTTGTTGCACTTATAGGTATGACCTTAATTCCCAAAAGTGCGGATAATAGCGCAACATCTATTGTATCGCCGCTTTTTTCTATAACATCCATCATATTCAAGGCGATTATCATAGGGACGCCTAACTCAGCGAGCTGTAAGCTCAAATATAAATTACGCTCAAGGTTTGTTGCGTCAACGATGTTTATTATTAAGTCGGGCTTTTCGTTAATAATATAATTTCTGCTCACAATTTCTTCGGCAGAATAAGGGGAGAGAGAATAAATGCCAGGCAAGTCAACCACTGAAACTTCTCCATTTGAACGGATAAGCTTGCCCTCTTTTTTTTCGACGGTGACACCCGGCCAATTCCCCACATATTGATTCGAGCCCGTTAAAGAATTAAAAAGAGTAGTTTTTCCGCAATTCGGGTTTCCAACCAATGCGTATCTATAACCCATAAAGAACAAATCCTTTCACTTTTACCTCAAACAGTTTTTACCAATATTGTTTGTGCCTCTTTTTTTCGTAAGCTTAGAGCGTATCCTCTGACATTGATTTCAATCGGGTCGCCCATAGGTGCGGTTTTTCTCATAACTATTATTGCACCAGGTGTAATGCCCATGTCAATAATATGGCGTCGGAGAGCACCGGAACTGCCCAGAGATATAACAACACCCTTTTCGTTGGGTTTTAATCTATCAACAGTTTTCTGCATTTGCATACTCCTTATTAAATGTTAGCCTTGGTTAAGTTAGCTTGCGCTAATTCTATCAAAGAACAGTTTGGATGTCAACCGTAAACCAGAAAAGATTGACAAAAAATTTAAGATGTTGTATTATACACAAAGTGAATGTTAAATATGTATGTTTGTTTTGTGCAAATACACTACATTATGTGACAAAAAAGGAGTGAGCTGTTTTTGAAGGGAATTATTCTTGCCGGCGGTTCCGGCACAAGGCTTTACCCTTTAACAATGGTTACAAGTAAGCAATTGCTACCTGTCTACGACAAACCGCTTATATATTATCCGTTGTCAACCCTGATGCTCGCGGGGATTCGGGATATACTTATTATTTCCACGCCTGAGGACACACCTAAGTTTCAATCGCTCATGGGCACGGGTAAGCAATTTGGGATAAAGCTTTCATATGCTGTTCAGCCAAACCCTGAGGGGTTAGCGCAAGCGTTTGTAATTGGTGAGGATTTCATAGGTGACGATAGTGTTGCGATGGTTTTAGGTGATAATATCTTTTATGGCAGTGGTTTAGGGTATATGCTTCGCCAAGCTGGAAAAAATACAAAAACAAGAGCTACTATTTTCGGCTACTATGTCGAGAATCCAGAGGCTTTTGGTGTTGTTGAGTTTGACGATAATAGCGTACCTGTTTCGATTGAGGAAAAGCCAGAGGTGCCAAAGTCAAACTACGCTGTAACAGGTTTGTATTTTTATGACAACAGAGTTGTAGAATATGCAAAATCACTTAAACCTTCAAAGCGTGGCGAATATGAAATAACCGACATAAACAGAATATATCTTGAAAATGGCGATTTAGATATTAAACTGTTGGGCAGAGGTTTTGCATGGCTTGACACGGGTACTGTCGAAAACCTGATGAACGCCGCAAACTTTGTGCGCACAGTCGAAACATTGCAAGGCATTAAAATTTCCGCACCTGAGGAAATTGCATATAATATGAGATGGATATCAAAAAAAGCCCTTATAGAATCTGCCAAAAAATATGGCAAGTCTAACTACGGCAATCATCTCACCCGAGTTAGTGAGGGCAAAATTCTTTATGGTGACGGCTTGGGTGAACGCCCACGCTGGGGGAAGGGCAATTAAATGAAATTGATTAAAACTCAGCTTGACGGTTTATTCATAGTTGAACCGCAGGTTTTTGGTGACAACAGAGGTTGGTTCTATGAATCCTATTCTCATGAAAAATTCAAAGAATTAGGGTTAGACACAGTTTTTGTTCAGGACAATCGTTCGTTTTCATGCTGCAAGGGCACAATTCGTGGCTTGCACTGCCAGAAAGAGCCAAAAGCTCAGGCAAAGCTTCTCTCGTGCACAAGAGGTGCAATTTATGATGTTGCGGTTGATATTAGGCAGGGTTCACCGACGTACCTTAAATGGATTGGTATTGAACTGAACTCAGCGAACAAGAGCATGATTTATATACCAAAAGGCTTTTTGCACGGCTTTTTGACTCTTACCGATGATGTTGAGGTTTATTATAAGGTTGATGAATATTATTCGTCCGATAATGACCGCAGCATCAGATTTGACGACAATCAAATAGGTGTTGACTGGGGCATAAGCGAGCCTATAATTTCATCAAAGGATTTGAATGCCCCAAGCTTATCTGAAAGCGATGTTAAATTTATATATTAGTTTGAATCAGGGGTTTTTATGAAAGTTTTAGTAACAGGAGCAAACGGCCAGTTAGGTTCCGATGTTGTCAAAGAGCTTAAATCACGCAAAATGGAATTTATAGGTGTTGATATTAAGGACTTTGACATAACCGACTATGACAAAACCTTGTCATTCATAACAAAGCAGGCACCCGACGCTGTTATTCATTGTGCGGCATATACAGCCGTCGACAAAGCCGAGGATGAGCCTGAAAAATGCCATTTAATAAACGACAAGGGCAGTGAAAATGTTGCTTGTGCATGCGCTAAACTCAACGCAAAGATGGTTTATATGAGCACGGACTATGTTTTCAGCGGTGACGGAACGGAGCCATTTGAGGGCGATGCGCCGAAATCACCTTTAAACGAATATGGCAAATCAAAACTCAACGGTGAGCTTTCGGTTCAAGCTAACTGTGAAAAAAGCTTTATTGTCAGAACATCATGGGTTTTTGGCTTAAGTGGCGGCAACTTTGTAAAAACAATGATAAAGCTCGGCAAAGAAAAGGGCAGCATTAATGTTGTGTGCGACCAAGTCGGCTCGCCGACCTATACAAAAGACCTTGCAGTTTTGCTGTGTGATATGATAAAGACAAATAAATTCGGTGTATACCATGCAACAAACGAAGGTTTTTGTTCATGGGCAGATTTTGCGCAAGAGATTATGAATCTTGCGAAATTAAACGCAAAAATTACCCCCATACCCACAAGCGAGTACAAGACAAAGGCAACAAGGCCGTTAAACTCAAGACTTTCAAAGGTTTGCCTTGAAGATGCAGGTTTTAATACTCTGCCATCGTGGATAAATGCGTTGAAAAGATATATAGACGAGCTTAAAAACGAATAATATTTGAATAAAAATCAATAAACCCCCTTGATTAATATCAAGGGGGTTATTTAACGTAAAACAGTAGGTCAAAAACTGACCTACTGTTTATGAAAAGAGGATAAAATGAAAAAGGCTTAGAACTAATTAATTAATATATATAATGTTTGCACTTACTCTGTTTTATGCAAAACTTTTACCTTTGCAGCTTTTTCGGCATTGATTGATGAGGGAAGAATTCTGTAAATCTTGCCTTGCGCATCAACCATACTCACGGGGATTTTTGGCAGCAATGAGTGAAAAGAGTGAACAAATTTACTGCTGTTTTCACCCGGGAAGCCTGTAACTACAATCAAGGGCTTGAGCTTTGCTGAATGACCTGCCGCCGTATAGACTGCGTCGTCGCTGAAATAAACAGTCATTTGCGCATCATATGTTTTTGCAAAGTCATAAAGCTTTTCAAGTGCTTGGGTGTTCGGCTCGAAGCAAGATTTTGTCGGGAAAATACTTAAAATTTCAAGCTGTGCGTTCGATTCTAGGGCAATAGCTTTGCCTGCTTCGATCAGTTTGCTGCACTTGAGCTGAGGGGTAACAAAGACCAAAACGCTGTTGCTTTTTGACATCTATAGCTTCACCTCCTCTGGTAGTATTAATCATAACATGCAAATGTTTCGGATTTTGTAAAAATTAGTGTACAGTTTATAAACAAATACTACAATTTCTGTAACTTATGAAATTAAAAGGTCTTTATTGCAAGAGAATAAGATAAATTGGTAAATTAGAATAATATATAAGAAAACTAATATTACTTATCCGAACATCATACACTTAATAAAGAAACTTTCAAAATTTCTTTTGTTTTTTGGTAAAATATGATATAATAACAAAAAATTAATTTGGAGGCATTTTTATGGTAGTTAAGAAATCTTTGAAGCTTGATAGGGCCGCTTATCCGGAAGATGTTGGTGTTTCTAGCGCTAAAATTGCCGAATTTCTTGAGGATTTAGATAAAAGCGATATAGAGGTTCATAGTATTATGGTGCTCAGGGAAGGAAAGGTTGCCTTCGAATTTTGGCACAAACCGTATGCCGCACATATTCCTCATACGATGTATTCTGTGAGCAAGTCTTTCACCTCTGCTGCAGTAGGTTTTGCGGTTGATGAGGGATTAATTACGGTTAACACAAAGGTGATCGACATATTTCCTGAATACAGGCCGATTCAGCCAGGTGAAAACCTTGAAAAGCTAACTGTTTTTCATCTACTCACAATGACTGCGGGCAAGGATGTTAGCTTTCTTGCGGACAAAACAAAAAATCAATGGATAAAAGATTTTTTTGACGCAAAGTGGGCATTTGCACCCGGTGAACGCTGGCGTTATATAAGCGAGAATACATATATGCTCTGCGCAATTTTGCACAGGGTAACGGGCATGTCTGTTATTGACTACCTAATGCCGAGGCTTTTTGAACCGCTTGGAATTGAGCGCCCGTTTTGGGAGACAGACGGCAATGGCGTTGAAGCCGGCGGTTGGGGTCTTTTTATTAAAACTGAAGATTTTGCAAAGTTCATGCTTTGCTATTCGCAAGGCGGCAAGTTTGACGGAAAGCAAATAATACCCGAAAGATGGGCAAAGGATTCTGTTAAAGCTCTTGTTGATAATGAAGAATACGATGCGATGGATTGCAGGAGTGGTTATGGTTATTGTTTTTGGAGAAACCACGGTTGCCCTAACTCTTACCGTGCAGACGGAATGTTCTCACAGTTTGGGATAGTGTTTGAGGATTACAATGCTGTTTTTATTTTTACATCAAGTGAAGTTTTTGAGCAAAAAGCAAGGGATTGCATATGGAGGCATTTCCCCGATGCATTTATCGAGCCAAAATCTGAGCCTTATGCAGATCAATCTTTGAAAAAGAGATTGACCTTACCACCTTTGCCTGAACTTCAAAAAACAGCGAGAAGCTATGCAACAGAAAGAAGAATCGAAAGCAAGATAATAAGAATGAGAAAACCCTTTGCGATAAATGAGATTGGATATCCTGTTAGCATGATGCCCCTTGCAGTTTTTTATATGTCAGCCGACAAGGCAGGTAATATAGACTATATTAGGTTTAGATTTGATGAGGCTACTTGCAAAATGAGCTGGTCGGAAGGAAAAGAAAGAAATACAATCCTTTGCGGCATGGACGGAGTGGCAAGAAGATGTAAAATTACACTCGGTGGTATTGATTTTACCGTAACGTGTACCGCTGCATGGAAAAACGAAAACACTCTTGAAGTGTGGGTAAGACCGCTTGAGTCAATTGCCCAAAGAAGATTAACATTTATTTTCGCCGGCAATAGAGTCAGAATGATTCTGAGAAGCTCACCAGAACTCAAAAGAATATCCGAAAACATCGCCGAAAGCTGTGCTGAAATGTTTGACAACCCCATGCTAATAAAATTGTTTCAACTAATTCTTGAAAAAGGTCATGGTATTCTTGAGCCTACGCACAGGGGTCAAATAATGTAAGCATTCGGGTTTATTTTTATCAGTTTTTGGAGGAAAGGTAGTTTTGACAATATACAACATACTTTATGCAGCGGCAATTGCTTTTGAGATTCCGTTCATTTATTTGTTTCTTAAGGCTACATGGCCTCAAAAGTGTTGTAAATCGCTTTTATATAAAATGACTTGTTCAACGCTTTTTATATTAGTAGGCTGTTTTAGCATTAAAATTTCATGCAATTATTCAGATTATGCAAAATTTATTTTCACAGGTCTTGTGTTTGGATGGATAGGGGATTTGTTTTTACATATTGTTTGCAAGAGAAAAGATATGCTTTTTGGATTCGGCGCTTTAAGTTTTTTGATAGGTCATGTTTTTTATATCAAGGCGTTTATGCTTGCACTTGAAAAATATGGGGCCAATAGAATTATCACCATCTATGAAATATTTATTATGACAGTTGCTTTGTCGATAGGGATTTTATATTGTAAGCACAAAAAGATAAACATTGGCACGATGCGAATTCCAGCTATGTTATACACAACAATACTTTCCCTTATGGTGGCAAAGGCTGTTTTATTGGCAATTAAAACACTTCAATTCGGCATGCCTTATGCATATGTGGCGTCTGCAATGCTTGTGATTGGCTCAATATTTTTTATCATCTCGGATGCATTGCTGGTGATCATTAACTTTTCTAAAAACGCCAAACCCTTTAAAATAAAAGCAATCAATATAATAACATATTTTGCAGCTCAAATTCTGTTAGCATCATCTGTTATGTTTATCTAACAAGAAACAATTAAACGACCGTGGTTTATAAAAGCCACGGTCATTTTCTGTTTATTAGTAATTCAGATGTTTCGTTCAGTTACCGACTTTGTTCATAGCTTCAAGAGGGTCAACGTTCTCATCGTTTACAAACACTTCAAGGTGGAGATGATAACCGTCTGCCGCTTCAATCGGTATTTCGCCTAGCAGGCCGATTCTGCCGCCCTTTTTAACCTCGTTGCCCTCTTTGGCGGCACTTCCTTCTGAAAGGCCACAATACTTTGCAACAAGACCGTTACCGTGTTTGATTATAACAACGGTGCCCCAAAACTCATTTGTTTCAACACTTTCAACAACGCCATCTTGAATGGCGACAACTTCTTGACCGACATTACCAGAAAAATCTATGCCTTCATGTACCCGCCAGTCATTCATTGTTTTTGATAAAACCATTTCGCCGTGACTGTAATCTTTAAGGATTTTTGTGCCCATGGGCATTGTGAAACTCCCAATATACGGAATGTTATCCTTTTTCTCCTGAGTGACCTTTTCCGTTGTCTTGGCCTCAGTTGGCTTTTGCGTCGCTTTTCTTTCGTCAGGTATATTCTTTGCAGGAACATTTACATTTTCGTTGTCTTTTTCGGTAACACTTCTGCTTGTATAGTTATTCCAGTCAACAGATTCTTCAGTTTGCTGTGTGTCGGTGTTTATAGTTGAGTCTATCGCATACCATGCACTAACTCCGGCGGCACAAATACAGATTATTAATATTGCATAAAATAGTTTGCCGCCCCAAAAACGACTTTTCCCTGGTTTGTATTTTTCAAACAACATATTAAGCTCCCCTTAAGGTTTTTACATTTACAACTATTTTGAACTGTTGCTCATTTTTTTATACATATTAATGTATTATTTATTTGATATTTGCGAATAAGGTACAAATACAGCTTGCACAGCTTTCCACTCAATGGTATTATTTAGTTAACATTATTGTTGAAGGGCTGATACTTTGAAAAATTCAATGAAGCATTACAACCTTATAATTGTTGGCGGAGGATTAACGGGTGTCGCGGCGGCGATTGCGGCCGCACGTGAAGGCCTTGAGGTTTTAATAATTGAAAAAAGCGGTTTTTTAGGAGGCAGTGCGACAAATTGCCTTGTTAACCCGTTTATGAAATATTCAATAACTGTTCGCAAAAACGGTAAGGAAGAATTGCAACGGCTCAACACAGGTGTTTTTTCGCAAATACTTGACCGCCTTTTAGAAACTGATGGTTTGCACAAAAACAACCGCACGTTTAACGAAGAAAACATGAAATTGATTTTAGACAGGCTCTGTAAAGAAAACGGAGTTGACGTCTTGTTTCATTGCACTTTTACCGATGTTCAAAGGGAAAACAATCGCATTGTAAGCATTGAAGCCTATCTAAAGGGTGGCAAGAGCGACTTTTTTGCAGATTATTATATTGATTGCAGCGGTGATGCGGAGCTTTGTGCAATTGCTGGTTGCCCCTATGAATTAGGTAGACCGGAAGATAACCTGTGCCAACCGATGACGTTATGTTTTAGACTTGCAAATGTTGATGAAGCGAAGTTTGATGAAAACAGGAGTAAAATCAACCCACTTTATAATGAATTCCAAAAGGCGGGTAAAATTAAAAACCCACGTGAAAATGTTTTAATTTTTAGCCACTTTTCGGGTGGTGTTCTGCATTTCAACACTACAAGGGTAATAAGACTTAACCCTACCGATTCTTTCGATTTGAGCATTGCAGAGCAAGAGGCAAGAGAGCAGATGTTTGAAATGCATAAATTTCTTAAAGATAACATAGAAGGATTTGAAAACTCGACAATTTTGATGTCTGCACCTGAAATTGGTGTCAGAGAAAGCAGAAAAGTTGTCGGCGAATATGTGATAAATGCGGATGACCTGCTTTCGTGCAAAAAGTTTGATGATTCAATTGCCGCCGGAGCATATAAAGTTGACATCCATAACCCCGACGGCTCGGGTACGGTACTAAAAAACATACCGGAGGGGGAGTATTACACTATTCCCTATCGTTCGCTAATCCCTGTAGGAATGAAAAACCTTCTTGTTGCGGGGCGCTGTATATCCTCAACACATGAGGCACAGTCCGCTTATAGAGTTATGCCGATAGTATGCAATATCGGGGAGGGAGCAGGCACAGCAATATCAGTTGCGTACAAATCAAACAAAAGCGTTAAAGATGTTGATATTGACTGCGTGCATAAGCTTATGGATAAAAATGGTGTTTCATATTAATACGGGGGGGATTTTAAATGGAAAATGAAAGACGAGAAATAAACATCAGCGTATGCCCTTTTTGCAATGGCCGTGAATTTGCATTAGGCATTCAAGGTGGATATGCCACAATTAGCCCGAAAGGGAGCGCTTTCAGAGCGAGTGCCATTGAGCACTTGGTATGCCTGACGTGTGGCAGCATAGTTAATAGCAGGGTGAAAAGGATAAGACCATTCAGAAGAAGCAATAAAAAAACAGATTTATATTAAATTTTAATTTTTATCAAGGTGCTTTTATTTAACAAAAAGCACTTTGGTATCTATGAGTCCAAAGAATCAAGTGTTGTATTGAAAATAATTATTATCAATGGTATAATTGTTTTAAATTAATGGAAAATTTTAACTGAAGGAAAGGATAGATTATGGCTGAAAACACTAAAAAAGACGCTGTTGCTTCCATCGAAGCTATGGAGGAGCATGTAAATACTTGGCGCTGGACTGTCAAAACAAAACAAAGAGGAATTTTTTCTTTTGACGAACTCGTAGCAATCAAGCTCAAAGAGCTTAAAAAAAGAATTTATACTGATGTTGAAATGCTAAAACCGTGGAAAATGCGTGAGTGCATTTTCAAAGATGTCGGTGAATATGAATACCTTTATGATGGCTGGAAAGATGCCGATGTTGGTGACAGCTGGGGCGGAGAAGGCCTGAGTGCGTTTTTCAAAAACAGTGTTGATATTCCCGAGCGTTTCAAAGGCAAGAAAGTAACCTTAAATGTGTATTTTGGTGGCGATTCATTGCTTTCGCTCAACGGTGTGCCTTATCAAGGGCTTGACCCGTTTCGTAACTCCGTTTTACTCACAGAATGTGCACAGGGCAACGAGCACTACGACATAGACATTGAGTCCTATTTTGTATGGCACTCAAATGAGGCAACTATTAAAAAAATTGAATGCTCTTTTGTCGCAACTGTTGACCCCGAAATCGAGGATGTTTTTTGGGATATAAAAGCGGTTTACAACGCTTTGTTTATGCCTGTTTTTGATGAGGCATTTGCACAGATAATTAGAGAGAGCCTCAAGGAAGCATTGCGTTATGTTGATTTTGATACAACCGATATAAACGAATTTAAAGCAGGGTTAAAAAAATGCAAAAGCATTCTAAAAGAAAAGGTATATGACAACAAGAACTATGCCTCAATCGGCAAGCTCGCTCTTGTTGGCAACTCCCACCTTGACGTTGTTTTTATGTGGGCGTACAAGGAGTTTGTTCGCAAGCTTGGCAGAACCCACGCAACAATGCTCAGGCTTATGGAGCAGTACCCCGACTTTATTTTCTCCCAAAGTCAGTCAGTAATGTATGAGGAGATGAAGGAAAACTTCCCTGATCTATTTGAACAAGTCAAGAAAAGAATCGAAGAAGGGCGTTGGGAGTACATTGGCGGAATGTGGGTTGAGCCTGATTGCAACATTATTTCGGGCGAATCCTTTGTAAGACAATTTCTGCACGGTATCCGCTATGCTGAAGAGACCTTTGGTGTAACACCTAAAACCTGTTGGCTTCCCGACGTTTTCGGCAACAGCTATGCAATGCCACAGATTATGAAAATGTCAGGTATTAAATATTTTGTAACTCACAAAATGGGTATTTGGAACGACACAAACCCATGGCAGTATAATAGCTTCTGGTGGGAGGGCCCCGACGGCTCAAAAGTGTTCTCAATTGTGCCTCCAACTCATTTTATAGGCTCAATGGAAGCTGATTCTTTAAAAATGAACTGGGATAAATATACTGATAAAACGACAATTGGCGAGTCAATGTATTGCTACGGCTGGGGTGATGGTGGCGGCGGTGTTGATACCGAAATGCTCGAATATGTCAAAAGATATCGCAAATTCCCCGGCTTGCCCGAAACACAGACGAGCACAATTGAAGATTCACTCGCACGCATGAAAGAAAAAGCAACCGATGACAATATCGTTACATGGAAAGACGAGTTATATCTTGAGGCTCACAGAGGAGTTTACACAACAAAGGGTATGCTCAAAAAGCTCAACCGTTATTGTGAAAACCTTATGCGTGAGGTTGAGATATATAGCTCCATTGCATCGCTCTATGGCTATGAATACCCGTTGAATGATATCAACAAGGCATGGAAAGGAATTCTCACAAACCAATTTCATGACTCTTTACCGGGCTCACATATAACTGAGGTTTATGGAGACCTGCTCAAGCAATATGATATAATCCTTGCAATTGCAGAGCCATTGCACAAGAAAGCACTTGAAGTTATTTCTAAAAATATCTGTGCAGATGCTAAAAACGGCAAACCTTTTGCAATTTTCAATTCACTCGGTGAGAATGCAACCTCAAAGGTTGAGTTACCTTGCCTTGATGTCGATGTTTATGACTCAAACGGCGAGAGAGTGGCGACACAGTGTTATACAAAGCTCGACGGCGAAAAAGTACTTGTTTTTGTTGCAAAGAATGTCCCGGCAGTGGGTTACAAAGTTTATTACACAAAGCCTGCTGATAATAGCGATAAAACTAAGACTTTTAAGTCAAAAGAGGTTGAAAACGAAAGATTTAAGCTATCATTCAACGAAGGGGCTGAACTTATCTCGGTTTACGACAAAGCGAATAACCGTGAAGTTTTGAGCGGAAAAGGCAATGTGTTCAGGCTGTTTGAAGATATTCCAGGCAAATATGAAGCATGGGATATTGTTGCAACCTATGTTGACAGGGAGTTTGAAACAACCCCCGGTGTACTTGAAGAAATAATACAGGGTGAGGTTTTCACAAGCATTTCAATTTCAAAACAAATCCTGCAATCCGAAATCAGGCAGAATATCATCATATACAACGACATTGACAGAATAGACTTTGACACATATATCAACTGGGTTGAAAGGCAAAAGCTTCTCAAGGTCGGGTTTGATGTTGACTTGAATGCGAAGTCATTCACAAGAGATATTGCCTATGCAACGATTGAAAGCTCAAATTATAGATACAACCCTTATGACAAGGCGAAATTTGAAGTAAGTGCACATAATTGGATTGATATGTCGGATGAAGACTACGGCTTGAGCATTCTCAACGACTGTAAGTACGGTTTTGAGGTTGACGAAAAGAGAATGATGATCACACTCCTTAAAGGCCCGCTCAACCCCGACCCCGAATCAGACCTTGGCGACCATTATTTCACCTATTCGCTTTACCCTCATAATGACGGCTGGCGAGACGCAAAAACGATCACTAAGGCTCTTGAACTAAACAACCCGATGACTCCAGTTGAAATCGATGAGGGCGGAAATGCAGAAGACAAAGAGCGCTCATTTATCAGTGTCAATGCCGACAATGTAACGCTTGAAGCGGTCAAAAAATGCGAGGACGAGAACGCATACATTGTCCGTTTAGTCGAAAAATCAGGCAGCAGCACAAATGTTGTTCTCAGCTTATTTGCAGACATAAAATCGGCGGCACAATGTGATTTAATCGAACGCAATGATGTGCCTTTTGAAGCAAAAGGGAATAAGGTTGAGTTTAAAATAAAACCGTTTGAAATCAAAAACTTCAAATTTAAGTTTTAAGACAGATTAAAAAACCGCCCTTTGTCGCATGTTTGCGCCAAGGGGCGGAATACTATGTTTTTTAAACGAATTGTGATAGAATTAATTTAATAATCAGTTTTGAGTGGTGTTAACATGAATATTTTAACAATCGGTGATGTTGTAGGAACGCAGGGCTGTGAATTTGTCCGCGACCATTTGCCTGCATTAAAAAAACTAAAAAATATCGACATTTGTATTTGCAACGGTGAAAACTCTGCGGCAGGTAACGGCATCACACCTCTTTCCGCCGAGCATCTTTTTGCTAGCGGTGTTGACTTCATTACAAATGGAAACCATGTTTATAGGCGCAGAGAGGTCTATGATTTTCTTGACGAGCGAAACGATGTTATAAGGCCTGCCAATTTTTATATTGGTAACCCCGGCAAGGGTGTCGGAGTTATAGATATGGGCAGTGTGCGTGTCGGTGTTGTCAACATTATTGGAAAGGCATATATGGACTGCTGTGTGAACCCTTTCATAACAATTGACGAAGCATTGAAAAGCATTGACGATTGCAAAATCAAGATAGTTGATTTTCATGCCGAGGCAACTGCTGAAAAGAGAGCAATGGGGTTTAATCTCGATGGTAAGGTTTCTGTTTTGTTTGGCACGCATACTCATGTTCAAACAGCCGACGAGCAGATATTGCCAAACGGAACAGGGTATATAACTGACCTAGGCATGACTGGGCCTAAACATTCTGTTTTGGGTATTTATCCTGAAACTGCAATAAGTTGGCAGAAAACATCAATGCCTGCGAGGTTTGAGGTGCCAAATGTGCCATGCATGTTGAACGGCTGTATTTTTGAGGTTGACCCTTCCACCGGCAAAACATTGAGTGTTGAAAGGGTTTCTATTGAATAAAATTAAACTATAATAATAACAGGGCAGAGATTTGAATCTCTGCCCTGTTTGTTTGTTCAATCTATTTGCCCTAAAGCTTGTTCTAAATCAGCAATGATGTCGTCAACAAATTCAATGCCGACTGAAAGTCTAATCAAATCTTCACTAACGCCACACTCTTCAAGCTGTTTAGATGTGAGCTGACGGTGGGTTGAGCTTGCAGGGTGTAAACAGCAGGTTCTGCAATCAGCAACATGGGTGCAAATCGTGGCAAGCTTTAAACTGTCTATAAATTCAATGGACTCCTTGCGACCACCTTTAATTCCAAATGATACTACACCACTTGTGCCGTTGGGCAAATATTTCTTTGCCAATTCATAATACTTGCTGCTTTTGAGTGCGGGGTAGTTTACCCATTCAATTTTTGGATGGTTTTCAAGAAAACTTGCAACTTTAATTGCATTTTGGCAATGCCTTTCGACTCTTAAAAACAGAGTTTCAAGACCTAAATTGAGCAAAAATGTGTTGTGAGGGGAGGGAACTGAGCCGAGGTCACGCATAAGTTGTGCAACGGCTTTTGTAATGTAAGCACCTTTACCGAATTTTTTTGTATATGTTATCCCGTGGTATGATTCATCAGGCGTTGTAAGGCCGGGGAATTTATCGTTCTGCTCCCAGTCGAAATTGCCGCTGTCAACAATAACACCGCCCACAGAGGTTGCGTGCCCGTCCATATACTTTGTTGTGGAATGAATGACAATGTCCGCTCCGAATTCAAACGGTCTGCAATTGACAGGGGTGGGGAAGGTGTTGTCAATTATCAACGGAACACCGTGGTCATGAGCAGCCTTTGCAAAAAACTCTATATCCAGCACAGTTAATGATGGGTTTGAAAGTGTTTCCGCAAAAACCACTTTTGTGTTCTCTTTAAACGCTGCATTGAGCTCCTCTTGCGTTGATTCGGGGCTGACGAAAGTGAAATCAATGCCAAGTTTTTTCATTGTAACATTGAATAGGTTGAAAGTACCGCCGTATAATGCAGCAGAGCAAACAACATGGTCGCCCGCTGAGCAGATATTAAACACAGAAAAGAAGCTTGCAGCTTGACCTGATGAAGTCAAAACAGCAGCGACTCCGCCCTCTAAATCGGCAATTTTTGCAGCAACGGCATCGTTTGTAGGGTTTTGAAGTCTTGTATAAAAATAACCCTTTTCCTCAAGGTCAAAAAGCCTGCCCATAGCATCGCTTGATTCATATTTAAAGGTAGTGCTCTGATATATCGGCAAAACCCTCGATTCGCCATTCTTGGGCGAATAGCCTGAGTGCAGACAATTTGTGTTAAGGTGAAAATCCTTCATATTATATATCCTCATTTCATTTGAAAATGTTATTCATATTTTATAAGGCTTTGCGCTTTCTTCATGCTTTCGAAAATCCCCGAAGCGGTCATGCCAAACAGCGCTGCTCCGAATGCAGCCTCCTCACAATGAACCGGAATTTTTAGCTCCATGCCGAAACTTTTGGAAAAAAGATTTTGTAGTGTCTTGTTTTTCCTTAACCCATTGCCTGAACCTATTAAAACGCTGTGAGGTGTGTTGCCGTAAAACGGGTACATTGATTTTAACTCCTGTACCATTCCGTTCAAAATTCCCCAAATTAAAGCCTGAGGGTTAAAATTATTTGTGCCGATGTTTTTTATGCTGCCTCTTTCCTCGGGTTGCTCCCTTGACCCACTGAAGCGAGTCGATACATCAAGAGGGGGCTCGGGCATTTCAGAGTTTTCAAGGTATTTATCTATCGCTGGGTAAGCGCTTTTGATATTGTCATGCGCAACAAGATTTGCCGTTTCTCTCAAAAACTTTTCGAGCATTGCAAAGGCTCTGCCACCGCAAAGAGAAGACCCAACGCAAATATAGCTGTCGTCAATAAGGGGGCGAAGCTCGGTACCCTCGTGAGGCTGAATTAGTTCGGTTGAAAACGAAACTTGACTTCCTGTTCCTACATTTACGAGTATGCAGGAGTCAACGTCGTTAACAGAGCCTAAAAAGCTTGCCTGATTGTCGCCTATTGCAACGCTTACAGGAATTGATTCTTCATAGAACCCTAAACATTTTGTTTCACTTGTAACGATAGGGAACATATTGTAATCCAGACCTGATTTCTCAATGGCCTCCCTATCAAACGCAAGGGAATTTAAATCAAATAGCCCATAGCTTGCAGCGTTTGAGGTGTGCATGATGGGCATTTTATTTTCGCAAAGTTTCATTGCTACATAATCATGTATTGTGCAAAAACTTTTTGCGTTTTCTGGAACAATTAAATTTTCATTATGACAAAAATACGTAGTAGCCCCAAAGCCTGTCGCCATATTATAACCTGTAATCCTTGAAAGGTATTGAGCAAAACTTTCAGGGTCTTTATATTTTTGGTTTCCGCTCTCGTCTTGCCAATAATACAGAGGGCTTACGGCGTCGCCGTCTTTGTCAATGTAAAGAAGACCATGCATCTGCCCCGTTATCCCAATACAGGAAATAGGTGCAAACCTATCAACAAGGTTTTCGACAATACTCATACATTTTTCAAGTATTTTATTAGGGCTTTGTATTCGCTCATAAGGTTTTTCGCTATTAATAACCGCATCGTTTGCAACACTTGCGGCGTGTAGCACCTTGCCCTCTTCGGTGTCGATGACTATTGCACAAATCGTTGTAGTGCCTATGTCAAGACCTATGGCTTTCATAAGACCACCTCACAATCGTTATATGGATGTTGACTGCAAATCAAGTCGCATTATTATATCCTGCTGAATTGCGGGCGACAAATCAAGAAAATTCACAAAAGTGCCGTGAATGCGCATTATGTAAACTCCGCTCGGTGCATACTTTTTCGGGTTATCAAGCACCTTTTGAAGCGTTTCAGGTGTGGTAACATTGACATAAAGGTAATAAGGAGCAATATTCTTGTTTTTATCATTAAAGAATAGAGGGTCAAAAATATGTTTTTTAAACTCCTCACCCTTGCCTTCATAGTCGGGCGCCTTGAAAAATTTGGGGTCAATGCCGAAATGCGAGGCATAACCTCCGTTGAATTTTGAGAACGGGAGCTTCATGTTTGAGAGTATGCGGAAACCCAACCCTGAGCCTGCCTCGCCAAAAAGAGGGTCAATGCCATAGTTGATTTCTTCACGCGCTTTTCTTCCGTCGGGAGTTGCACCTACCCAATAGCCATAAAGCAGGTGAGTCGAAGGGCTGCTCCAATCAGCTCGGAAAGAATTACCCAAATAATTTTTCTTTGATTTAATAATATCAGAAACCTTGTTAGCTATCTGTGCTGCCTCATCGTCAACCGTTTCAATGAAGTTGCCGAATTTAGGGCATGAACGAAGAAAATCATGCAGTGATTCATAACCCTCAAAATTATTTTTCAATGCAACAATGAGTTTTTGTGCATCTTCAGGTCGTTCTTTTAAAAGTGAATCGATAGCAATAAAAGAGTCGGCAACAACGGAAAGACCGTGGATAAGACAACCGCTTGCGTTGTATTTAGTGCCCTGTCTTTCTGTGTCTCTAGTGTCAATTCCGCTTTGCGCACCGCCCATAAAAGCTGAAAGGAAGGGGACACGCAAATGAGAAACAGCTTCTGAAGCACCGTTTGCGGCATCCGCCATTAGGTTTGCAAAATGGTCAACATTTTTATAAAATTCTTCTCTTATGTTTTTGAGCAGCCTGTTAGTGTCTGTTTTTGTAGCAACAGTGGCGATTTTATTCCCAGTGACTGTGGAAAAACCAATGTTAAGAGTCAACTCAAGAATTTTAGGCAAGTTAAACCAGCTGTTTGTAGTATTGCCGTTATCTTTGCCCATAATTAATGGTTCTTGACAACCTGCAATAGAATAATCTTCTAAATCCTCTTTATCAATACCGCTAAGGCTTAGAATTTCAAACAAAGCATCGTCATTAAATAAGGAGGGGGTAAGGCAACCGGGGGTGAAGAAAAATCTGCCCATTTCTCTATATAGCTTTTTTGGAGTGTTTTTGTGCAGTTTAATTGATAAAATTGGTTGTGGGACATTCATGTCATAATAAGCGTCAAGCATTGCATAGGAGGTTTCGTTGGTTAAATCTTCACCACTGTTTGACTTGCCACCAATAATAACATTTTGTGAAATTGCCCAGCTTCTGTCACCGACATTGTAAAAAACGAGAAAATGCTTAAACAAAGCGGCGGTTTCTGCTCTGCTTTCTCCGCTCATCTGTCTGTAAGGTTCAAATATTCTGTCTGCATTGCCAACCGAAAATGCAAACGGGTTCGGGGCCTGTTCAATGCACATTGCTTGCCACAGCAGCATATATGACTGCATTGCTTCAAATAAAGATTGTGCGCCGTTTTCTGGAACATTTCTCAATGTTTTCTCAAGCAAAAGCAAGTGTTCACGCCTTTGTGGTGAAGCGTTTTTGGCCTGTTTTGCCGCAATTGAAGCATATCTGTTTGCAAGAATGACAACACCGTCAAGGGTCGCCCTCATTGCTTTAAAATTAATAATTTTTTCGTTGTCAGTTTCAACGGCGATGCGTTTTTCGATTTCTCCGCCGATTGCCTTTACACCATATTTGAGAGCGGGTCGAAAATCGGGTATTAAGTGCCCGGTAACTTGCTCAATAAAAAAGGCAACTTCTGAAACATAGTCTTCATATTTGTTGTAAACATTGGTCAAAGTTTTCACATAATCGCTCTGCCTTGTGTATTCACGAAGCGAATTGATTCTTTCTTGCGTCAACTCGTCGTTGGGCTCAATGTCATTAAAAACGGCGGTCGGGTCGCAGTAACCGCAGAAGGTTTCAACCTCAAAAGCAGGGTTGATTAAAGCATATGTGCGTGCAAAGGCATCACGTTGCGTGCCTGCAAAAACAGCATTCTCACTCAAGCTTATCGGGATTTCTTTAAGGGTTTTGACAAGAGCTAAAGCGGCCTTTGTTTCCTTATGTAAATTTTTGTTTTCTTCGTCTGATTCTCTGGCAATTTCTCTTGAAAAAAACCAACCGTCAAGTCGTTTGATTTCTCTTTCTTCTTTAAACAGTTTTTTAGCCATTTGTGTTGTAGCTTCTGGTGAGTACATTATTTTCGTCATAACCAAAACCCCTTTCGTTAAGTGCTGATTATTTTCAGCCCTTTTGAATTGAAAATATTTAAATAATAATTAAAATCCTCGTCGGATACGTATGCATCTTCCATCTTGTATTCAAGTGCACACTGCTTCCATTTGTCTTTTCCGTATTCATGATATCTTAGAAGTTCAAAAGAGCAGTTGTATGTA
Organism: Clostridia bacterium; assembly: GCA_035647435.1. Lineage (GTDB taxonomy): Bacteria > Bacillota > Clostridia > Oscillospirales > Acutalibacteraceae > JAAZFZ01. The sequence goes on from DASRNM010000078.1 coordinate 27,288, forward strand.
TTAAACTCTTCAAAAAAGTCCGCAAATGCGTTAGCGTCGGATTTTGAAGAGTTAAACCTGTTGATAAGCGGAATTCTTATAAGCAACTGGTTTCGTTTTTCAAGTGCCATCTTAATGTTCTGCTTTGTAACTTCAACATCACAACCGATAACCTCTTTGTGTTTGCTGTTGTCATAGTGTTTGAAGTCAATTATCAAATAATCGATAAGGTCAAATAATTCTGGCAGTCTTTTGTGGTGGGCATTAGTTTCCATTGCAGTATGTATTTTGTGTTTTTTTAGCCCTTTTAGCAATTCATAAACGGCTTCAAACTGAACAGTTGGTTCACCACCCGTCAGGGTAACTCCGCCTCCTTCAAAGAACATCATCGACGCCTTGACCGCCTCGTCAATGAGAGCGGAGACATCAATTTCTTTACAGCTTAATTTTCTAACGGTTGACTTGTCGTCAAACGATTTTGGCACTTCCATAAAAGTGCCGCCCACTGCCATGCTTTCAGGGTTAGAGCACCAAGGACAACGGAAGTTACAGCCTTGAAGATGATAAACTAACCGATTGCCCGGACCGTCTTGAGAAAAATTAAAACCTTTGTTAAGAAGAAGTACCTTCGTTTTTGCCATTTTTTTCATCCTTTGAGTAAAGGAAGTCCTCCAAGAACAACCTGTTTTTATCTAAATCAGCAAGCAATACTGATTGACCCTTTTTCTTTCCATTTTTCCATGTGTTATCTGCGGGAATCTTTGCCTGCTCAACTTCGTAGCGCATGTATTTAAAAACCGTGCCGAAAGATAGTTTTGTTAAAGTGAGTGCGCTCAAATCTGTTTCGATTTTAGGCAAAATATCTATCGCAATGTTTTTAAGCTCGATTATATTAGTCTGTTTAAATTTACTTATAATCGAGGTCATAACTTTTCTTTGCCTATATGTCCTCATGAAATCTGAATCAAGGGCACGAATGCGGCAATACCATAAAGCCTCTGTGCCGTCAAGATGCACATTTTCACCGTGAGAAATAGAAAGGGGAACGCCGTTCTCGAAAACCTTAGTGCTCATGTATTTTGATTCTTTTTCCGTCACTTCAACATTAACACCGCCCAACATGTCGATAATGTCGGTGAACATTTCAAAGTCAACGAGTGCATAGTTGTCAATTTTTATATTAAAGTTGTATTCGATAGTGTCCATCACAAGCTGTGCGCCCCCATAGGTGCAAGCCGCATTTAGCTTTGCATAGCCACTGTCGGGGATATCAATCCAAAGGTCACGTAAAAAAGATGTCATTTTAATTTTTTTGTTAGCACTATCTATTGATAGTAGTAGCATTGTGTCTGAACGTGAGGAAAGGTCGGAAGACCTTCTATCAACACCGACAAAAAGGATGTTCCACACATTTGAACTAAAAGCAAGTGCATCATCGTTGACATAAACATTGTCTTTGTGACCAGCTTCGTTATAATTAACCTTACTCATAAGATTATATATATAACCAAAACTTGATAAAAAGATAATGACAACAACAAGAAGAATGCTTATTAGGACCTTAATGGGGGATTTTTTCTTTCCCCTACCACTGTCAATATCTATATTATTATCTTTTTTTTCGGGTTTTTGATTTTTGTTTATTTCCGAACCAGGGGGATCATTATTTTTGCCTGATTTTGTAAAGTAAATATCATCCATTTTTTAACTCCTTAGCATGTGGGTATACTTATATTATATTAAACCATATTGTAAAAATAAACAATAGCTTTTTGGGTATTTATTGGTATTTCACTAAAGTTTACACTTATATTAAAAACAACCCACGGGTCAATAACATAGCCCGTGGGAAATGAAAAGCTTGTTAAGAAAATCATCGGTCAATTTACTTTTTTTCTTTCATGAGGATTTTGTCGAAGGGGAAGTATATTATAAACTGAAACACACTGCATGCCATAGTTGCCACGTTGCTTGCAAGTTGCTCATTTAAAGCAAAACGAGTAACAACCCAGCTTTTTATAACAGGGTTTAACCATGCCGCAAAGCAGATAAGCACAACTGTGAAAACAATATAAATTGTGAGCGTTATCGCAACACTGTTGTTTGCATTAAAGGTCTTTTTACGGTTGACAAAGAATGCAACAATTTGAGCGGTAATATTTGCGGTGTTTGAGGTTATAGCGTATGCAAGACCGCCTGCCGAAAGGCTGTAACTGAAAACAAACCAGTGAAACTCCCTGTTTGAGAGTGCGGAAATTGCAGGCACAAAGGGAAGAAGATTAAGTAATGTGAATTGAACAATAAATGCAAGCAGGCTAACAATAATGAATTTAACAAATTGCCATGCCGTGACAGCAAGCTTACCCTTTTTTTCAGCAGTTTTGTCAATGCTTTTCAATTTTCCCATAGTCATTCTCCTTATAATCACAAACTGCATAAATATTAGCACAATTTTTCGGTTTTCACAAGGGAAAAAGTGTATGTTATGAATTGGTTTAGTATAGTTACGAAAAACAATAGAAATAATTATTTATTTTTTAAACATCTATTAAATAAGTATTAAATTTCACCAACTCATTTGACAACGTGTATACTTTGATTTAAAATACTATAGGTGAGCAGATTGGGCAGTTGCATGCATTTTGCATGAGGAAAGTCCGAGCTCCGCAGAGCAGGATAACGGCTAACGGCCGCCGAGGGTGACCTTAGGGAAAGTGCAACAGAAATATACCGCCCGACTTAGTTGGGTAAGGGTGGAAAGGTGAGGTAAGAGCTCACCGGTGTGCAGGAGACTGCATTGCCCTGCAAACCCTATCCGGAGCAACACCGACAGAGGAGAGGCCTTGCGTCTCGCGCTTGCTCGGCGCATTCCTCGAAGGGTGGCTTGAGCTTGTCGGCAACGACAGGCCCAGAAAGATAATTGCCTTTAATGACAGAACTCGGCTTACAGATCTGCTCACATTTAAAAAAGAGGTAAATTTATGAGCAAAATAATTTATATATTCAAAAGAATAAAACGCATGAGTTTTTCATCCATGCTTGATTCTGTTAAGCTTGTGTCGAAAAGAAGCGAAAAATCTGTGTTTTTCATTTTTTTGGATATGGTTTGGTGCGGTTTAAGATACCAAGCGGGTTATACAGACTATGTGGTGTTTGAAATGGAAAACACAAATGCAAGGCAAAGAAAAACAATAATAACAAGAGGTGTTAGCAATAGAATTGTTAATCGGTTTAACGACAGTTCATATTGCCATATTTTTTATAATAAAGATGAATTCAACACCATGTTTGCTGATTTTTTGGGCAGGGAATGGATAAGGTTAGAGAACAAAGAGAGCTTCAAAGAGTGGCTCAGTGGCAAGGAAATTCTTATTTCAAAGCCTCGTGACGGAGTAGGCGGCCAAGGTGTTGAAAAGTTTAAAGTTTCTGACTTCAAGAACAGTGACGAATTGTTTGACTATTTAAAAAGTTCGGGGGTAGAAATAGTCGAGCAATGCCTTAAACAGCATTCTGAAATGGACAAGCTATATGACGGCAGTGTCAATACGGTAAGAGCAATTACTCTTAATAAAGGCGGCAATATAACAATTCTTTGCACACCTATTCGCATAGGCAACGGTGGCATTGTTGATAACTTCAACAGCGGTGGGCTTATCACAAGAGCTGATGTTAACACAGGTATAGTTATGTTTGATGCAGCCGACAAGGCAGGCAACGCATATGAAAAGCATCCTAAAACAGGCACGAGATTTATTGGTTTTCAAATTCCTATGTGGGAGCAGTGCATGGATCTTGTTAAAAAAGCAGCTGCGGTTGTGCCACAGATCGGTTACGTCGGGTGGGATATTGCAATAACTCCTGATGGCCCTGTTTTAATTGAAGGCAACGAGTTCCCAGGCCATGATATGTGTCAGATACCGCCTAATGCACAGGACAGAACAGGTCTTCTTCCGCGGTTCAAGTCTGTAATAAATTCCTGAACACTTAAAAACAAATCAGCATAAGCTGTTATCAGAGGTGATGGCAGCTATGGATGCTATACTTTTTCTGTTCTTTTTAACTTTTGTCATTTTGGGTATTGTTGCTTCTCTTTACTATGTAATGCTCCGTGTTCTTCAACCGGGTAAAGATGAGAGATACAGCGTTGTTCTTGTTGCACAAAAGGGAGATAAACAAGCGGCAGGCAAGCTGTGTGCGGTGAATATGAGGTTATCCCTTTTGGGGGACGGCTCAAAAGCGAAGGTTATTTTGGTTGACTGCGGAATGGGCGACGAAGAACGAAGGATTTGCGAGAGGATGGGCAGGGAGTCAGATAATGTCTATATTTGCAAGCCCGATAAACTCGAGAAATACATAATGGAAATGTAAAAAGATATAGCGGTGGAAATAATGCACGATGTTGAAAACCGTGAAAAAATTGAATTGAGCGGAATTGTTGAAGATGTTGTATTCCGCAAAGAAGAGACAGGCTTTACCGTTTTAGAGATAAGCACCGACGGTGAGCTTGTTACTGTTGTCGGAGTTTTGCCACAGGTTGTTGCGGGCGAAAAACTTCTGCTTGAAGGTTATTGGGACTTTCATGCATCCTTTGGTAGGCAATTCAAAGCGTTGCAATGTCAACGAAGTCTTCCGTCAACCTCGGCAGATTTGCTAAAATACCTTTCATCGGGTGTGATAAAAGGGGTAGGTCATATAACCGCATTGCGTATTATCGAAGCCTTTGGTGAAGAGACATTTGATGTGCTTGAAAATGACCCCCGACGCCTTGCCTCAATAAAAGGCATTTCGCTCGGAAAGGCGTTAAAAATCAATAAGAATTTTAATGAACAGTTTGCCGTGCGAGAAGTGATGATAGCACTTGAAAGGTTCGGAATGTCACCCTCTGAATGCCTTAAAGCCTTCAAGCTTTATGGCCCGGAAGCGGTTAAAAACATTAAAGAAAACCCCTATATTTTATGTAACGAAGGTATAGGCATAAGTTTCCCAAGGGCGGAGGGAATAGCCGAATCAATGCAACAAAAGCCTGAGGATAAATTCAGAACGATGGCTGGCATTATATTTGTCATAAAGCATAACCTTTCAAACGGCCACACGTGCCTGCCTAAAGATAAGATTCTTCGGCCCTGCATTCAGTTGCTAGGAGTCAATGAAGAGAGCGTATTGGCAGGCATTGATAGCCTGATATCTCAAAAACGGCTAATCTGCAAAAAAGTCAACGGGCGGGAGTTTGTTTTTTTACCCCATATTTATACAGCCGAGAGTAGGGCGGCGCAATCAATCGGGTTTATGCTCGAATTCCCACCTGCAGGCAGAGAAACCTTGCACAGCGATATAAAAAAAATAGAACAAAAAGAGAAAATAGAATACGAAGAAAAACAAAAAAAAGCCATCGTTATGGCGGTTGAAAAAGGCTTGCTTATTTTAACTGGCGGGCCGGGCACAGGCAAAACAACTGCCCTCAACGGGATACTTAAAATATTTGAAATGGACGGGCTTGATGTCGCCTTGACTGCACCGACGGGTAGGGCAGCGAAAAGGATGAGCGATGTTACGGGCAAAGAGGCAAAGACCATACATCGTCTTTTAGAAGTTGAGTGGGATGAAAGTGACAACCCCGTTTTCAATCGCAACCAAAGCAATCCGCTTGAAGTGAATGCGGTTATAGTCGACGAGTTGTCGATGGTTGACATTTCACTGTTTTCAAGTCTTTTGATGGCGCTCCCTTTGGGTTGCAGGCTTATCATGGTTGGGGACTCTGACCAACTGCCGCCTGTTGGAGCGGGCAATGTTCTTCACGACCTTATTGGTTCTGAACAACTACCTGTTGTTGAATTGACAGAGGTTTTCAGACAGGCAATGGAGAGCCGAATTGTAACGAACGCACATAAAATCGTTAAAGGTGAAATGCCTGACCTTAATTCCAAAGATAAGGATTTCTTTTTTATGGAAAGAAGGAGACCTGAGCTTGCTGCAAAAACGATTGCAGAGCTTTGCTCTGAACGCTTGCCGAAAGCTTACGGTTATTCACCATTTGAAGATATCCAGATTTTGTGCCCATCGAGAAAAGGACAGGCAGGCACAATTAATCTCAATAAAATATTACAAAATGTTTTAAACCCACCTCAAAAGGGCAAAAATGAAATTGTCTTCCCTTCAGGCAAAACGCTTCGTGAGGGTGACAAAGTGATGCAAATTAGGAACAACTATAATGTCACATGGGAAAAGGGAGAGGAAAGCGGCTCGGGTATTTTCAACGGCGATGTCGGGCTTCTTAAAAATATAAATAAATCTGGTGCCACAATGACAATTGTTTTTGACGAAAGAGTGGCGGATTACCCTTTTGATGCGGCTGGAGAGCTTGAGCTGGCGTATGCAGTGACAGTTCATAAAAGTCAGGGTAACGAGTTTGAGGCTGTCATAATGCCCGCTGTTAAGGTTATTCCGCATTTAGCTTATAGAAACTTGCTCTACACAGCAGTAACGAGGGCAAGGTCAATTATGATAATTGTCGGGACTGTCGAAGATATAAAAAGAATGGCTCAAAACAACAAGGAGTCACAAAGGTATTCATCACTCAAACACTTTCTTACTGGGAGTGTGGAGGATGTTTGAATACAAAAAGGCAGTTGAAAGGTTCTTGTGCATTTTCTTCCCAAGTCGATGTGTTTTTTGTACAAAAGTGCAGCCACCCTTGCGCCTTGAGTGTAGCGACTGTAAAATCAAGGTAAAAACAATCGAAGAACCGATTTGTACCTATTGTGGTTGCGAAAAAGAAGATTGCTGTTGCAAAAAGAGCAGAAAATTCTACAATGGAATAGTGTCGCCTTATTATTATGAAGATAAAGTTCGCCACGCAATGAGTGATTTTAAGTTTGGAGAAAACACGGTTGCCGCTCGTTTATTGGGCGAAAAAATGGCAGATAAAGCAAAAGAAATATATTCAAAAATTGATTTTGATATTATAACCTTTGTGCCGATGACAGATAAAAAGCAACGCAAAAGGGGATACAATCAAAGTGAATTGCTTGCAAAAGAAATTTCCGAACATCTAAATATTGCAGTCGAAAACAATGTCTTAATAAAGATTTATGAAAATGATTTGCAGCATGGTTTAAACGCATATTTAAGAAGCGGCAACATAATTGGAGTTTATGATGTGACAGACAGGGATTTGGTGAAAGATAAAACAATTCTTCTTTGTGACGACATAAAAACAACAGGTGAAACGCTCAATGAGTGTGCAAAAATGCTGATTATTAATGGCGCTGCTCAGGTCTGGTGCCTTGTAGGTGCACTTACTGGCAAACGGAAAAAACAAACAAGTCCAAAGGAGGGGTGACAATGCTTGGCACCAATATAGGAATTGACCTTGGTACTACTTCAATTGTAATATATGTGCAGGATAAGGGCGTAGTTTTGAATGAGCCCTCCGTAGCCGCTTGTGATGCAAAAACAGGCAGAATGCTTGCAACGGGCTATAAGGCATATGAAATGCTAGGGCGAAACCCTGCATCAGTTAAGGTTGTTCGACCTCTGAAAGACGGTGTTGTTTCAGACTTTTCGGTAATACAAAGCATGATGATTTATTACCTACAAAAGATTTGTGGCAACAAAATATTCAAACCGAATGTTATTATTTGCACACCCTCAAGTGTAACCGAGCTTGAAAAGCGAACTTTACTTGACCTTGCAACAGCCTCCGGAGCGGGGCGTGCGTGTCTGATTGAGGAGCCACTTGCCGCTGCAATAGGGTCGGGGATTGACATTTCTCGTCCATCTGGCTCGTTTGTTGTGGATATAGGCGGAGGAACCACTGACATAGCCGTTATAACAATGGGTAGCATAGCAATTTCAAAAAGTATAAAGACGGCCGGCAATGCTTTTGATGAGGCAATAGTCAGGCATATGCGCAGGGAGAGAAACCTGCTCATCGGCGAGGTAACTGCCGAGGATATAAAAAAGAAGATAGGTTGTGCATATCTTCGTGACGAAGAGCTTGCCGTTGGTGTTAAGGGCAAAAACTATATAACGGGCATGCCATCGTTTTTTGAAATATCCTCAACAGAGGTTTACCTTGCAATGCGTGAGCAAATTGAGAATATCGGAGATGCAGTTAAATCGGTGCTTGAAATGACACCACCCGAAATGTCTGCCGACATCTCTGAAAAGGGCATATATTTAACGGGTGGCGGTGCGTTGCTCAGGGGTATGGATATTATGGTGAACAGAAAAACGAAAATTGAAACGATTGTTTCAAAAGACCCCATCAATTGTGTTGCAAACGGCATGGGTAAGGTGCTCAAAGACTTAGACATATTGCTTGACAACGGTTACATTTTCAAAACTCGTGAAGAAATAACGGGTTATGATGAATAAATCCTAAAAAAGTTGAATAATAATAGTTTTTTCAGTCCATAATCTTTTTGTATGAAAATTTACAAAAGATTGAAAGGGCTGATTTTTTTTGACTAAATCAAACAAAAGACCGAATAAAGTAGAATTATCAATAATTTTGGGCGTACTTATAAGCGTTATTTTTTCATGCTCATATGGTGTTTTGAGTTTTTATGATAGCTGTGACGCAATAAGGGCGAGTATGCTCAGAATGCATGTGATAGCAAACTCCGACTCTCAACAGGACCAAGACTTAAAGCTGATGGTGCGTGATGCCGTGCTTGAAGAGGGCGCTGATATTTTTGACGGTAGCGTTGATGTTGATGCAGCCAAAACAAGGCTCGAACCATCTGTTTTAAGACTTGAAAATGCAGCTAAAAAGGTGGTAGAAGAAAACGGATTTGACTATGATGTGAACATTTTGATTGGTGAAGAATATTTTGATACAAGAACGTATGAAACGCTTACACTTCCAGCGGGTTATTATACGGCAGTGAGGGTTGTTATCGGCGAGGGAGTAGGGCAAAATTGGTGGTGCGTAATGTTTCCACCCATGTGCTTGCCTGCTGCACAGGGGGAAACGAGCATTGACGCCTATCTTGAAAATGACGAAGTAAAGCTTGTTGAAAGCAACCCAAAATACGAGCCGAGATTCAAAGTCGTTGAGATTTATGAAAAGTTTCGCAACTATGTTGAGGGTTAGAATTTGTTGCTGTAGTAAGTTGAATTTTTTAAATTATCACTTAACATTTATTCCTTCATAGTGTATAATGTTTAATAGTTATAAGAAATAAAGCACGGAGGAATGAATTGTGACAAAGATAATTTCGCACAGGGGCGCAAATAAACATGCACCCGAGAACACAATCCCAGCATTTCAAAAGGCACTTGACCTTGGCGCGGATGGCTTTGAAAACGATGTTCACGTTACAAAAGACGGTGTTGTGGTTGTCTGTCATGACTATACGATAGACGCAACCTCAAACGGCAAGGGTAAGATTGCCGATTACACATTTGATGAGTTGCGCAAGTTTGATTTCGGTTCATATTTTTCTGAAGAATTTGTTGGCACAAAAATTCCAACGCTTGAGGAGTTCCTTGACCTTTGTGGCGGCTTGGATGTAGTCAACATAGAGATTAAAAGCCCAGAACAGCGCAACACAGACATTGTTAGAAAAACAATTTCTCTCGTTAAGGACTTTAACCTTTTTGATGAGCTGATTATTTCGAGCTTTGATCCTCAGGTTCTCCTTGAATGCAAGGATTACGATAAATCAACAAAAACAGGAATGTTATATTCTCCTGATATTGATGATATATGTGACGAGGTTTGCGACGACATGATTGCATTTGCAAAAAAATATAAAATTGATGCGTTCCATCCTTTTCTTATGTTTGTCAATGAGGATTATATTGAAGAGTGCCATGAAGCGGGGCTTAGGGTGAATCCATGGACTTGCAACACGGTGCATAGTCTAGAAGCACTCAAGAAGTGGAATTGTGACGGGGCAATAACAGATGTTCCCGACATTGCCGCAAAAGTTTTGAGGGCATAGAACAACTTGATAATTATAAAAGCACGAGGCTGTTCAAACCGAACAGCCTCGTGCTTCTAAATTACTTAATTTTCTTGATGGTCAATAGGAAAATACACAAAATAACCCTTAAACTCCATGACCAATCTGAAACGTTGCATTGCTTGAGAAAAATCTTCTTTTTCATATATATTGAGTAAATT
>DASRNM010000079.1:0-18752 GCA_035647435.1 Clostridia bacterium
ATTAATATTGTCAATGACCAACTTGTTGTCGGTATGTGAGATATAATCAATGGTTTTTTTATAGCTTTCTTTAGTGAACATTGAGGTTGTGTCTGGCAAATATGCAGGCACGGGGTCTCCATTTAGCATATATATGACACAGGCATAATTTGCTATAATATCAATTTCATCGTCGCCTTTTATCATGCTAATGCTCTTTGAAACCTTATGAATCTCACTATCAGATTTTTGAATATCGCTGTTTTGAGATAAGGGCAAACTAAAGAAACCTGATATTAAAACAAATCTTGCTGCGAAAGCAGATAAAAACAAAATGACAAAAACAGCTTTGGCGATTTTGACAAAATTTCCTAACGACATTCTTATACGGGAACCAGAAAAGTCAATTTGCCTAATATAATCATCGCAATACAATGTGATCAGTATCATCCCAGGCCAACTGATTTGTATAAAATTCGAGTCCGTACTTCTACCTATATAGTAGTAGAATAGTCCGACTCCTATTAGTGTAACAATAAAGTGAACTGCGCGTCTTTCTACACTCTTGATTTCCCTGTCTACCCTGAGAAACCTTAAATTTCTTATTGCCTTTGTGAAAGAACAAATATATAAAACTATCAAGAGCAGCCAAGGGTGAACAAATGAAGTTTTATTCATCAAATAACCGAGGCTGTAAAGCTTTGATTGCTCAAACATGATTGTTTGGATGCTGATAAATTCACCGCTACCACTGTAGGAAGTAGCCTGAACGAATGCAAAAGAAAGAGCCAAAGAAACGGCAAGGCCTAGAATGTTTGAGCCTAACACAACCCAGAACTCTTTTTGTCGAATTTTATGGTAGGTTAGAACTAAATATATTCTTAACAAAAAGAATGTTGCTAAAACAATTATCCCGGTGCCAAATTCCCATACAAGTGCAATTGCTCCGATTGCATAACCTAACACAAAAAGCAAATGCCTGCGTTTACTGTATCTGTATTTAATCAGCAGATATCCTACCAAAATTATCAGCGCAGGGAAAATAAACCTATGAGGTAGGAAGTGCAGATAAAAAATTTGACTAACACCCGACACTGAGAAAACACTTGTAATATAGGCAACCGCTAAACTGCCAATTAAAGCAACATTGTTGTTTTCACAAATTCCATAGATAACATAAGCAACCGCACAAACAGAAATGAAGGCGAGTGCCCCCATGACAATACTGAAATTCATCATAGTCATGCTGCCGATAGCTTTGAATATTGGCGCGAGCAAATAAGAATAAAAGCCGAACAAAATGTTAAAATCAGCGAACTGAATTTGCCCCGAAAAAGCTCTGTAAACGGGGCTAAAATAGTCACTAAAATATCGCCCTTGTACAGCAGACTCGCGAAAATAATCATTGGTAATGTACCCAAAAGCAATTATGAAAGCGCAAAGAACAAATGTAGTTCCGCTTGCTATATTCATAAACTTTCGGTTATATTTTAGCTTTTCATAAAGCATAATAAGCGCTGAGTTAAATATAAAAAAGCCTAAAATAAGCAGAGACTGTATCAAAGGGCTTTCGTTTCCAGCTTTAAGTAGCCCAGCAACCTCTCCAGGGTTGCTTGCAACAATTGATAGGGTAATGGCACCCATTATGATCATAAACAGCAGTTGAACTGTTTCTGTTCTGTTTTGGAAAAAATAAAAATGGTATTGAAAAAATATTCTATGAAAGGATATATAGAAAACTGGAAATAAAGCAACGCCGAAAAAAAATTGCAATTTTTCTGAGGTTTCGGCAACAAAATAAGAAGTGTCAATGTTAAAATATCGACTTATTTCTTCAACATTGAGACTGTCCTCATAAAGCTCTAATATTGCAATAATACAAATAGTAAATAACGTAGCAAAAACAAATGTTATTGTCTGATTAAAGTTTTTTGCTTCATGGCGTGCAGCATTAACGGCAAGGAATTGCCGTTCATAACTTTTTCTTCGTTTTATTTTAAAAGGAAGTTCTATTGCCATTACATTCAGCTCCCTCTCTTAATGTAAGACATCTTTTATACTTTATATAACTAATACAGTCAAAGTGTGTTAAAAAAACGGAAATTAAACTTTAACTGCAAGTCCATTTTGTTAAATTAAATGATTATATCCCACCATCTTTTTATTATAATTGATACTTTAAAGAATTATGTCAAAAAATGGAAAATAAAAAATGACCATAAAAACATTATCATTACTATATCTTGTGAATAAAATGGTTTAAATAATAGTTAAATGTTATTACATTAGATAATTTAAGTTAATTTATTGTATATTATTACAAGTTGCTTGTCAAATAGAAATTGTAAATGTCCACTATAAATCAATTACGTTTTTTATGAATATTACACACATTATATTAACTGAAATTTTTTATTACATCGTCACATGTGATTGCGTATTTAAATATATGCCTTGCAATTCTGTTTGCAGCTGTTGTATAGAAATAATTATTTGAAAAGAAAACAGAAGGTATATCGCACGACACTATTTCTCCGTCAAAAAACAAAGCACATCTGTCGGCGTTTTCTGCCGCAAACTCTATGTCATGAGTTACAATAATGATGGTTAAGCCCTCGTTTGCAAGGCTTTTTAACATTTGCGAAAAAAGCGATTTTGAGTATGCGTCAATGCCCTTTGTCGGCTCATCAAGCAAAAGGATTTTCGGTTCTTGAAGCAAGACCTTTGCAAGAGCACATTTTTGTTGCTCTCCACCGCTTAAATCATAAGGGTGTGTTTCCAACAAATGTACAATGTTAAGCTTGTGCGCAATTGAATTGATAATAATTTTTCTCTCACCTATATTGTACCCCATAACATCGCATATTTCTTCAAGGTCTTCTCTTATCGTGCTTTTTATAAAGACTGTAAGTGGGTTTTGAGGTAGGTATGCAATACAGTTTTTATAAATAGAATTGTTTTTATACTTATTGATGTTTTTGCCTTGTATCAGAATTTTTCCAGTGTAAGCCTTGCTAATGCCGCTTATAACATTCAGCGCTGTTGTTTTACCTGTTCCGTTGCCCCCGAGAACGCATAAGATTTCATTTTCAAAAACATTTAAGTCAACACCCCTGAGAATATCAGGTGTGTTTTTTTCATATCTGAACCATATATTCTTTAGCTCAACAATTGGTTTTTTCTCAAGGCTATGCGAGGTGGGTAAAACTGAATCTTCACATTTATCAAAGATTTTTGAAAGGAACCTTTGCCCATCTCTGACTGTTAAGGGGCAATTGCCATCAACATTTAACCCTTGAAATATTCTCATCGCGCTTGGCAGCCCCACAGCCATTTTTTGACCTCTGAGCGAAGCCCCGACCGCTTGCGGTTTGCCGCTAAAAACAACTTTGCCGTTGTCCATGAATATAACCCTGTCAGCTATCGGGAAAACCTCTTCAAGTCGGTGCTCAACAAGTATTATTGTAATCCCAAACTCTCTATTGAGCTTATACAATGCTGAGATAAATTCGCTTGCCGCTATTGGGTCAAGCTGGGAGGTGGGCTCGTCAAGAATTAAAACCTTTGGAGACATGGTAAGAATAGATGCAAGGCTTACCATTTGTTTTTGACCGCCCGAAAGCTCGCTGATACTCTTGTTGAATATTTCTTCAATTCCAAAAAAACCTGCCATTTCAGCAACTTTGCGGCGGATTTCATGTGAGGGGAGCCCCATGTTCTCTGCACCGAATGCAAGCTCGCCCTTGACAGTGTCACTAACAATTTGTTGCTCCGAGTTTTGGAAAACAAAGCCTATTTCGCATGCGCTTGTATAGTCGTCAAGCATTGATTGCTCAATTGCGTTGTAGAAAATTTTACCTTTCTTTTCACCAGACGGCGCTAACTCCCGTTTGAGCAATCTTAAAAGTGTTGTTTTCCCGCAGCCGGATTCACCGAACACAACAAGAAATTCCCCTTGCTTAATATTCAGTGAAATGCCGTCAAGTGCTTTATTTGATTTATTTGGATATTTGAAGCTTAAATCTTCAACATGAAAAATTTCCATTTAATGCTCTCCTTGGCTTTGCAAAATAAGGGCATGAATGACAAAACAATAAAACTGGCGTATGCGGCAATTGAAAGCGGTGAAAATGCTTTGTAAGATATTGATGGATAAAAATCGAAAGCCAAAGCACCTCTTCCTATCCCGAAAACCGTAAGAAAAGCAAACAGTACACTAAAACTAATTGCAATGTAATCTTTTTTTGAAAAGCGGTAAGTATCATAGCTTTTTCTGCCCTTGAGGCCGTAACCCCTTGCTTTCATGGAATTGCTTGTGTCAATGGAACTTTCGAGCGCCCATGTTATAAGGCTTGATAGTATTCTCATTGTGCTTTTTGCTTTATCTACATAGCTTTGCGACGAGAACATCCCCATTGTTTTTTGTGCATTCCTAATTCTTTTTGATTGCTCGGCGAACAGTTTTATATACCTCAACGATAGTGTTAGCATTAATGAGAGTTTTGAAAAAAACCTGCCAAAAAGAAACAGTGATTTGTCAGTTGTGAGCAGTTCCGAAAGACATCGAAACCAAAAAATAACCGCAATAAGCATGCCTGCGATTTGAGCGCCGTAAAGTATTGATTCATAATAAACGCTAAGTCCTAAAACAGAAAAAACCAATGTGCTACCATCTCGGGAAAAAATAGGATTTGTTACGGCAATCAGTATAAAAATTGGAAGGATTATAATAAACTCTTTTAAAAAGACTTTAGCACCTTTTAAATCCGAATAGAATGCCATGCCTGCAACTAATGCTGTTGCCGTCAAAATGGGGTTTGCAGAAAACATTACAATTAAAAGCTCTGCCGAAAAATAAATCAGCATAGTTAAAGGGTGATATTTTTGTATTGAATTGTTTTGCAAATCCATAATATTCAACTCCAAAAGGCAAAAATAAAAGTACCTTCTTTACGCAAAGAAAGTACTGCTGAAATTTTATAAAGACAGTTTCACAAAAATTATAATAGTCCTTTTTACAAACAGCACACTTTCCGTTTGCCCAAAAGTGTTTTGATTCAAAACCGCAAAAGGTATCCTGACTGATGATTTACCGCACTGCGGAGGAAAAAGCGCCTTCTCGGGTTGCCCCAATGGCAAAATGCTTTTCCGATAATCAAACACAGTAATGGCCGTTGTGTCGGGTTCGCACCGACTTCCCATAATTTGCTGTTATTTTAACAGACCACGGTTTTGTTTTTTGATATTTAATTGTATATTAACCTAATTTTAAACCTTTTATCTAATTTGTCAATTCTTTTCGATTATAATTTTTATTAGTTGAGTCCAGTCGTTTACGGCACAGTAATTTAGGTTATCCTTTTCGATGAATTCAACCGGTTTTTTCGAGCTAGCATTATAGTGAATAGGGTACATTCCAACACTTGAACTGCCAACAACATCATTAGCAAAGCTATCGCCACAATACCAGCAATCCTCAGCTTTCAAGCCTGTTTTCATAAGAGCAGCCTCAAATATATCACTGTAAGGTTTTTTGAATATAAAATCCGCACTTGTGAAAACAAACTCAAAGTTGTTGTTCGGGATATGCCTTTCTATTGCGGCTTTCATTTGTATGCCACTCATTACGGTGTTGCTTATAACAGCAGTTCTAATTCCTTCTTGTTCAAGGGTGTTCAGCAACTCATTAATATTTGGAATTATCGCCCTTTCACTGCAATTGATTGAATCAAAAAGTATGGCCAAGCTTTCAAGGTCGGTTGAATATTCAAGACCTGCCCTATTGATTACATTTTCAATAATAGCGGCAAGCTTAATGTCAATTCCGTTTGTGTCAGCCTGCTTTATTCTCTTTAGCAAATCCATTGAAATTTCAAACAAAGACTTCGTGCTTGTTGCGTCGGGGTTGTCTGCCGCAAGTCTTAGCGCCTCAATTGCTTCGAAAGTGTGAAAGTCACCGTCTGTAAACAATGTTCCCCCAACGTCAAAAATAACTGCCTTAGGCTGCTTCATAACACAACACCTCGTTAAAAAGTTAAGATAATAATACCATTTTTTACTTAATTTTACAAACAACTTAATTAAAACATCAGAATTCTGCAGGATAATTTATTGACGAACATATATTATTAATGTACAATTATACTGCAATTGAATAAAGAGGGGATTTCATGCCCCCCTGGAGGGATGGGGAAAATGAAAACTAGATGGTACGACGAGGCATGCTCAGGGTCTTCTTTGAGCGAATATCCTCGCCCACAATTCGTTAGAGACGAATGGGAATGTCTTAATGGTGAATACGAATATGCTGTAACAGCTCTAACTTCGACTTGCCCAAAGCATTTTGAGGGCAAAATAAGGGTTCCTTTTGCCATTGAAAGCAGGCTTTCGGGTGTTAAAAAAAAGCTCAAGCCGAACAAGATTTTATGGTACAAACGAAGCTTTGAGGTAAACAAAGATTGGCTTGAAAAAAGAGTCCTTTTAAATTTTGGTGCGGTTGACTGGCATTGCTGGGTTTTTGTCAACGGTACTCGAGTCGGGCATCATTCGGGCGGTTATTGCCCTTTTAGCATTGATATTACCGATTTTGTCAATGAAACAGACAATACTTTAGTTGTAAAGGTTTATGACCCGACAGATTCAGGCTGGCAGCAGCGAGGCAAACAGGTCTTAAAACCGCATGGGATTTGGTACACCTCAGCCACGGGAATATGGCAGACTGTATGGCTTGAAGTTGTTGATGAGTGCAGAATCGAAGAAATAAAGCTGACTCCCAACATTGATGATTCGATACTTAAGATTAAAGCTGACCTTTCGCGCAACAAAGGCACAAGGCTTGTCGCAAATGTTTATGAAAACGAGAAATTGATTTTTTCGGGTGATATAAAAAACGAGGATTGCATTGAAATCAGCAACCCAATTCTTTGGAGCCCAGAAAATCCGTTTCTATATGACATTCATTTTGAACTTTATTGTGGCAATGAGCTGCGCGACAAAGTGAAAAGTTATTTTGGAATGAGAAAATTTAGCGTAGGCAAAGATAAGTCGGGGTTGCCAAGGCTTATGCTTAACAACAAACCGTATTTTCAATGCGGTATTCTTGACCAGGGTTACTGGTCTGACGGAGTGATGACACCACCCACGGACGAGGCAATGGTTTATGATATTCAGACAATGAAAAACCTTGGCTTTAATATGATAAGAAAGCACATTAAGGTTGAGCCTTTGAGATGGTACTACCATTGCGACAGAATCGGTATGATTGTGTGGCAGGATATGATCAGTGGCGGGGAATATATAGGCAATTTGCTTGCTGGTATTTTGCCCAATTTGGGCATTACCATCAAAGACAGTGCTTATAATATGTTTAAGCGAAGTGAAAGAACATGGCGTGACTTTTTCGAAAAAGAGCTTTTTGAAATGATAGATACTTTATATAATTGCCCGTCAATTGCTTGTTGGGTTCCGTTTAATGAAGGGTGGGGCCAATTCGATTCAATAAGAATTGCCGATGCAGTCAAGGCTTATGACCCTGATAGGTTAGTCGACCATGCGAGCGGTTGGTATGACCGGGGCGGGGGAGATTTAAAAAGCGTCCACAGATACATTTTGCCCGTGAGAAAGCCAAAAAAAGATGAACGCCCGTTTGTTTTGAGTGAGTTTGGTGGATACAGCAGAATTGTTAACGCTCATGTATGGAACAAGCGCAAGAGCTTTGGATACAAAATGTATAAAGATAAACGATCTTTAACCAAATCATACAAAAAGCTCATGGAAAAGCAGATAATTCCATTGATTGAAAAGGGTTTAAGCGCAACAGTCTATACGCAGCTGAGCGATGTTGAGTTTGAGGTTAATGGTTTTTTGACCTATGACAGAGAGGTTTTAAAAATAGACGAAGATGTCATTAAGGAGTTAAATGACAGGATTTTATCAATGATATAAAATATAAAAACACTTAAATATTAAACGGTATAATGGGGGACGATACGTTAATATAAATCTATCGGCATTGCAAGTATTACTTGCCGATAAATAAGGAAGTTAAAGGGAAGAATTTAATATGCAAATCAAGCAAAAAAAGAAGGCGAAACTTCTATATCTTATGGATATTCTTGAGAGAAAAACGGATGAAGAACACAGCTTGTGTGCAAATGATTTGTGCGAATGCCTTGAGAAATACAACATAAGTGCAGAGAGAAAATCAGTTTATTCCGACATAGAAACACTTAGGGAATTCGGAATGGATATTGTTAAGACGCACACTCCGTCGAGAGGGTATTTTTTGGCGTCAAGACTGTTTGAACTTGCAGAGATAAGGCTTCTTATCGATGCCGTGCAGGCCGCATATTTTATTCCACAAAAAAAGACGAGGTCATTGATAAAAAAAATCAGCTCACTCGTCAGCGACAGCCAAATGGAAATGCTTAACAAGCAGGTATATGTTGACAGCAGAATAAAGACCAAAAACGAACAAATTTATTATTCGATTGACATTATTCATAAGGCGATTATTGCAAACAAACAGATAAAGTTCTTATACCACAAGAAAAGGGTTCTTGATCACTATTCGGTTTCAACCGATGAGAAGGAATTCGTAGTCAACCCTTATGCACTCATCTGGTCAAATGACCATTATTACTTGGTTTGCAATAAAATTAATTACAACAACCTAATTCATATCCGACTTGACAGAATTAAAAAAGTAGCTTTGCTTGATTCGAAGGCAAGGCACTTTTCTCAGGTTTCGAATTATAAAAACAGTTTCAATCAGGCTGATTATGCGAGCAAGCTGTTTAACATGTTCAGCGGGTCGATTGAACCCTTGGAGTTGATATGTTCAGACTCTATTTTGGAGGAGATTAACGACAGGTTCGGTGACGCAGTCCCGTGCAGAAGATATGATGACAAGCATTTTATTATAAGAACCGATGCTGTTATTAGCGAGGGGCTTGTGTCATGGATAATGCAATACGGCTCAAATATACGTGTAAGTGAGCCTGAAAATTTAAGACAATCCGTTATAAACAGGGCTAAGGAGACAATTAAAAGCAATGAGCGCAGCTAATGGTGCATTTTTAAACCATTTAGGAGCATTTTAATCGCCATTATTATAAGCACGGCTCCGCCGATGATTTCTGATTTCCCTTTTAGAATATCTCCTGATTTTCGTCCTATAAAAGAGCCGACAAAGCAAAAAACGAAAGTAATAAAACCAATTATTAGAACATAAAACAATAATATAGAAAACTTAGAAACATTTGAACAAGCGAAGGTGATGCCGATTGCAAGTGCATCAATGCTTGTTGCAATAGCCAACGCCATTAACACTCGAAAAGGGGGCTCCTTTATGAAAAGGAGGCATTCATTTGAGTGTTTTTCTTTTTTTATGCCGCAGTCAATGCACATCTTTAGTCCTATTGTGAACAAAATTAAAAAGGCAAGCCATTGCCCTAACATTTCAACTCTTTTGCTCAAAGCAATGCCGGTTAGCCACCCTATGACAGGCATCGCTGCTTGAAAAATAGCAAACATGAAGCTTTGTTTGAATGCAAAATTTATTCTCAGGCGGCTTACTGCCATTCCGTTTGTAACCGCCACCGCAAAGGCGTCCATCGCAACGCCGATACCGATACCGATTACAGTTGTTAGTTCCATTTCAATCCCCAACGTGTTGTTATTTGTATATTAATAAATATGTTTATAAATAAATGCTATTCCATTTGAAAAAAAGCAAGACAAAAAAATTAACAGGGACATCAAATAACTGATGCCCCTGTTGTATAATCAGAAGAAATTATATTGAATTTAAAGAGACTCAACGATGTCTTTTGTATCCCTTGCGATGACAAGTTCTTCATCTGTCGGGATAACAAAAACACGAACCTTTGAATCTTTTGTTGAAAGCTCTCCCTCTTTACCTCGTATTAAGACGTTATTGATTTCTTTATTAATCTCAATTCCCAGATAAGAAAGGTTGTTACAAACACCTGCACGAAGGTCTGTTGTGTTTTCGCCGATACCGCCTGTGAACACAATAGCGTCAACACCGTCCATTGCTGCAGCAAAGCTGCCGACAAACTTGCGGATTTGATACCTTTGAATTTTTCTCGCTAGAGCAGCTCTTTCGTTTCCTTGGTTTTCTGCTGCTAAAACATCTCTATCATCGCTTGATACACCCGAAATGCCGAGAATACCCGATTGTTTATTAAGGATGTTGTCCGTTTCTTTCGGTGTCCAACCCTCTTTTTCTTGAAGAAATATAATAGCGGAAGGGTCAACCGCACCACAACGAGTTCCCATTATAAACCCATCAAGAGGGGTAAGCCCCATGCTTGTGTCTATAACCTTTCCGTTTTTTACAGCTGTTATTGATGAACCGTTGCCAAGGTGGCAGGTGATAATTTTTAAGTCCTCAATGCTTTTGCCCATAATTTCAGCACAGCGGGTACTAACAAAACGGTGCGATGTGCCGTGAAAACCATATCGACGGACGTTGTATTTTTCATAATATTCATAAGGAATGGGGAAAATATATGCCTCCGGTGGCATTGTGCTATGGAATGCGTTGTCAAAAACAACAACCTCAGGCACACCATTGCCGAAAACCTCTCTGCAAGCGTTGATGCCTTGTATATGAGCGGGGTTGTGAAGTGGCGCTAAGTCACATAAGCCCTCAATGCCCTTGACAACTTCGTCTGTAACGAGTACGCTTTTATTAAAAACAGAACCGCCCTGAACAACACGGTGACCGACAGCGGAAATCTCACTCAAGCTTTCAACAACTTTGCAATCGCCTTGAGTTAAAACATTTCTAACCTCAAGAAAGGCCGATGTATGGTTGGGAAGCTCAACATCATATTCAAACTTCCTCCCATCAGATGTAGAACCCTTGATTTTTCCGTCCATGCCGATTCTTTCGCAAACGCCTTTTGCAATCATCTTTTCACCGTTCATGTCAATGAGCTGGTACTTCAAAGAAGAGCTACCTGCGTTGATAACTAGAATTTTCAATTCTATTCCTCCAAAACCATAGTAATTCATGTACTTAAACCTTAAGTATTATACGCTTAAAATACTTTTTTTACAAGGTTAAAGTTTAACTATCAACAAAATAATACAAAATTCATTAAAAAAGAGGACATACAATGAAAATAACGGGTATTGTTTCGGAATATAATCCTTTTCATTTCGGACACAAATTTCATATAGAGCAAACAAAGAAAAACGGTGCAGATTATATTATTGCCGTAATGAGCGGCAATTTTGTGCAACGTGGTGAATGTGCTGCTTTTGAAAAGCATGTGAGAGCGAAAGCTGCACTTGAAAACGGTGTTGACCTTGTTGTGGAATTGCCAGTGCCGTATGCCAGTGCGAATGCTCAAACCTTTGCAAGGGGAGCGGTTTATATTTTAAATTCGCTCGGGTGTGTCGATGAATTGAGTTTTGGCAGTGAAAGTGCAAATATAAAAGCGCTCACGGAAACGGCAAATGCCGTTGAAACACCCGAATTCAAAAAGATTCTTTCAAAAAAACTTGAACAGGGCTTATCATTTGCACAGGCAAGGGAGCTGTCGGTAAGAGAAGTTTTGTCTGATAAGGCCGATGTGTTGAAAACTCCGAATGATACGCTTGCGGTTGAATACATCGGTGCGTTGAACAGACTCAAATCGTCTATAGAACCCTTTGCTGTGAAAAGATTCGGTGCTGCCCATGATTCAAAAACTAAAACAGCAGGCTATCATTCTGCCTCGTATATTAGAGAGAAAATTTTGAAAGGCTCAATGGCTGGTGAATTGACCCCATCTGATGATTTGCTTGCGTTAGAAATAGAAAAAGGCAGGGCGCCTGTCCAGCTTAAGGCACTCGAAACAGCAATTCTTTGCAGATTAAGGCAAATGGTGCCTTTGGAGATTGCGAAGGCTCCTGATATTTCAGAGGGTATAGAAAACAGAATATACAACGCTGTAAGAGAGGCGACAACCCTAGAGGAGCTTTATGATTTTGCGAAAACTAAACGATATTCACACGCAAGGATAAGACGAATTGTACTTCATTCTTTTTTAGGCATAACTGCACAAGACAATTCTCTGAATCCCTTTTATATAAGGGTTCTCGGCATGAACAATAGGGGAAAGGATGTTTTGAGAATAGCGAGAGAAAAAGCCACCCTGCCAATAGTGATGAGGGCGGCGGATGTTTTCAAGCTTGACAGTTTTGCCACAAGAGCATATGAAATTGAATGTATTACAACCGATATTTTTGCTCTAGCCATGCCAAAACCGCAACCATGTGGCATGGAGCAAAGAGAGAATGTTGTTTTGATTGATTAAATTAATCTAAAATCAGAAAAATCCGCCTATTTGGGCGGATTTTAATTATATTATTTGTCAGCGATTTCAACAATTTCGCCGATACAAAAATCATCTTTGACCTCTTTGATTTTTACATCTAAAATTTGATGTTGAATTTCTTCACTATAAGAGGTTTTTACAGGCGTGTAGTTAGCGGTGTAGCCCTGTGCGAAGCCGTCATTAGCCTTTTCTTCAATTAGAACACTCAATGTTTTGCCTACTTGATTTTTGAGAAACTCATTCCTTATGCGTTGTGCCGTTTCAGTCATACGCTTGCTACGCTCCGATTTGATCGCTTTTGTAATTTGCTCTTTCATTTTCGCCGCTTTTGTTCCCTCTCTTTGTGAATAGGGGAAAACATGAATTTTCTCAAAACCTATTTTTTCGACAAATGCCATTGATTCCTCAAATTCCTCATCAGTTTCTGCAGGAAATCCGACCATGACATCGGTTGAAATAGCAGCATCTTTGAAAGTGTTCCTTAAATTATTGCACAATTCATCATATTCGGCACTGGTGTAATGTCTGTTCATTCTTTCAAGAGTTGAATCACACCCGCTTTGAAGTGAAATATGAAAATGAGGGCATAACTTTTCTTGTTTGCTTAGTCGCTCAATGACCTTTTTCGTTATGTGGTCGGGCTCGAGAGAGCCGAGACGAACCCGTTTTATCTGCTCAAACGAACAGGCGAGCTCAACTGCATCGCAAAGCGAACAATCAATATCGCTCCCATAAGCCGAAAGGTTAATGCCAACGAGCACGCATTCCGAGAAACCGGCCTGAGCAATGTCTTTGAGCTCTTCTTTGAGTTCTTCAAGCGGTTTAGAGCGGACCCTGCCTCTTGAATAAGGGATAATGCAATAGGCGCAAAACCTGTTGCAACCGTCCTCAATTTTAATATTTGCCCTTGTTCTGGTGCGAAACCCCGAAATTTTAGACCCCGTGAACTTGTCTGCGTTTTCGTGGACGATTATATTGATTTGCCTTTTTTTGTTCTCATAATAATTATCAAGAGAAAAAATCAAGTCATCATTGCTTTTGTTGCCAAGAACAATATCAGCCTGTTTAAGCTCATCAACAATCTTTGGAAAAGCTTGAGGAAGACACCCCGTGAGCACAACAACGCTTTGCGGATGGTTTCTTTTGAATCTGCGAACAGCCTGCCTTGTTTTTCTGTCACTTTCGGCGGTTACAGTGCAGGAGTTGACAACATAAATATCGGCATTATCGTTTGTGTCTACTATTTTATATCCATTTTTTTCGAGATTTTCCATCATTGCCTGTGTTTCATATTGGTTAACCTTACAGCCCAATGTATAAAATGCAACCTTCATATATTACCTCTAAGTTTTTAATAAAAACAATTATACAGCAAACCTTCGGATTATTCAATGCTAATAAAATCCGTCCTTCGAGCATATATTTTTATGAAACTATGGGGGTGCTTTTTATGAATAAAAATCAAAAATCAAAAGAAATTTTGAAAAGGGCAGTGGCGGTGATAATGTCGTTAATGATGCTCTTTTCATGCTTGAGCATTTTTGCCATTGCGAAAAATGAGCAAGGTAAGCCAGCAGATATGCCCGTTGAGGTTAGGGCGAAGGCCGCAATTCTTATGGACGCCTCAACGGGGAAGGTGCTCATGAAAATGAACGAGCACGAGAAACTGTTCCCCGCCTCCGTTACAAAAATCATGACACTTCTGCTGGTGGCAGAGGCTATTGATGCTGAGAAAATATCACTTAGCGATAAGGTAACGACAAGCGCAAACTCTGCCTCTAAGGGCGGTTCCCAGATTTGGCTCAAAGAGGGGGAAATAATGACAGTTGACGAGCTGCTCAAAGCAACCGCAATTTACAGTGCAAACGATGCATGCAATGCGCTAGGCGAACACATTTCAGGCAGCGAGGAAGCATTTATTGCCTTGTGCAATGAGAGGGCAAAGGAGCTCGGGATGAAAGACACCCACTTTGACAACTGCACCGGGCTTGATGACACAACAGACACACATTTAACAAGCGCTTATGATATAGCCTTAATGTCAAGGGAATTAGTTAAGCATGAAATTATACTCAATTATACAACCATATGGATGGATTCACTCAGAGGCGGAGACACAGAGCTTGTAAACACAAACAAGCTTGTGAGATTTTATCAGGGTGCAACAGGGCTCAAAACGGGCACAACAAGCAAGGCAGGTTGTTGCCTTGCTGCAACGGCGCTCAGGGACGGGACACATCTTGTGGCGGTTGTTATGGGCAGCTCAAACAGTGACGATCGTTTCAATGGCGCAAAGGCAATGCTAAACTGGGGCTTTTCCAACTATGAAACGATAACGCCTGAAATAGATAAATCTTTAATCACAAAGGTTAATGTAATTAAGGGCGTGGAAGAAAAAATTACACCTGCCTTGCCCGACATTTTGCCAATTTTAATACTAAGGGGTCGAAAAGACGACTTGGAGCAAACGATTAATATGGCCGTTGATGTAAAAGCTCCCGTCGAAAAAGGGCAGAAGCTTGGCAGTGTTGAATTTTCTCTTGATGGTGAAATAGTGGGCGAATATGTATTAACTGCACCCAATTCAATTGCGAAGCTGACATTCGGGGTTGTTTTAAGACGTATGTTAGCGTCACTGTGCGGCTAAAATAATCTATATGGGAATTTGCCTTTATTAAGTGAATAAATTATTAAAGTTATCTATTGCTATTGAAAAGATGCTTAGAATAGGATAGAATAAATATATATAGAAAAGGTATTAAGGTGAAAACATATGGCAGTTAATTTTTCGAACAAATTTGCAAAAAACTTTGTCAACAGTGACTCTTTTTTAGAAATTGAGGGTGAAGTCGAAAAGGCGCATGAAAGTTTGCACAACTCAACAGGCCTAGGCAGTGAGTTCACAGGTTGGCTTGACCTCCCCGTGAATTATGACAAGGATGAATTTAAGGCAATAAAAAAAGCGGCACAAAAGATACAGGGCGACTCTGAAATTTTGATTGTTATCGGAATTGGTGGCTCCTATCTCGGTGCAAGAGCTGCTATTGAATTCATAAAATCCCAATATTATAACTCTTTTCAAAAAACAACTCCCGAAATTTATTTTGCGGGAAATACGATAAGTTCAACTACACTTGCGCAATTAATTGACATTTGCGAGGGTAAGGATTTTTCAATAAATATTATTTCAAAATCAGGCACAACAACAGAACCTGCCGTGGCTTTCAGGGTTTTCAAAGAATTGCTTGAGAAGCGCTACGGAGCTGAGCAGGCGGCAAAAAGAATTTATGTAACAACAGACAAGCACAAAGGCACTTTAAAATCACTTGCAACACGTGAGGGTTATAAAAGCTTTGCTGTGCCCGACGATGTCGGTGGCAGATATTCTGTTCTGACTGCGGTCGGCCTTTTGCCAATTGCAGTTTCCGGCATTGATATTGATAAGCTCATGCAGGGTGCCGCAAAAGCAAGGCAGGAGTATTCAAACCCCGATTTAAAAACGAATGCTTGCTATCAATACGCTGCGGCAAGAAACATTTTGTACAGGAACGGTAAAAAGATTGAAATTCTTGTCAGTTATGAGCCTTCATTCTCAGTCATGAGCGAATGGTTCAAACAGCTTTTTGGTGAAAGTGAGGGCAAACAGGGTAAAGGAATATTCCCTTCAAGTGCAATCTTTTCAACCGACTTGCACTCAATGGGCCAATATATTCAGCAGGGTGAGCGACATCTTTTCGAAACTGTTGTTATATTTAAAGAGCCGGCAAGAGATATTACAATCGGTGAAGACCCCGAAAATATCGACGGACTTAATTTCTTGAAGGGCAAAACCGTTTCATATATCAATCAAAAGGCATTTGAGGGAACCGTTCTTGCACATACCGACGGCGGCGTCCCCAACCTTATCCTTGAACTTGAAAAAATGGATGAGTTTTCACTTGGTTATTTAATATATTTCTTTGAAAAGGCTTGTGCAATTTCAGGCTATATACTCGGAATCAATCCCTTTGACCAGCCTGGGGTTGAGAGTTATAAGCAAAACATGTTTGCACTTTTAGGCAAAGAAGGCTTTGAAGTAGAGCGTGCAGAGCTTGAAAAGAGATTAGAAATGTAGGCGAACGGAGTAATCCGTTAATGATATAAAATTGGAGGAATTAGACATGATATCTTTAATAATCGGTCACAGAGGTTCTGGCAAGACAAAGCAGCTAATTAAGCTTGTCAACGAGGCAATCGAGAATTCAAAGGGTAATGTTATTTGTGTTGAGAAGGAAACGAAGCTGACTTATGATGTCAATTACCGTGCACGACTTATTGCAACAGACCACTTCAAGGTTAAAGGTTATGACGCATTTTACGGTTTTTTAAGCGGCATTTGCGCAGGTGACCATGACATAACAGACATTCTTGTCGACGCAACCCTGAGAGTTGGCGGAAGAGATTATGAGCAGCTCAGTAGCTTCCTTAAACAGATTAAAGTGCTTTCTGAAATTGCAGACAAAAAAATCACTTTCACCATTTCAGCTGACCATGAAGAACTTCCCAAAGAAATATTTGATTTTTGCGAGGTAATTAATTTTTAATATAAGCGACTGCAAATAAAAATATATTGACAAACATTCCACAATTGGATATAATACTTTTTGCGCAGATTTTAAAAGCATAGGTGTGTAAAATTAATGATTATTAAACTTGAGCCTGTATTTAATAACATAGGTTTTGAAAAAAGCTTTGATTACGAGCTGGCTTTTTCGGAAGACTTGTGGAATGAGGACGACCCATTCACAACCCCTGTTAAAGTCAAAGGTTCGATTAAAAACAGAGCAGGCGTAGTTGAGTTAAGGGCACTGGTTGTTGCCGACACACAGCAAATTTGCGACAGATGTGCCGCAAACTTTTCAAAAAGATTGGAAATTCCCGTTGAGCATGTTCTTGTAACACAGCTCAATAATGAGGACAATGACGAGTTTATTGTTATTGAGGACATGAGGTTTAACCTCGACAGCCTTATCAGGGAGGACATTCTACTTGAATTGCCGGCAAAGGTTCTTTGCAGTGAGGACTGCAAGGGGATTTGCTCACAGTGCGGCAAAAATTTAAATGAAGGACCATGCAGTTGCGAAAAGCCGATTGACCACCGTCTTGAAGCCTTAAAGCAACTTTTGGATAATTAGAAATCGAAGGCTTTCATCAAGCGAGGAGGTGCTCATATGGCAGTCCCAAAAAGAAGAACATCAAAATCAAGGCGTGATAAGAGACGCGCAAGTGTCTGGAAATTGGACGTTCCCGCAATCGAGAAATGTTCAAACTGCGGCGAGCTTAAAAGATCCCACAGACTTTGTCCCGAATGTGGGTACTACAATGGCAGACAAGTAGTTAAAATGGATGCATGAGCATTTTAATACAAACTGCTAACGGAGAGGTAGAGGAGGAAAACTTGTTTTTCGTCCCCTACCTTTTAGTTTTGTACAAACTTTTTTGGGTGATAAGATGTCTGTAAGAATTTTTTCGGTCGAACCGAAATCCCTTTGCGACAAAAAAAGAATAAAAACAGGGGATACACTGGTTTCAATTAATGGCAATGAAATCGGTGATGTTCTTGATTATAAATTTTATGCGAGTGAACAAAAGCTCTCAATGGTTATAAAGAAACCTAAGGGCAAAATAAAAACAGTAAAAATCACTAAGGGAGAATATGAAGATTTGGGGCTCGGCTTTGAAACCTTCTTAATGGATAATCAACGCCATTGCTCCAACAAGTGCATTTTTTGTTTTATAGACCAGCTGCCAAAGGGGTTGAGAGAAAGCCTTTATTTTAAGGATGACGATGCAAGGCTTTCGTTCTTGTTCGGCAACTATATTACCTTGACAAACCTTGAAGACAAGGATGTTGAGAGAATAATAAAAATGCACATCAGCCCTGTCAATATCTCCGTTCACACAATGAACCCTGATTTGCGTGTGAAAATGATGAACAACCCGAAAGCGGGCAGTAGCCTTAAACATATTGAACGGTTTGCGAAAGCAGGCATAAAAATTAACACACAGCTTGTTTTGTGCCCTGGGATAAACGACGGTGATGAACTTGAATACAGCCTAAATGAGCTGGCGAAGTTTTACCCTAGTATCAAGAGCATATCGGCGGTGCCTGTTGGGCTGAGTCGGTACAGAGAAGGGATGTTTGAGCTAAATTCCTATACGAAGGAACAGGCCGAAGAGGTTATAAATATCATTGAAAAATTCAATCACCGTTTTATGTGTTATAATAATGAAATAATTGCTTTTGCTGGCGATGAATTTTTTCTGATTGCCGGTAGAGATATTCCGAATGTTGATTATTACAATGGATTCCCTCAGCTTGAAAATGGAGTCGGTTTGTGGGCAAGTTTTAAGCATGATTTTGAGTCCGCATTAATGAGC
>DASRNM010000080.1:0-3148 GCA_035647435.1 Clostridia bacterium
TTCATGATTAGTTTTTCTATAAATATTTTCATCGTTTTCCTTTATTCGTTCTTGTTATAAATTTAAAAAGTTTTATAAATCGTCGTCCATTAGGTTGAAAAACAAGGTTATGACTGTACTTGCCACCCTCAAGCCAACCCCAAAGCCGATTAAAGTAATTAAGCCGCCCGAAAAAAGCGTTCCCGGCGTGCCAAGGCTGATGCCGGCGAGTTTATTGGATAAAAATGGGGCGCCCTTTAAAATACCGACCAAACCCAAGAGGCCATACCAAAGCGTACCGTAGCTTTCGGTATAGACCAGCATTTTTTCCGGTATTTTTTCGCGCCCTTTTTTTATGCCGTAAACGGTGGAAAACCCTATCACACTAAGGCCAACAATTATCCCACCCGCAAAGGAACCGCCCGAGGAAATATGCCCGTGTAAGATGACATATAAGCCGTATATAGACAGGAAAGGGAGAATGATAGAGGCCATTCGTTTTAAAATAAAGTCTGACATGGGTTGCTATTCTCCTTTTCCTAATTTTCCTGATTTTTCTTTTTATCTTTTTTATCTTTTTTATTTTCTTCTTCGTCTTCTTTGTCTTCTTTGTCTTCTTTGTCTTCTTCGTCTTCGTCCTTCTCTTTTTTCATCGCTTTCAATGTAACAATGACAGCGGTTGTTGAGGCAAACAAGACAATCGTCTCAAACATGGTGTCATAGGCCCTGTAATCCAAGACGATGGACGTTACCATGTTGGGAACACCGGTATCTTTTAACGATTCATTTGTATAGCGATTGTATACGCTGTTGTGGATGGGGTTTGTCGCGGTGCCGTAGGCCGGCAGTTCTGTTATAACCGTTAACACCGTGTAGATTGAAAGAATAGCAATCACTACAGTAATCAGCGTTCTGATTCTTGTTTTCATCACTATTCCTCCTTTCGGCTTGTTCTTAAAATGACGCCCATCATTAGGACTGTCATGCAGATACCTGCAGCAGCCTCGGTAATGGCGAGGTCGGGGGTGCTCATTTGCAACCATATCAGAGCCATAATCATACTGTATGCGCCAAAAACAATAACCGCATGCAATAAATCTTTGATAAAATACATTGCTAAAGATGCGGTTATTAATATAAGGAGTAAAACCATTACCCCATAGTCGCTTGTTGTAAGGCCCATTTGTTACCTCTTTTTATATTTTGTATGTTCAACCGGTTTTGTTCCGTGGAGCAAGCCGGCCTTTGCTATTAAATGTGTCATCGTTGTATTGATTGCCCAAAACAACAATAGAACAACAATCAACTTGATTCTTAAAATCCAATGGTCACTGAGCAAAAACAAACCCAGCCCAACAAGGCCCACACCCAAAGAGTCGCTCATGCCCAAGGCATGCATGCGTGTGTAGGAATCGGGGAATTTGAATAGGCCTAAGATGCCCAAGGAGAAAACGCCAAGCGCCGCAAAAAAACAAACGTTAGCCAACAGTTGGATCATTCGAGCTTTCTTCCTCCTCGTCTAAGTCAAAGTTTTTTAAGACAGGCATTTTTAACTTCCAGTCACCGGGCGTTAATACCTTCAGTATCCAAAGCCCACCGACAAAAGCGCATATCATAAAAACAAAGGCAACATCTAAGAAGCCGTAATCTTTTTTGTAAAAAGCCATCAATAAGATAAAAACACTCACAAGGCTTGCGACAGCATTAATAGAAATCAGTCGATCAATAATTGTCGGCCCTATAATTGCTCTCAACAACGCCAGCAGTATTAACAACGTTATCCCCGCTAATACCCAAATCATGCTCTACTTTCCTACCTCTCCAAGTTTCCAAATCTTTAATGGTGTCAATAATGTGCCAATAGTGTAGGTCAACAGCATTTTCTTCCGTTAAGGTGTGTACGGTAAAGACGCCTGTGTCCGGGTCAAGGTCCACCGTGAGCGTGCCCGGCGTAATGGTGATGCAGATTGACAAAAATATCTTTCCCCAATTGCTCTTTATCCCCGTTTCCATCGTTACAAAGGCCGGGCTTACACGAGGGCGGGAAAACAACATTGTTTTGGCAACGGCTATGTTTGCACCAACCACATACCCTGCCAACAAGGTAATGCTGTAAGACAAACGCAACAGCTCCCCCGCAAGCGGGAAAATAGGCAGCCTTGGCATAAGGACACGCCAAAACAAAATAGCGGTTAAGGAAATAAAGGTCCCGGCAATCAGATGTTGTAAGTCTGCCTCTCCGGAAATTACAATCCAGAACGTTAACAGTAAAGTAAACAGTATCGGCCAATGCAAGTGCTTGTTCATATATTGCCATCCTTTCAAACGTTGAAACCAATCGATTGACCTTGTGATATGCGAAGCTTCGCTGTGGAAGCTCACTATGTTTAAGATCATAAAAAAACGACAAAAAAAGCGCAGGTCAAGTCTCTAATGACAAGGACACAACGCTTGGATACTCCTACGAGGTTAGTTGACGGATTCGGGCACCAAGATTGCCCTACCTAATAAATTAGGATTCACCCCACCGATGTTCATAGTTCCCCCGCTTCAAATGAGCGAATTCGGAGATAGGTTGCTGTATTCTTTTTTTGTATATCACAAACAAGATTATAACATAAAGGGTCAGAAAAGTCAATATTTTCGCACCGGGTCTTCAACATACAAATATCGCACGCTTAAATACGTATAATTCTACTTAAGATTTTTAAAAACGTCCTCCTTGCGTCAAGCCAAACTTGCAAGATGTGGCAAGAAGAGTGCCCTCTTTCTACAAGGCGGCAGCCGTCGGGATTGTTCTGCTCTTGCTGTAGGTTTGTCAATGATACGTTACACCGAAGGCTAAAAAATTGTGAAGAGTATCTTTAGGTGATAACCACTTCAATGGACGCATGGGGAAAGCATTGTATTTTCTGCTGTGAACAGCTAATTGTTTCTTGAAATCATCAAACGAGTAGAACTTGTGAATTGCGTAGAAATACTCGTTATCTTTACGATGGGAACGCTCAACTTTTCCGTTATGGCGAGGAGTAAACGGACGGATAAGCCTATGTTCTATGCCACGCTGTTTGAGACTAGACTCGAACAATGTGGGGCGACCACTCCCAAACCGGTTAGTAAATTCGAACCCGTTATCTGTTTGAACACATTCTACAGTAAAGGGAAACGC
>DASRNM010000081.1:0-5317 GCA_035647435.1 Clostridia bacterium
CTTTGAACTCAAAACAATTGAAAAGCAGGGCAATAAAAATATATATTCATTTGAAACAAGAGAGGGAAAAATCCTTTTGAGTGGCGACAGTAAAATCAGCCTTGCAATGGCTTATTACCGCTACTTAAGGGAATTTTGTGATATTAACCTTTCGTGGTGTGGCAACACAGAAATTAATTTGAATATAGCTCCTCTCCCCGACAAAAAAATTACCCACACATTCACCCAAGATAAGAGGGCTTACCTCAGCCACCAAACCTTTGGCTATTCAACCTGTTGGTGGGATTGGGAAAGATGGGAGCGTGAAATTGATTTCATGGCTATGAACGGCATCAACATGCCGCTTTCAATTGTCGGCACCGAGGCTGTTTGGTACTATGCATTGCTTGACATGGGCATTGACCAGACAAAAGTGCTTGAATTTCTTTGTGCACCCATGTATTGGCCATGGCAACTGATGACGTATATGGACGGTTATATGCCTCTTGTCGACCCGTTATTTGTAAAAACAAGAATGGAACTTGGGCAAAAAATAATTAACCGTGAAGTTGAATTGGGAATGACTCCGATTCAGCAGGGCTTTTGCGGTCATATCCCGGCAGTTATAAAGGGGCTTGCAAAGCGTGCTAACATTGCTTCGGCAAAACCATGGTGCAACTTTCCATCAACTTTTCATCTTGACCCACTCGACCCACTTTTTAATCAAATCAGTAGAGCATTGCTTGAAAAGCAAAAAGAGCTTTTCGGCACACATCACTATTATTCGTGCGACCTATTCAACAACGCTAAACCCTTTGAGAAGGGCGATGAATATCTAAAAGCTGTTGGCAGCAATGTTTTTGAACTATATAATGACTTTGACGAAAATTCAGTTATAGTAATGAGTGCAGATTCTGTCAGAGAACCGCTCGCAAAATCAGTTCCTCAAAAAAGACTTTTGATAATTGATAAAGACTCCCAGAGCTTTGAGGAAACGGACGGTTTTTGGGGGCATGACTTCATAATCGGGAACATTCACAATTATGGTGGCAGAACCGTTCTACACGGCAGCATAGACGAGCTTGCAGAAAACAATTATTTGTCGGTCAAAGAAAAATATTCAAACAATTGCGGCACAGGTCTTTTCATGGAGGGATTGAATCAAAACCCACTTTACTACGACCTTGCCTTTGAGATGCTCACAAGCGACGGAAAAATTGGCCTTGATGAGTGGCTTGAAAAATATGCAAAACGCAGATATAAAAGCAATGAAGACTGTCTAAAAAAGGCTATGTCATTGCTCAAAGAGAGCTGTTACGGCAAAAAGAACACAGGGCGTGAAACAGGCTCAATAGTATGCGCACGCCCCTCAACTGAAGTTAGGCACACCGCACCCTTTGATGTTTTTGAGCTAAGGTATGACAACAAAAAACTCTTTGAGTGTGTCAGCCTGCTTTTAGAAAGCAAAAACGCCAACTCAAAAGGATATGTTTTTGATGTATGCGACATTCTTCGCCAAGCTATGAGCAATCTCGCAAAAGAATACTATATCAAGACTATGGACGGTTTTAACAATAAAAATGTTGCTGTTTTCGAGAACGGCTGCAACAGCTTCCTCGAAATTATCGAGGATATTGATAGGCTTGTTTCAACCATTCCCGAAATGACTTTAGGTCATCATTTGCAAGCCGCCTGTGATTGGGCAAGACTCGATGCGGATAAACAAAATTTTGAAATGAATTTGCTACTTCAAACAACACTTTGGGGGCCTGCTGCAGATTCACAACTTTATGACTGTGCATGGCGTGAATGGGGCGACTTAATTAAGTCCTTTTATCTGAAAAGATGGAGAGCATTTTTTGAATATCTTGCGTCTGTTTTTAATAAAAGAAACGTTACCTCAACCGCAACAAAAAATCAGATTTTTGACAGGGATCTTTATCTGGGCAACACGCAATATAAAAAGCTTGCAAAGTTTGAGCGGAATTGGCTGTCACATTATCATCCGTGCGAGTCCTCTAATGAGGACACCTTGGAGGTTTGCCGTCAACTTTTAGAAAAACACGGCAATAATTAAAGCATAGGCATGATTATCACGGAGGATTTCAATGAACGATTTTTTCTCAAGAGCAGAGCTTTTGCTTGGCCCTGAAGCAATTTCAAAGCTTAAAAACTCAAATGTTGCCGTTTTTGGCATTGGCGGTGTAGGCTCCTATACTGTCGAGGCACTCGTTAGGTGCTCTATAGGTAGGCTTTCATTGTTTGACAACGACACGGTTTGCGCAAGCAATATAAACCGGCAAATAATTGCCACATCCAAAACAATAGGCGAAAAAAAGGTGGATATTGCCAAACATAGAGCGCTTGAAATAAACCCCTCGGTAGACATAACAGTAAACCCTGTTTTTTATTCCTACGATAACGCAAAACAGATAGACCTTTCGTGTTTTGATTATATTGTTGATGCAATTGATACGGTTTCTTCAAAACTTACCTTAATTGAAACCGCTAAAAAGCATGATGTTCCGATTATCAGCTGCATGGGTGCAGGCAATAAGCTCGACCCGACAAGATTTGAGGTTTCAGACATAAGCAAAACCTCTGTTTGCCCTCTTGCAAAGGTTATGAGAGTGGAACTTCGCCGGCGTGGAATTAACCATTTAAAGGTTGTTTATTCAAAGGAGCAACCGTTAAAGCCCACAAGTGAAAGCAGAACACCCGGAAGTGTGTCCTTTGTTCCGTCGGTCGCAGGGCTTATAATAGCTGGTGAGGTAATTAAAGACCTTTCGGGCATAAATGAATGAAATAAAATAAAACAAGCCAATGAATAGCTATTCATTGGCTTGGTTTTTCAATCACTCAATGTTTCATTGCACAGTCAATAATCTTTAGCGAAAAAACCACCATTTCTTCGGTTGTGTAAGTGTTTTCACTGAATACCCACCAGTAAGAAAGCGAAACTAGTGCCCCCGCAAAAAATACAGCAATCAAATCAAGGTTAACATTCTTTAATTTCTCACATTTTTCATTCTTATTTAAATTGTTTTTTACAATTTTTTGAATTGATTTATAAAAAGCTTCTATCGTTAAATTGTGTGGTGTTTTTTCAACAAGCATTTTTATTAGCTTTTTATTGGCTTCAATCATTTCAAAAATCTTTTTCATAAAAATTGAATAGTTTGTTTTAAAATTCGGGTCTTCAAAATCTAAAACCGTGTTGTGTGTGATTTTACAAACAAACTCATCTATGCTGAACAGCAGAAAATCGTCCTTGTCCTTGTAATGCTTATAAAAAGTCGCTCGGTGCAACCCCGCAGCTTCGCAAATTTCTACAATCGATATTTGCGAATAATCCCTGCTTTGCAGCAGTCTCATAAACGCAACATTCAGAAGCCTTTTTGTTCGTTGAATGCGAAAGTCCTCTGGTTGAAACTTTCTTTGACTCATAATCCCTCTCCCCCAAACTAGGATTTGCAATCAAAATTTATTTGAATAAATACACTCTTGTTTCGTACGGTTTTGTTGTAAATCCGTTATCTGTAAAGCTAACATCCTTGTAGTTGTTTAGTAGCAATTCCCCCTTTTCAAGTTCACATTCCTCAGGAGCTTTAAATTTTTTAGGCTTTTTAGTAAATGAATTGATAACTAAAAGCCTTTTACCCTCAAAGTTACGCTCATATACATAAAGAGTGTTGCTGCTTTTGTAATGCTCCTTGTAATCACCGTAAATAATTATTGGATTTTCTTTGCGAATTCTTAAAAGATTACGATAATAATTTAACAGTGAATCAGGGTTCTTTTCGGCAGCCTCCACATTAATTGTTCTGTAATTCGAGTTTATTGAAAACCATGGAACTCCCGTTGTGAAGCCTGCACCCTGGCTGCCATCCCATTGCATCGGGGTTCGTGAATTTTCTCTTGTAGAACGGTTCGTGATTTTGAGAATTCTTTTATCTGAAAAACCGAGCTTTTTAAATAGTCTGTAATTATTGAATGTCAAAACATCCTTAAAGTTTTTAAAGTTTCTGAACTTAATGTTTGTCATTCCTATTTCTTGACCCTGATAAATAAACGGTGTACCGCTTTGACAAATATACATCGTTGCCAACATTTTGCCACTCTCAACTCTGTATTTTAAATCACCGAACCTGTCAATAATGCGTGGATGGTCATGGTTTTCGATATATAGAGCATTCCACCCCTTGCCGTACAGCTCTTTTTGCCATGTTGAAAAAGTTTTCTTGAGTTTTTTAAGGCTGAACGGAATGTGTAACCAATCGGTCTTGAAGCAATCCGCCTCCATGTGCTGAAAATGGAACATCATATTCAGCTTTTGGTCTGGACCTTCTTTTATATATTTAAGAGCAATTTTAGGTGTCATCATCGGCGCTTCACCGACAGTGAACGCACCGTAAGGCTCAAGCACATCCTTCTTAAATTCTGTTAAATACTCATGAACATGGGGGCCATTGCTGTAATGTTCCATTCCGCGCGCCGCGGGCAATGGGAATCCGTCGGGTAACCCCTCCTTT
Source organism: Clostridia bacterium (assembly GCA_035647435.1). GTDB lineage: Bacteria > Bacillota > Clostridia > Oscillospirales > Acutalibacteraceae > JAAZFZ01. The sequence continues at coordinate 4,512 of DASRNM010000081.1, forward strand.
TTAGAAATGTAGGTTATTACATCCTCTCTAAAACCGTCGACGCCCATATCAAGCCAAAACTTCATTATGTCCTTGACTTCCTGACGGACTTTAGGGTTATCCATGTTTAAATCAGGCTGTTTTTTTGCGAAAATATGTAAATAATACTTATCAAGCTTTTCGTTATATTCCCATGCACCTCCCTCAAAGAGCGAACTCCAATTGTTTGGTGGGCGATTTTTGCCCTTGCCCTTTCTCCAAAAATAATAATCATGATAAGGGCTATCTTCACTCTCCATGCTTTTTTTGAACCACTCGTGCTCGTCAGAGGTGTGGTTAATAACCAAATCAATAATAACTTTCAGCCCTCGTTTATGTGCCTCATCGAGAACCTTTTTAAATGTTTCAATATCACCGTAATCCTTTGAAATATTACGGTAATCAGAAATGTCGTATCCGTAATCTGCATTTGGTGAGGAAAAAAGTGGCGAAAACCAAATCGCATCTACATTCAGCGATTTAATATAGTCAAGCTTTGACAAAACTCCTTCAAGGTCGCCTATCCCGTCACCGTTAGAATCACAAAAGCTCCTTGGCCAAATCTGATAAACGCTCATTTCTTTGTACCATTCCTTGCTTATCGTGCCTTTCATGAAACAACCTCCTGCATAAAGTTTTTTGAAGTATAACAAGTTATATAAACTTATTTATTAAAGTAAAACTGAGCCATTATTAGAATTAGGAAAATAAACACAGATAGTAAATGCTGTGCAACTGTATAGAATAATAGCATAATTAGCAAAAAATAACAAGACACAGTTTGGTAA
>DASRNM010000082.1:0-11714 GCA_035647435.1 Clostridia bacterium
ATATTTTGGAATTGAAAAGTGATTTAAATGAATACTGACAAATATCGCATCATCATTTTTTTCAATTATTTTCAGTCTATTATGTATGTCTGAAACCTTTTTTTGACGAACTGTCTTTGCCTCATCGTCATGGATAGAAATATCTTCAGTTCTAGTCATTATCGTTTTAATACCGACACTGTTAAGTATGTCGTTAAGCTTGAGTGAAATAGATAGGTTTATCCCTTTTTCCACAGTGCCGTCAGAGCTTGACGCACCGCCGTCAATGCCACCGTGCCCCGCATCGATTATTACTGTCGGGAGCTCATAGACATTGTCCGAGATCGACTCAAGTGCACTGAAATTTTTTTTACTTGTAACATATGCTAAAATGCTCACAACAAAAAGAAAAACAAATATTAATATGATAAAAAGTCTAATACGTTTAATATCCATACAATCACTCCCTAAAGAATAAATATGCGCAAAAAAGAGTGATATGAAAATAATTATCTTTATCATGGCAATAATAATTATATGAACAGAAAAAAACTGATCTTTAAAATATTTGGCGGCTTTTGCGTAGGCATAATAAATTCTCTGCTCGGAGCAGGTGGAGGAATGATTGCCGTCCCCCTTTTAAGAAAACAGGGGTTATCACAAAAACAATCACATGCAAGTGCCATTGCTGTTATTTTACCTTTAACTGCCGTGAGCGCTATTATATATATTTTAACACAGAAGGTCGCCTTTTCACAAGCATTGCCGTTTATTCCTGCAGGTCTTGTCGGGTCAGTAATCGGTGCGTTGCTGCTGCCTAAAGTTCCCGAAAAAATACTTAAAAAGATATTTGCGTTGTTTATGATTTGGGCAGGATTGAGGATGTTGTTTAAATGAGTTTGGTGTTTGATGTTTTAGCCGCCCTGTTTTCGGGAATAGTTGGCGCGATGGGGCTCGGCGGTGGCGGTGTGCTCGTTTTGTACCTCACATTGATTTTGAATGAAAATCAATTAACCTCTCAGGGCATTAACCTGATCTTCTTCCTCCCCTGTGCTATTCTATCAATTTTTCTACACACAAGAAAAAAACTAATTAAGTGGCGAGAGGTTTTGCCTATTATAATTGGTGGCGTATGTGGTGTTGCACTGGGGGCTTGGCTTGCACTGTCAATAAGTGCAGACCTGTTAGCAAAGATTTTTGGTGCATTTCTTCTTTTATTGGGGATTAGAGAACTGTTATCCAAAACAAAAACAAGCGTTACAGATGAAAAATAGAGTCTTCCTCGCCTTTTGTAACTTTTTTTCTTATTCGGTTTGCTGTATAAAACAATAATGCTCCGAAATAGAAGCCAATCGAATTAAGTATAACATCATCTATATCACAGTTGCCGTTTTCAAGAAGTAGCTGCGATATTTCTATTGTGCAGCTTAGGGCAATGGGTATAATCGCGACAAAAACACATTTTATTTTCTTGAAAATCAACAAGAAAAAGCCCAAAGGCGAAAAGATTAATAGATTACCAAACAAATACATAAAATCCTCATAATAAGAAATATCACCTTGAAAATAACTTTTAATGCTTGCAAACGGTGTTAGGTTAATCTGTGATGAGTACTTTTGAGTTCTGATAATAATGAAAGTATAAACCAAAAGCAAAAAATAGAACACGAGAAAACTTATTCCTGATGTTTTAAGAAAGCTTTTGTAATCATTAAAAAAATCATAATACTTTTCATCAAACGGTGAAAACAATCTTACTAATGCTAAAACAAGAAAAACCACTACAAACATTATAAGTATTGTCATTGGCTTATCGTAGTAAAAAATATAAATCCATTTTTCAAAAGGAGTTTCACTTTGTAGCTGTGCAAATATTTGAGCGATTAAGGCCCAAATTACCATAGCGACTAAAAAAACGCTCATACCGTAACCCAACAGCTTTACCCCATTTTTGTAAAGCATTGACACGAGTGAAATGCATATTGCTAAAAATGATGTTAGCAATATTTGAATTTTCAGATTACCTATATTATTAAAAGACGGCAACACAGCTATAATTAAGGCAATTGAAAAATAAGCGGAAAGCAATAAACCTCTCCACTTATCATTAGTATTAAATTTTTTCGAATCAATCTTCATTTTGATTTCTCCGATAGTTTAAATAGTCCTCTAAAATCATTGTTGCGGCAACCGCATCAATAACGGCCTTTCTTTTTTTGCCTCTTGTGTTTGTTATGTTCAAAGCATTGTGGGCGCTGACTGTTGTAAGCCTTTCATCCCAAAGAACTGTTTTGATTTTAGTTTCTTCTTCAAGCAATTTAGCAAAGTCTGCACATTTTTGTGCCCTTTCACCAACGCTTGAATCCATATTTTTCGGGTACCCCACAACTATAAGTTCAGGCTTTCTTTCATTACAAATTTCAACTATTTTTGCTATAAGCTTAGGTGCATACCCTTGTGTAATCACGCATACTGGCGAAGCAAGCATTTCAAGCTTATCACAAGCTGCAATCCCTGTACGGCTATCACCGTAATCAACCGATAAAATAACCATTACCAGGCAACAACCTCTCCGACAATCTCGTTTACATTCTTAATTGAGTTATCATCTAGATATTTTTCAAGCCCTTCAATAACCTTAACTGGCGTGAATGCATCTGTGAAATTTGCTGTTCCAATTTGAACAGCTGAGGCTCCTGCAAGCAACATTTCAACAGCGTCCTGCCATTTTGATATTCCGCCCATGCCTATAACTGGAATTTTGACAGTGTTAGCTACTTGCCAAACCATTCTCAAGGCAACGGGGAAAATTGCAGGGCCCGATAAACCACCTGTATTATTCTTTAAAATCGGCCTACGATTATTTATATCAATTCGCATGCCCGTTAAGGTGTTTATCAGTGAAATAGAGTCTGCACCTGCCGATTCGGCAGCGGCGGCAATTTCTGAGATGTCAGTCACATTTGGAGTGAGTTTAACAATCAAAGGCTTATTGCACACCTTTCTGACTCGTGAAACAATTTCTTCAACGCCTTTTGGGCTTGTGCCGAAAGACACACCGCCTTCACGAACATTCGGGCAAGATATATTAAGCTCGATCATGTCAACATTTGTGTCATTTAACTTCTCAACAGCACAACAATATTCATCATAGGTTCTGCCTGCTATATTGGCAATTTTTACGATATTTTTTTGAGAAAGCCAGACTAAATCCTCTTTTATAAAATGTTCAACACCAGGGTTTTGTAAACCGACACTGTTAAGCATTCCGCTTGAAGTTTCGGCTACTCTAGGTGGTGGGTTGCCCAAACGCTCCTGAAGCGTTGTACCCTTACATGAAATGCCCCCAAGTTTTTCAATAGGAAAAACTTTATTATATTCACGCCCAAAACCATATGATCCCGATGCAGTAATAATAGGGTTTTTAAACTCAACACCTGCAATATTAACCTTTAAATTCGCCATTACCAAACGACCTCCTCTGCATTAAATACAGGGCCGTCCTTGCATACATGAGAATAACTCTCTTTGCCGTTTATTATAGTTTTGCATGCGCAGCCAAGGCATGCACCTACACCACAACCCATGCGTTCCTCAAGTGAAACGAAACAATCAAGCGAATGCTCTTTCGCCAAAAGAGAAACGGATTTTAGCATAGGAGTCGGACCACAGGCACAAATCGTATCGAAACTGTTTTCAATTAAAAGGGTTTTCATAACATCTGTTACAAAGCCTTTATGCCCCAATGTTCCGTCATCGGTCGTTATTTCAACAGCATTGCAGTATGATTTAAAATCATCAATAAGAATCGCACTTTCGCTGTTTTTGAAGCCCAAAATAGCCTTTGATTGTGGTGAATAAGATTTTGCACATTCAAGAAGTGGGGGAACTCCAATTCCGCCACCGATTAAAAGTGCTTTTTTGTTTTTATCAAGGGGGAAGCCTTTACCGAGAGGGCCCAAAACGTTGATGTTTTCACCTGCGTTTAGCTTTGAAAGCCAGAGCGTGCCCTCGCCTCTTATATCAAATACGATTCGCAGATCCCCTTTTGACTTATCTATTTCGCATATAGAAATTGGTCTGCGTAAAGTTTTATCTCCGCACAAAACATGAACAAACTGCCCTGCCTGCGATATTTTCGCAAGCTCAGGGCAGTTTATCACAAAATCAAAGCAGGTGTCTGTCAATTGCTTTTTGTTTTTAATAATATAATCACCTTGTAATATGCTCATATAACCCTCCAAAATGGTTAATATCTTTTGCTTATATCAATAATCTCAATGTCCTCAATTGAACGCTTGTTGGCAAGGCACCGTGTCAAAGCATTTGCCGTTTCAAGTGTTGTAAATGTTGGAATTTGTTGTTCAAGAGCTTGCCTTCTGATTTTAACATCGTCGGTTTGCTCCGAGTTACCTAACTCTGAGGTAGAAATAACATATACAACCTTGTTTTTATTAATTAAATCTAATGTATTGGGTTTGCCCTCGTGAATCTTTTTGACGGCATTGGTTGCAACAAAGTTTGAATTTAATGTTTTTGCAGTGCCTGCCGTTGCATAAAGTTTGAATCCAAGATTAGCGTATTTTTCTATCACTGGTATTGACTCCTGCTTGTCGGAGTTTCTCAAAGTAACAAGAATACTCCCCGAGCGTTTGATACGCATACCCGATGAGGTTAAGCCTTTCAACAAAGCATCTTCAAAGTTTGAACCTAAACCGAGAACTTCGCCAGTTGATTGCATTTGCGAACCAAGCATTGTGTCAACACCGCTAAGCTTATCAAAGCTGAAAACAGGAACTCTTACAGCGCATAGTTTGCCTGTTGGATATATACCATTGGAATAACCCATGTCGGAGAGCTTTTCGCCGATCATACATCTTAATGCAATTTCAACAATAGGAAGCCCCGTTGCCTTGCTGACAAACGGAATATTATGCACAGTGTCGTGGCAAACCTCAGTAACATATAATGAGTTATTGTAAAGCATGAACTGAAGGTTTATTAAACCCTTCACTCCGAAATATTTTGCTATGATGTTTGCATAATTTACAATTTTTTCATTGACACTCTCAGAGAAGGTTATTGCAGGATAAACCGATATTGAATCCCCCGAATTTACATTGGAACGTTCAATCAATTCAACAACAGCAGGGATAAAACAATTTTCACCGTCATAAATAACGTCACACTCGATAACGGTTCCATTATATTTGTGTTCAGCCATGAAAGGAATGTTTAGTTCCTGAAGCATGCTTGCCATTTTGTCAAAATTATAGAAACAATCCACAAGCTTGCTGTTTGCGCCTAAAACATTAACCGGTAATTGTTCAGTTGACTTTGTTAAATCAAGAGCATTTACACCAGAAAACTGTGATATAACTCCCCACGGACGTTCAGAATCAATTACATTTTTTGTGTCTTCAACCGTTAATGGGTCTATGAATAGTTTGTCACAAATTGAACTGTCGGTTGAAACAGCGTCAGGATTGTTGTTTAACACAACGGTGGAATAGCCTAACTTATTGAGTGCCGCAATACAGTGAGAGTTGCAATAATCAAGCTCATCACCAAATCCGACAGCTGTTGGACCTGAGCATATCACAAGCACCTTTTTCTTGCCTTGGCTTGATAAATCTTCAACCATATTCGCCTTGTTATCATTATCCCAAGCGGAATAGAAATATGGCTTTTGCGCATAGAGTTCAGTGGCACAGATGTCAACCGTTTTATAATTTTGGTAAGTCTTTGTTGTCAATTTCTTTCCAGATATTCTTTCAATTGTTTGATCTAAAAATCCTAGGCTTTTTGCACTTGCATATGTATCATTTGTCAAATCAGTTTTAATAGTTTTTTCTATGTCTGCAATGTTTTTAAGCTTTACAAGATACCAGCAATCAATCCCGGTGATTTCGTGAATAACCTCGTGAGAAATTCCCCTTTTGAGGGCTTCATAAACAGCGAATACACGCTCATTATCTGAACTTTTAATGACATCTATTATATCATCATCGCTTAAATCTGTGAATTTCGGGAGTGATGGAGTATCTATGCCGATGTTTATCGACCGTATTGCTTTCATGAACGCTAGCTCAAAGCTTGTGCCGATTGAAAATGCAGCACCCGTTGCCTGCATTGAAGTGCCTAGCGTTCTGCTTGCATCATCAAAGCTACCAAATGACCATGTTGGGAATTTAACCGCACAATAGTTAATATCAGGCTCATTGCAACCTGTTGTGCACTCTGTAATATCAAACAATTTCAAACCAATAGCGACTTTTGCAGATATTTTAGCTATTGGGTAACCTGTAACCTTTGAAACAAGCGACGAAGAACGACTAACCCTTGGGTCAACGTCCAAAACAGCATATTCACTTCCGTCGGGTTTAAGTGCAAATTGCACATTACAACTGCCTACAACACCCAAACATGACGCAATATTTTTTGCAGATGTACTTAAAGTTGAATTTTCACGTTCTGTCAAGGTTTGTGAAGGTGTTACTATCACGCTGTCACCTGTATGAATTCCAACTGGGTCAATGTTTTCAAGGTTAGATATACTTATACAATTGCCTGCACTGTCTCTAATAACTTCAAATTCTATCTCTTTCCAACCAGAAATACTTTTTTCAACGAAAATTTGTTTTAAAACTGAAGACTTTAGTGCTTGCTTTGCTTTTTTCTTTAATTGTTCGACACTGTAACAAAAATCTGCATTCTTTGAGGCGGCAGAATATGCAGGCCTGACTATAACAGGCAGACCGATTTCTTTCGCAAATTCTATTGCATCATCAACATTGCCTACAACTGTTGATTCAACAGTTGGCTCTTTGGATTTATTAAGGAACTTTTGAAATTCTTGTTTGTTTTGGACATTCGAAATCAGCTCCGGGCTAACGGATAGCATTTTGATTTTTTTATCATCTAGAAAGCCACTTCTGTGCAGTTCAATACATAGTTCAAAAGCCCTATCACCACCCATTGTAGGCAAAATGCTGTCAGGTTTCTCAGCAGAAATAATTCTTTTAATAATATCTGAATTCAACGGCTCAATATAAATTGAATCTGCCACATCGTTGTCTGTCATAAAGGTTACAGGGTTTGATGTTACGAGAACAACCTCAATCCCTTCTTCTTTTAGTGCTCTACAAGCTTGAAAACCCGAATAATCATATTCAGAGCCGTTGCCTATTACAACGGGGCCAGAACCAATAATTAAAACCTTTTTTATTAAACTAAGCATTAGCTCCGCTCCCTTCCATTAGCTTAATAAATTTGTCATATGCCCGCGATTTGTCAAATTTCGGAACAGTATCGTTAGGCATAAACTGAATTGGAATACCAGAAAAAGCTGTATAAAAAATTCCTTCAACAGAAATATCATTGATGTTTTTCAAATAACCGTCCTCCGCCTACTCTGTTATTTTAATTTCAGGTATAACAGATGTAATTTCATTCTTCATTCGGATAGCTTCATTTCTTGCTGCCACAGCATAATCCCTTTCATCTGTGTCAGCTTTTTTGTATGCACACATAATTGCCCTTGACGAATTAACAATAGCTCCTAAGCCATTTTCATCAAAAGCACCTGCAATATCGCTTGCATTGCCACCCTGTGCACCATAACCAGGCACAAGAAAAAATGTGTGAGGCAAGCTTTTTCTTAAATCCGTAAGCTGTTCAGGGTATGTTGCACCGACAACTGCGCCGACAGATGAATAACCGTATTTGCCTTTCGAAGATTCTCCCCACTTCTCGCACATATCGCCCATAACCCTATAAACGGGCGTGCCATCAATAAGTTTATCCTGGAGCTCTCCGGAAGATGGGTTTGATGTTTTACAAAGAACAAAAATACCCTTGTCAAATTCATTACATATATCTAACAACGGGTTGATTCCATCACTTCCGAGGTAGCCATTGACAGTTAGTGCGTCAGCATTAAATGGATGAATGCTTTCGCCGTTAACATTGATTTTACCAAGGTGTGCATTTGAATACGCTTGCATGGTTGAGCCAATATCATTTCTTTTACCGTCTGTTATAACAAACATACCTTTACTTTTCGCATATTCAATTGTTTGAAACAGCGCTCTCATGCCTTGCCAACCGTACATTTCATAGTAAGCGCACTGCGGTTTTATTGCGGGAACAATGTCAAAAAGCGCATCAATAAGCCCTTTATTGAACTCAAAAACTGCATTTGAAGCAGCTTCAAGTGTGTTTCCGAATTTTAGAAACGATTCTTGTTTGATGTATTCGGGTATAAACTCAAGCCTCGGGTCAAGCCCTGCGACTGTAGGGTTCTTCTTTTTTGCGATTGCTACAATTAATCTATCAAAAGACATTCAAATACCTCATTCATTGTCATTATATATTAATTTTCCGGAGCAAATTGTAAACTTAACCTTGCCTGTCAATTCAAGCCCTTTGAATGCGGAGTTTACTGATTTACCGTGAAAATTTTCGGGTTTAACAATCCACTTTTCATTTGGGTCAAAAATCATTATGTCAGCTGGCGAATTTACCCTTAATCCTCCTGCATTAATTCCGATGATTTCAGCGGGCACTGTGCTCATCATGTACAACAATTTGAACAAGCTGATATACCCTGTGTTGACAAGATATTTAATACCTGCAGCCAAAGAAGTTTCAAGACCTATGACACCATTTGGCGCAGCGAAAAAGTCTGATTTTTCTTTTGGAGTATGGGGTGCATGGTCAGTTGCAATTGCGTCTATTGTACCGTCAATTATAGCCCTTATAACAGCCCGTCTATCCATCTCTGTTCTGAGTGGTGGATTCATCCTGTAATCTGCATCCTGATGGAACATCAACTCTTCATTAAGTGCAAAATAATGAGGACAAGTTTCTGATGTAACTTTTATTCCATTTTTTTTGGCAAATCTTATCAGGTTGATTGCTTTTTCGGAGCTAACATGACAAATATGCACTCTTGAATCAGTTGATGCGGCAAGAGCAATCTCACGTGCTACACCAACGTCTTCTGCGGCGGCAGGGATGCCTTTAATGCCTAAGGCTTCTGATATTACTCCTTCATTAATCAGCCCGTCTTGAGCAAGGCTTGAATCCTCACAATGTGCAAGTATTGGCGAATCAATCCAGCAAGCCATTGTCATTGCCTCTCGCATCATTGCTGCCGTAGAAACAGGTTTTCCATCATCAGAAAAAGCTACTGCACCAGCAGCTTTGAGTGAAGCGAAATCTGTAAGCTCTTGACCGTCTAAGCCTTTTGTTATGGCAGCGACGGGAAGAATGTTTATTTTAGCTTCGTTACCCTTTGCTGATACATATTTTATTGTGTTTTCATTGTCGCAAACGGGGTCAGTGTTAGGCATAGCAAGAATGGTTGTTACTCCGCCGGCTGCCGCTGCCTCGCTTGCCGAAAAAATATCTTCTTTATCAGTAAAGCCTGGGTCTCTCAAATGAACATGCATGTCAACAAGACCAGGCGCAGCCACAAGCCCTGTTGCATCAATAACTTTATCAGCATCCATTTTCAGATTTTCTCCGATGGAGATTATAGAATTACCGCCGACATATATATCGCCGATTCTGTCAAACTCGCCGCTTGGATCAATAATTCTTGCGTTTTTAATTAATATGCTATTCATTTATTCCCTCCGATAAATTAAAAAGTTATCTATTCTTCGTTGCCATTCTCAATTTCATTATCATTCAAAACAACATTTTCAATGTCGTTATCTTCATTGTTATTGTTACTATTATTGAAAAGCGAACCCAATAAACCAGTGGCAACAGAACACGAAGAGCATGTTGCAGGTGTATTTGTTGTTTTGTACCATCCTGTTTTTGTAGAAGTGCAAGAAGGACTTGCAATTAACCCGGTTTTTGTGCAGTATTGCTTTTCGATTGTTAAACCACTTTTGGGGAATTCTTTTTTCTCGAGATTTTTATGAATTCTATTAAATACTTCTATAAAAATTCTTCCGGCTGGATTTACGGTTGTATGCAACCTTTTAGGTTCATCATAACCATACCACACAGTGGCAACATAGTGCGGGGTGCCACCCGCAAACCACCTGTCTTTATCCTCATCAGTTGTACCCGTTTTGCACATAATTTGAAATTTTCTGACATTAGAGCCTGTGCCATAAGTGGATGTTTTTACGGTTTGGAGAAGTTCGCACATAACATCAGCAGTTGCTGGTGATAGAATTTGCTCACTGTGTTCCTTATGCTCTAAAATCACTTCCGAACCGTCACTATTTGTAACTTTATAAAAACAATATGGTTCATAATACTTTCCGCCATTTCCAAAAGACGCATAAGCGGCGGTCATTTCCAATGTTGTCATGCCGTAGGTCATAGCACCAACAGCCATCGGCGGTAAATAACGGTCGTCTTTATCGCTGACATTTGAAAAATGAAATTTATTTTTTAAAAAGTCTAATGAGGTGTTTATACCAACAAAATCATTTATAACTCTTGCAGAAACCGTATTTAACGATTTTTCAAGGGCATATTGAACTGTAGCATTGCTGCCTGAACCAAAAGTGCCGTTAACATTTCTTGGCCATGGTGAACCGTTAATCATTAAAGCGTGGTCTCTTATCATAGTTGACCAAGTTAAAAGGTCCAATTCAATTGCAGGTGAATAACCAGACAACGGCTTGATTGTTGAACCAGGTTGACGTGGGGAACTAACCGCTCTATTTAAGCAACGGTCTCCGTTTTTTTGACCGGCCTGTCCAACAATCCCGACAATTCTGCCACTATAGTCCATTATTGTCATAGAAGATTGAACAGCGGGCTTCTCTTTTGTATCTTTTTGTTTTGGAAATGTAACACGATTATAGTAAACGTCGTTGAGCTCTTCTTGTATATTTTTATCAACAGCCGAATAGATTTTGAGACCGCCGTAATAGATTTTTTCAGTTGCTTGTTGACGTGTTAAACCTTCTTTTTTACGCAATTCACTTATAACACAATCAATTACATAATCGACATAAAAGCTTTGATACTCATTTTTTATATCGATTTTTTCTTCTTTATTTTCTTTATCTGTGTTGTTTGAAATATATTTCTCGTTGTTTGTCAAGATAATTTCATATTCGATTGCTTCATCATATTCCTCTTGACTTATAATCCCTTGTTCAAGCATTTGGCTCAAACAATATATCTGCCGTTTTCGGTTTTCTTCGATGTTTACAAGAGGATTATATTTGTAGGGGTATTGAGTGATTGCAGCAATAACAGCAGATTCGGCAAGATTCAGCTCCCAAGCGTTTTTGCCAAAATAAGTTTCAGAAGCAGTCTGAACTCCGTAACAACCACTGCCAAGGTAAAGAGTATTCAAGTATGCCTCAAGAATTGTTTCTTTTGAATAGTGCTCCTCAAGGTTAAGAGAAGCAAGTATTTCTTTATATTTTCTAAAAAAGGTTACGTCCTTATCGCCCGTTAAGTTTTTAATTAACTGTTGCGTTATGGTTGAACCACCTTGGTTGAGGTTATATTTTGTGATAACACTTGTGAAACGAACCCAGTCAACACCGCTATGAGAATGAAATCTTTTATCCTCCAACGCTATGAAGGCTTTTATAAGATTTTCGGGCATTTCGTCAAGGTCAACCCAAATTCTGTTTTCTCTGCCGTGCAATCTTGCAATCTCAACTGCCCGACCTTCATCATTATAAGCGTAGACTATAGACGTTTGATTTTGTCTGTTTTTCTTTTCTTCCAAATCTATTATTACA
>DASRNM010000083.1:0-35180 GCA_035647435.1 Clostridia bacterium
ACATTATATTACAAATTAAACTATATTCTTTTGATTTTATACAGTTTTTTGTAAAATGAAAATTATTAGGATAAATAATCAATAAATGTTTATTTTTGCAAAAGTTTTTCAACAGCAGCAAGCTTCATGCACAAGCAAAGAATTTGAACAGCAACCTTTAAATCCTCAACAGGGGGGAAGGTAGGCGCAATTCTTATATTGGAGTCATTCGGATCGTTTTTATATGGATATGTTGCTCCCGCAGGGGTAAGAACAAGACCTGCCTGCTTGCAAAGCTCGACAATCCTTTTTGCACAGCCATCCATTGCGTTTAAGCTGACAAAGTAACCTCCGTTTGGTTTATTCCAACTTGCTATTTCCAACCCCGTAAGCTCTTTTTCAAGGGCAGATGTAACAGCCTCAAATTTAGGATATAGAATTTGTGCATGTTTTTTCATATGATCACGAACACCTTGAGCATTTTTGAAAAATCTTGCATGGCGAAGCTGATTAAGCTTATCGTAACCAATGGTTTGTGCAAAAAAGCGTTTTTTTATTGCGTCAATATTGTTGTCAGATGCTACTATAACAGAAATGCCAGAACCCGGAAAGCTGATTTTTGAAGTTGAGGCAAACTCAACAAACATATCTTCGCTGCCATACTCTTTGCATGCGTCAAAAATATTTATCAAATTATCGGGCGTTGCGTTAAGGTCATGAATACAATAAGCGTTGTCCCAAATAACTCGAAAATCCTTTGCGGCAGGCTTTAAAGCGGCGAGCTTTTTAACAGCCGCATCAGAAAAGGTTTTCCCTTCTGGGTTAGAGTATTTCGGAACACAGAACATTCCCTTTACGCTACTATCTTTAACTAAATCAGCTAAGAAATCCATATCCGGCCCGTCATCGAGCATAGGAACATTTACAATTTCAATGCCGAAATGTTCGCAAATAGTGAAGTGTCTGTCATAACCGGGGACGGGGCAGGCAAATTTAATTCTACCTTGTGCCGCCCACGGCAAATCGCCCGAGCCGTGTGTCATGCACTGTGATACATAATCAAACATAAGGTTTAAACTTGAATTGCCGCCAATGATGATGTTTTTTTCATCGACATCAAGAAGCTCAGCAAAAAGCTGTTTGCACTCGGGTATTCCGTCAAGAACACCGTAGTTGCGACAATCTATTCCGTTTGAACTCTTTGGATCATTATAAAGTGAATCATCTTTAATCATTTCGTTGCAAAGGTCAAGCTGATCAGAGCTGGGCTTGCCTCTAGTCATATCAAAATTATATTCCTTCGCCTTAAAGTCTTCATATTGATCTCTTAGTGTATTTTGAAGGCTTTCTAGTTCGTTTTTTGGCATTTTTAAAAGTGATACCATGGTGTTATTCCTCCACAAAAAATTCATAATTAAACTTAATTACACTATATATTAATACACTAACTGTAATTTTGCAACTATAAAATATAAATCTTTCAAAAATTAATTAAAAATCAGCGTTCCCTGTAGTTCTTGGGAAGGGGATAACGTCTCTGATATTTGAAACTCCCGTGAGATACATAATTAACCGCTCAAAACCGAGCCCGAAACCGCAGTGCTTTACACTGCCGTACCTGCGAAGGTCAAGGTACCATTCATAATCCTTAGGGTTAAGACCGGATTCTTCTATTCGTTTTATCAAAACATCAATTCTCTCTTCTCGTTGGCTGCCACCAATAATTTCACCTATGCCCATTACTAATAAATCCATAGCTGCAACGGTTTTGCCGTCGTCATTTAGTCGCATATAAAATGCCTTAATCTCTTTTGGGTAGTCCGTAACAAACACCGGGCGCTTAAATATTTTTTCTGTAAGATAACGTTCGTGCTCCGTTTGAAGGTCACAACCCCAACTGACTTTATATTCAAATTGATCATTGTGTTTTTCAAGAAGTTCTATAACCTCAGTATAGGTTATATGCGCAAAATCGGAGTTTACCAAAGCGTTAAGCCTTTCAAGCAAACCCTTGTCAATAAAACGGTTAAGAAAATCAAGCTCGTGTTTGCAGTTGTCAAGCACATATTTTACGACATATTTTATCATTGATTGAGCAAGCTCCATATCATCCTCAAGATCTGCAAAAGCAATTTCGGGCTCAATCATCCAAAACTCCGCCGCATGTCTTTGCGTATAGGACTTTTCTGCCCTGAATGTGGGACCAAAAGTATATATTTTACCGAATGCAAGTGCCATTGATTCACCTTGAAGTTGCCCGGAAACGGTAAGAAATGCAGGCTTTTCAAAAAAATCTTGAGAATAGTCCGTTGTGCCGTCACTGTTTTTTGGCGTGTTATCTATATCAAGTGAAGTAACTTTAAACATTTCACCTGCACCCTCGCAGTCGTTGCAGGTTATAATCGGAGTGTGTGCATAAACAAAGCCTTGCTGTGTAAAAAAGCTGTGTATAGCAAACGAGGCAGCACTGCGAACAGAAAAAACTGCCCTGTATGTGTTTGTTCTTGGGCGTAGATGCCCTATGGTTCTCAAATATTCGAGGGAATGTCGCTTCTTTTGCAAAGGATAATCGGGGGTAGAGGTTCCTTCAACTTCGACGCTTAGAGCGTTGATTTCAAAAGGTTGATTTGAGTTTGGTGTCAGAATAAGCTTGCCTTTTACTATGACGGCCGCGCCGACATTCAGTTTTGTTATTTCCTTAAAGTTTGGTAGCTTGTCTTGCTCAAGAATAACCTGCAAATTTTTAAAAGAGCTACCGTCATTAATATCCATAAAGCCAATTGTTTTTGAATCTCTAACAGTTTTTATCCAGCCGCAAACAGTTAGCGTTTTCTCCGTGAGTTCTGACTGGTTTTGGTAAATTTCACTTATTTGTGTTCTTATCATAAACATCCTCCACAATAAAATAATTGACTTGAATTGAGCAAGCAATATTATATCATATAATATAATTGTTTTCATGAAACAGATAATATTATTTTTAACAGAAAAGCTCAATTTCATCAATAAATTAAAAAAATTCGGCCGACTTAATAGCCGACCGTAAATAAAAAATTATTTTATATTCATTATATCTCTTGCAACGACAATGCCGGTTGCTGAAGCTTGCATAAGACCTCTTGTGATCCCTGCGCCGTCGCCTATTGCGTAAAAGCCCTTAATTTTTGTTTCAAAGTTGTTGTTAACCTCTAAATTTGATGAATAAAACTTAACCTCAACACCATAAAGAAGAGTGTTTTTAGAAAAAAGGCCGGGAACTATTTTATCAAAAGCCTTCAAAGACTCGATAATGCTTGTCAGATGTCTGTGTGGGAGGACAAAGGATAGGTCGCCGGGAACGGCAGTTGACAATGTTGAGCGTGTCGTCGATTTTTTCAGCCTCGAATCATCGGTTCTTCTGCCTAGAAGCAAGTCTCCTAATCTTTGCACCATAACACCGCCACCTGTAAGCATGTTGCCAAGTTGAGCGATATAACGACCATATTCAATCGGTTGATTAAAGGGCTCTGTAAACCTTGTTGAAACAAGCAAGGCGAAGTTGGTGTTTTCAGTTTGCAACTCCGTGTCGGCATAACTGTGACCGTTAACAACGGCTATGCTATCCTTGAATGTGTTGTTGAAGCCTGCATTGTAGTGCTCCTCGCTGACCATTCCGCCGGGATTCATACAAAAAGTGCGGACCTTGCTTTCAAATGTATCAGAATAATAAACCATTTTAGCTTCGTACAGATGTTTTGTAACGGTGTCCATAACAGAATTCGGTACCTCAACACGCACACCGATATCAACCTCATTGCTTTTGATTCCTATGTTGTGCTTTGACGCTATTTTGGCAAGCCATTCTGCACCGCCTCTGCCTGGTGCAGCAACAACGTACTTTGATTCTATTTCTTCGGTTTTACCGTTTTTGTACGTGATTTTTGCGCCTTTTACGGTGTTGTCATCACATATTATAGGGTCTGCGTGTGCACTCCCAATGAAGGTAAACCCTTCAATTTTGCAGAGATGGTCATACATACCCTTGAGAACATCGTATGAATATTCTGTGCCCATGTGCCTAACAGGGCAACGAATTAAATGTATGTTATGTTTTGAGCATTCGTAGGCGATTTCTTCAACTTTTCTGTCATTAAGTCCATGCACTTTTTCTGGCGCACCGAAATCTAGATATATACTGTCTGTATATTTAATAAGCTCACGTACTGTATCAATAGGCAGATAGCTTGTTAGATTGCCACCAACTTCTTCAGATAAGGACAGTTTTCCATCGGAAAAAGCTCCTGCACCTGCCCAACCGCTCATAATGTTACAAGGGTTGCAACGCACGCAAGTCCCATTCTTTCTTGCGGGGCAAGTTCGCCTTTCAATAGAAATACCTTCATCGATTATAAGAATTTTTGTTTTCGGCGAGGATTTTTTATAAATCTCGAGTGCAGTGAAAATTCCTGCCGGACCTGCGCCAATAATAATCACATCATACTTTTTCAAAAGTAACACCTCTATATATATAATGCTTTTGCCCAAAGCAAACGCTTAAACATTATATCACTTACCTTTAAAAAGAGCAAGATATTCGAGGCACACAAAAACATTTACCAACCGCTTGACAATTATTTTTGCTTATCATATAATATTATCACAATTAAATCCAAAGAAAAGGCAATGACGGAGATTGTTTTTGTTTCAAGCTGTATCAGAGAGCCTGTGGTTGGTGTGAACGGGCACGGCACACAAAAACTTATCACTTCCGAGCCGGGGTTCGAAAGCATATTTTGCAAGTAGGTGCTCCCGTTGCGACTGCGTTAAAGTCGAAGGCTTGCCGGAGCCTAAGAGTGTTTTTACACTGAATTTGGGTGGTACCACGAATTAATTCGTCCCATACTTAAAGATGGGGCGTTTTTTATTTTTTAAGGGAGGTTTTATGCATGGAATTAATTATTGGTGAAATTGCTCAGCGAATACGTACCCTTAGAGATATTATGGAAATCAGCACTGAGGATATGGCAAAAGAAATCGGCTGCACTGTTGAGGAGTATAAGAAAGCAGAGGCAGGCGAAATGGATTTTTCGTTTACCTTTATTTACAAGTGTGCAGAAAAGTTCGGAGTGGATATGATAGAGATCCTCACGGGGGACAATCCAAGACTTTCATTCTATTCGATTATCAGAAAAGGCGAGGGGTTGCCGATGAAACGCCGCTCAGGGTTTCATTATTCTCACCTCGGTTATCGTTTCAAGGATAAGCTTTGTGAGCCGTTTCTTGTCACTGCTCCATATTCTGAGGAGGAGCAATCAAAGCCTATTCATCTTTCAACTCACGAAGGGCAGGAGTTTGATTTTGTTATAAGCGGCAGCTTAAAGGTTGCTTTTGAAAACCATATTGAGATTCTTAATGAGGGTGACGCTGTTCTTTATGATTCCTCCCATGGTCACGGGATGATTGCAACAAACGGTAAGGAGTGCCAATTCCTTGCTATTATTCTGAAAAAACCTGAAAAGCAAAAGGAGGGATAAACATGATCAATCTAAACAGCAAATATGTAGATGAAGTGTTTGATGCAGACGGCAAAATAATTGACTACAAATTAAAATGTCAGGATAATTTTAATTTTGCCTATGATGTCGTTGATGAGATTGCAAAAGCTGAGCCTAACCGACAGGCGTTGCTTTGGTGCAACCCCGAGGGGGATGAGAAGTGCTTTACATATAGCGATTTACAAAAATATAGCAATAAAACTGCAAACATGCTCAGAAAAAAAGGTATAGGCAAAGGCGATATGGTAATGGTGATACTAAAACGTCATTATCAATTCTGGTTTACTGTTCTTGCCCTGCATAAGCTTGGTGCGGTAATAATACCTGCAACATTTTTGCTCACGAAGCATGATGTAATTTACAGATCAAATGCTGCGAGCGTAAAAGCTATTATCTGCACGGGAGCAGGAGACACAGCAGAGCATATCGAGCAAGCATTGTCAGAGTGCCCAACGGTTGAAACTAAAATGATGGTCAACGGCAAAAGAGTCGGTTGGGATGATTTTATGTCTGAAATGGAAGAGGCTGACGAGAGTTTTGAACGAGTTGAAACACACATTGACGAGCCTTTGATTCTGTATTTTTCCTCCGGCACAACGGGAAACCCCAAAATGGCATTGCATACACACACCTATGCACTTGCGCACCTCACAACTGCAAAGTATTGGCATAATGTTAAACCTGACGGTGTTCACTTCACTATTGCCGACACAGGCTGGGGTAAGGCAGTGTGGGGCAAACTTTATGGTCAAATGTTTATGGAGAGCTGTGTTTTTGTTTACGATTTTGATAAATTTATCCCTGCACAAATACTTTCGGTTTTAGAAAAATACTCAATAACCTCTCTTTGTTGCCCTCCGACAATGTTTAGATTTCTGTTGCAGGAGGATATCAAATCCTATGATTTAAGCGCGTTGGAATATTGCACTATTGCAGGCGAAGCACTCAATCCTGATGTTTTTAATAAATGGTATGAACAAACGGGGATTAAGCTAATGGAAGGTTTCGGTCAAACGGAAACGACCGTTACAGTTGCAAACCTTATTGGGTCAACACCAAAACCAGGTTCCATGGGCAAACCTGTTCCTCACTATGACGTTGATATTGTTGACGAGGACGGAAAGTCGGTACCGCCTGGAGTTACTGGCGAAATTATTATTAGAACAGATAAAAATGTTCCGTACGGTCTTTTTAAATACTATTATCGTGATGAGGCAAAAACAAGCGAAGCGTGGAACGGAAAGGTTTATTATACGGGAGATACGGCATGGAAGGATGAAGACGGATACTATTGGTATGTTGGCAGAACTGATGATGTTATTAAATCTTCGGGGTACAGGATTGGCCCATTTGAAATAGAAAGCGTTCTTGCCGAGCATCCAAGCGTTGTGGAATGTGCTGTTACAGGCGTTCCTGATGTATTAAGAGGTAATCTTGTCAAGGCCACCATTGTTCTTGCAAAAGGCTACAAACCATCGGAAGAGCTTAAAAAAGAGCTTCAAAGCTATGTGAAAAAAGTTACCGCACCTTATAAATACCCGAGAGTTATAGATTTTGTTGATGAACTACCAAAAACGGTTAACGGCAAAATCAGAAGAGTAGCCATAAGAGACAATGATAATAAACAATAAACAAACATTAAAAAAGGGGCTGTCTAAAATGACAGCCCCTTTTGCTATACTACAAATTAATACGCACCGTACTGTGCAGAATTTGCATTGCTTTGCACTATTTTTTCAATTGATTTAATTGCATTTTCAGTAGCCTTGGTAAGAACTATATTCTTTTCAACAAGCTTGTTTGATTCAAGGTCAAGCTGTTCTTCAATGAAAGCAGAATAGTCATCTTGCGTGTGTGTTTCAATAAGAGTTTCTTTCCAAAGCAGATCATCTGTATTATTAGAAACAAAATACATTACATGATAACCGTAAGATGTTTCAACAATGTCTGTGTCGGCAGGTTTTCTAGATTTATCAAAACTCCAATTATCAAAAGCTGCAACCATTTGACCAGGTTTTACAGCTTCATATAAGCCGCCATTTTCTTTCGAGCCACCATCTTCAGTGTTTTGTATGGCAAGCTCTGCAAAGCTGTCTTCTGTTGCATCACCGTTTTTCCAATCATTCAAAAGAGATTCTGCCTTTTCAAAGGTGACCTTTTTTTCGTCATCTGTCGGTTGCTCAGAAGTTTCATTGAATTTGAATAGAATATGGCGAACATCAATTGTGTTTGCTGGGTATTGTGTGTCAGTCAAAAGCACAACAAAACAAGCTGAATCGGTAACAAAAACATTTTTATCAAGAGCTTTTCTGCCGTTATCAAAAACCCATTTTGCGGCCTCTTCTGAAATAGAAGATTCGAGCGTGGAGAATGCTGTTCTATAATGTCCTGTTGCGACGTCGGCGTCAAAGTTGGAGGTGTCAATTGTTTCGCCCTTCTCTTTAGCAATATCTGCAAGTCTTACATAGTATTTTTCAGATGCTGCGATAAAAGATTCTTCATCGGTGATTTCGTTGAGCATATCGTCTGCTATTGCTTTAGTAAAAGCTTTTTCTTTTTCTTGTCTTTTTTCTAAAGCTTCTTCGGTTTCTGACCCATCTTCATTATCTGATAGTTGTTCAATATTCATTTTGAAATATCTGAGGTCAACTACATCGAACTCGTCTGGGTTTTCGTTGTATTCTTTTACTAGCATTTCATCTGTGTATTGGTCACCAAAATATTCCTGCTTATCTTGTTGGAATCTTGAAACCACGGATGAAACCTCAAGGTAATTTTCAAAAACACGCTTGTTTATGCCTTTGCCGTAGTTAACTTTAAGAAAAGCATTAAGGCCGAGGTTGGCACTCGTTGCACTTTGGCGAAGGGATTCGACTTGTTCTGCAACAGCTGTGCGGTCTTCATCATTGAGCTCATACCCCTCATCAAGGGCTGCATGGTATAAAACATACATTTCATTTAGCGACTGAATAGATTGGTCTCTAAGGTATTTGTCCCACATCATATAGTCGCCGTTTTCATCTGTGAAATAGCTCTGCTGCTCGGCGGGGGAAGTTTGTGCATCAAATCCATAATTATAACCATATTGAGCATATTGCTCAGCAAGGCTTATGTTTTCATTATATTTTGACAAGTATGCGAGCTGATACTGCGCCATTGAAACTTTTGTGTTGCCAATTGTTAAGGTTGTTCTCATTCTTTCAGGTATGCCCGAATATCTGTCAATGACATAATATCCTGTACCTCCAACAATGGCAACCGCGAGAACAACGGTTACAACTCTCTTTATAATTTTAAGAAGCTTTGGGTGCTTAGCCCTTCTTTTTTTAGTTTTTTTGTTTGCTTCATTTAATCTCTTGCTTCTCTCAAGACGATATTTTTCGGCTGCGCTCATTTCATTATTGTTTTGTTTTGCCATTTTCCAAACCATCCTTTTCAAATTGATAATCCGTGCGGCAAAAGCCGACATAACATAAACATTCTAAACTAAAATGATTCATATTACAATAGAAATTATTATTTTTTAATGTTGAGTGGTTGAATATTTACAATTTCTACACAATCAGACAGATTTTGAGCCGAGATTTCCGTTATAAAAGTCATTTACAAATTCGATATTTTTGATTTCAAACGACTTGCCGTTGAGATAATTTAGTATATCAGCATCGTCTGTAAAATCAAATTCTAAACGATAAGAGCACAAAAACTGCTTATTATACCCGAGTCTTTTGTTTTCGTGCTTATGCCCATACTTATTATCACCGAGCAGGGGATTGCCTATACTTGCCATATGGGCTCTAATTTGGTGCGCTCGACCTGTCAGCAAATCGACCTCAACAAGGCTTAAATTACTTTTTGTGGCGATAACCTTATATTTTGTCTCAATCGGTTTTGCTCCGTCAAAGCTTTTGTTGTTGACATAAACAGTGTTTTTGTTTTCGTCCTTTTTGATCCAACCGTCAAGTAGAATCCAGTTGTCGGACGATTTTGTTCCTTTTGAAGGGTTCCCGTCTACAATGCATAAATAAAACTTATGAATTTGCCGAACTTTGATTTTTTCATTTAGTATTCGGAGCGCCTTTGCATTTTTTGCCGCAATAACAAGGCCTCTTGTGTTTCGGTCAATTCTGTTTGCAAGTGCGGGCGAAAAGGTGTTTTCCTCTTTTGGGTTATAGCAACCCTGTTCATACAAATACCGCTTGACCCTTGTGATAAGAGTATCAATATACTCACCTTTGTCGGGGTGAGAAAGCAAACCGACCCCCTTATCAATAATCAAAACATTATCGTCTTCATAAATGATATTGATTTCATTTGAAGCTTCCAAAAAATCGAGGTTTTCTTCATTGTTTTCAAAAAACTCATCGTTGATGTACATATCAACAACGTCGCCATTGTTAAGTTTTGCAGATATTTCGGCACGCTTGCCGTTGACTTTTATTCTTTTAATCCGCACATATTTGTAAAGCAGACCTTTAGGTAACGCAGGCAAGCTTTTTAACAAATATTTATCAAGCCTTTGACCGCTATCATTTTCGTTTATAACAAAGCTTTTCAATAAGTTTCTTCCTTTGTTTCAAATTTTGTTTATTATAACATAAAACTTTACTTTTCAAAAGTGACAAAATAATGTATAATAATTAAAGATATGATATTAATTTTTTAAGGAGTGTTTTAATGTTAAGTCAAGAAAAAATAACAGAAATTTTGAAGGAGGCTGGAGTTTTGTTGGAGGGGCACTTTCTTCTCACCTCTGGCAGACACAGCAATAAATATTTACAGTGTGCAAAGATATTCAGAAACACGAAATACAGTGAGGTGCTTTGCTCTGAGCTTGCCCTTATTTTTAAAGATAACGGTATACAGCTTGTAATAGGCCCTGCAATGGGCGCTGTTCAAATGGCTTATGAGGTAAGCCGCCATTTAAAGACAGAGAACTTCTTCACCGAGCGTGATCCTGATGGTAAAATGGCGTTGCGCAGAGGTTTTGCAATTGAGCCGGGTGCACGGGTGCTGGTTGTTGAAGATGTTGTAACAACAGGTGGCTCAGTAAAAGAGGTTATTGAGCTTATCAACAGTCTTGGCGGAGTTGTAGCGGGTGTTGGTTCAATTGTTGATAGAACAGGCGGAAACATTGACTTTGGGGTGCCGTTCAAGGCAGTTTATTCAGCTCAGGTTACATCATGGGAGCCTGAGGAATGTCCAATTTGTAAGGAAGGTAAAATTGAGCTTGCCAAACTGGGGAGCAGAAAAATAAAGTAAATTAGGTGTGCATATGAGCATTCATTCAGGACACCGACAGCGAATGTTGGAAAAATTCAAAAAAGTGGGCATAAACGGTTTTTCGTCGCATCAAGTTCTTGAGTTTTTGTTGTTCTACACAATCCCTCGTTGCGATACAAACGTAGTTGCTCACAATCTTATCAATGAGTTCGGTTCTCTGCCGGCAGTCTTTGAGGCGTCCTATGAGGATTTGCTAAAGGTTGATGGTATAGGGCCGAGGTCGGCTTCATTGTTAACACTTGTTCCGCAGGTAACGCAGAGGTATTTGAGCGAGAAAACAAGCAGGAAAATTGTTTTTTCTGATTTAGAAGAGATAAAAAAATATATAAGGGCAAAATACATTAATGTTAAGAGTGAAGTTGCGTACCTCATGTGCTTTGACAGCGGTGGTAGGCTTAATAATTGTTGCGTTGTTTCAAGTGGCTCGAAAAACAGCACTATTATTGACAGCAGGAGTATGCTTGAAATAGCTTTCAGAAACGATGCGGCAAATGTTGTTTTGGTCCACAATCACCCTAGTGGAATTGCAGCACCTTCTAAAGAGGATTTAGAAATAACAAAAAAGCTTGCCGACCTTTTCAGAAGTGTGAATATAACTATGCTTGACCATGTAATTTATGCTAATGACGAGCTTTTTTCATTGGCTTCACACACAAAGTTCAAAGCATATCTAATATGATGTTTTACAAAGGTTCTAATAATGGATAAATTTAAGCTACATTCAAAATATAAGCCAACCGGCGACCAACCACAGGCAATTGAGGAGCTTGTTTCGGGCCTTAATGAGGGCTATACGGAGCAAACTCTTTTAGGTGTTACGGGGTCGGGCAAAACCTTCACAATGGCAAATGTTATTGAGAGGGTTAATCGACCTACGCTTGTTTTAGCTCACAACAAAACTTTAGCGGCGCAGTTGTGCAGTGAGTTTCGTGAATTTTTTCCTGAAAATGCTGTTGAGTATTTTGTCTCATATTATGATTATTATCAGCCCGAGGCATATCTTCCGACTACTGACACCTATATCGAAAAGGATTCCTCAATTAATGATGAAATTGATAAGTTGCGACATTCGGCAACGTCGGCATTGTCCGAGAGGCGAGATGTAATAATTGTGGCGAGTGTTTCTTGCATTTATAGCTTAGGTGACCCGATTGATTACAGAAGCATGGTAATTTCATTAAGACAGGGAATGCAAAAGAATCGAGATGAGCTTATTGCTAAGCTTGTTGAAATACAGTATGAGCGCAATGACATCAGCTTTACCCGAAACAAATTCAGAGTAAGGGGAGATGTTGTTGAGATTTTCCCCGCTTATTCAAATGAAAATGCAATTCGGGTGGAGTTTTTTGGGGATGAGATTGATAGAATAAGTGAAATTAATGCACTAACGGGCAAGGTGAAAAGTGTTATATCTCATGCTGCTGTTTACCCTGCTTCGCATTATGTTGTAGCGCCCGAAAAAATGGAGCGTTCAATCAGCAAGATTTACAGCGAAATGCAAGAGCGTGTAAAGGATTTTCAAGCACAAGGCAAGTTGATTGAAGCCCAAAGAATACAACAAAGAACCGAATATGATATAGAAATGCTGCGCGAAACAGGATTTTGCAAGGGTATTGAGAATTACTCGCGAGTGATGTCAGATAGACAGCCGGGTTCGCCTCCGTTTACTTTGTTGAATTATTTTCCGGATGACTTCTTGCTTTTCGTTGATGAATCCCATGTAACATTGCCACAAGTTAGGGGAATGCATGGGGGCGATCGTTCAAGGAAGGATAGCCTTATCAAT
Source organism: Clostridia bacterium (assembly GCA_035647435.1). Classification (GTDB taxonomy): domain Bacteria; phylum Bacillota; class Clostridia; order Oscillospirales; family Acutalibacteraceae; genus JAAZFZ01. Next base: position 12,583 of record DASRNM010000083.1, read on the forward strand.
TTTGGGTTTAGGTTACCGTCTGCATATGATAACAGGCCCTTAACATTCGATGAGTTCTATGAGCGGGTTGGGCAAAAAATATTTGTCAGCGCAACCCCCGGTGCATTAGAAAAAGAAAAAAGTGCGCATATTGCAGAGCAGGTGATAAGACCTACAGGTTTGCTTGACCCCGTTATTTCAGTAAGACCGATTGATGGGCAGATAGATGACCTTGTTTCTGAAATAAATGAAAGGGTGGAGCGAAACGAGCGTGTTCTTATCACAACATTGACCAAAAAGATGGCAGAGGATTTGACGGAGTACCTTGAAGACCTTAGCATTAAAGTCCGTTATATGCACCATGATGTGGATACTATCGAACGAATGGAAATAATAAGAGATTTAAGGCTCGGCGAATTTGATGCACTTGTTGGAATAAACCTTCTAAGAGAAGGCTTAGATCTGCCTGAGGTATCACTTGTTACTATTCTTGATGCCGATAAAGAGGGCTTTTTGCGCTCTGAAACTGCACTGATTCAAACAATTGGAAGAGCGGCAAGAAATGAGAACGGAAAGGTAATAATGTATGCAGATAGAGTTACTCCATCTATGGAGAGAGCTTTATATGAAACCAATCGCAGGCGTGAAAGACAAATTGAACATAACCTTAAACATGGGATAAAACCAAAAACAATTATTAAAGATGTAAGCGATATTATTGAGATTTCAAGAAAGTCAGACAACGAAAAGCCTATAATAAAAATGAGTAGAAAAGAAAGAGAACAGCTCATAATTAAACTGACAGCGGAGATGAAGTCCGCCGCAAAAATTCTTGAATTTGAGCATGCCGCTTATTTAAGAGATAGAATAGACAAACTCAGACAGGGCTAGTAATAGCACGGAGGAAACATTTTGGCACAGAAGAATTTGATCATTAAGGGTGCAAGAGAAAACAATTTAAAAAATATAGATCTTGAAATACCGAGAGACAAGATTATTGTCTTTACGGGACTTTCAGGTTCGGGCAAAACTTCCCTTGCATTTGACACAATTTATGCAGAAGGGCAACGCAGATATGTTGAGTCGTTGTCTTCCTATGCAAGACAGTTTTTAGGGCAGATGGAAAAGCCCGATGTGGATTACATCGAGGGGCTTTCTCCTGCTATATCCATAGACCAAAAAACAACATCAAAGAATCCTCGCTCAACAGTCGGTACGGTTACGGAGATATACGACTATCTTCGTTTGCTTTATGCGAGGATAGGCATACCACACTGCACAGTGTGTGGCAAAGAAATATCCCGTCAAACGGTTGATGATATTGTTGACAGGGTTTTGGAATTGCCAGAAGGGCAAAGGATACAGGTGCTCGCACCCATAGCAAGGGGCAGAAAAGGCGAGTTTGTAAAGGAGCTTGAATCCGCTGCGAAAAGTGGATTTGTAAGAGCGCGTGTTGACGGCATAATGTACGACCTTTCAGAAGAAATCAAGCTTGATAAGAATATTAAGCACAATATAGAAATCGTTGTAGATAGGCTTATAATTAAGAAAGAAATTAGAGGAAGACTTGCCGATTCAATAGAAACGGCAACATCATTAACTGATGGAACAATCGGCATCGATATTATTGACGGCTCAGAGCTTTTGTTTTCACTTAACTATGCCTGCCCTGAGCACGGCATAAGCATTGAAGAGCTTGAACCGAGAATGTTTTCCTTTAATAGTCCATTCGGTGCCTGCCCTGTTTGCGCAGGCTTGAGTATCTTTATGAAGCCTGACCCTGACTTGATTATACCGAACAAGAACCTTTCGTTGAAAAAGGGTGCCGTTAAGGCAAGCGGTTGGTCAAACGCAGAGGGTGGGACAATAGCGCAAATGTATTATGAGGGAATTGCTGAATATTGCGGTTTTTCTATGAATACACCTGTTAAGAATTTGTCAAAAAAGGCATTTGACACCTTGCTTTACGGGACTAAGGGTAAAAAAATAAAATTGCATAGAAAAAATGAATATGGTAGTGGTACCTATATGACTGAGTTTGAAGGTATAGCAAACAACCTTGAACGACGGTACAAAGAAACAAGCAGTGAATGGTCAAAGGTGGAAATAGGCCAATATATGACAGTTCAAAAATGCTCTGCCTGTAAAGGGGCAAGACTAAAACCCGAATCATTGAGTGTTACCGTGGGTGGCATAAACATTGATGTGTTTGTCCACAAGTCAATTAGAAAAGCGTTGAGTTTTATTGATGAATTAAAGCTCAGTGAGCGTGAAGGGATGATTGCAAACCCTATAATTAAAGAAATTAGAGAGAGGCTCAGCTTTTTGGCAAGCGTGGGGCTTGATTACCTCAGCCTTTCCCGTACCTCGGCAACCTTATCAGGTGGTGAAAGTCAGAGAATACGTCTTGCAACTCAAATAGGCTCGTCGCTTATGGGCGTTTTATATATACTTGATGAACCGAGTATAGGCTTACATCAGAGGGACAATGCTAAGCTCCTCGAAACATTGAAAAAGTTGAGGGATTTGGGCAACACGCTTATAGTGGTTGAGCATGATGAAGAAACAATGTATGCCGCCGACTATATTGTCGATGTAGGGCCCGGAGCAGGTATTCATGGCGGTGAAATTGTTTGTACCGGCTCGGTCGATGATATCAAAGCTTGTAAAGAGTCTATAACAGGTCAGTATCTCAGTGGAGAAAAATTTGTGCCTATACCCGAAAAGAGAAACAAGGGAAATGGCAAATTTCTTGAAATAATTGGGGCTTGTGAAAACAACCTTGATAATATAGATGTTAAAATTCCGCTCGGTAAATTTGTTTGCGTTACAGGCGTTTCGGGTTCAGGGAAATCCTCTCTGATAAATGGAATACTGTATAAACACCTTGCAACAAAGCTCAACGGTGCAAAAAAGTTTGCAGGTGCGCATAAAAAAATTAAAGGCACGAACGAGCTTGATAAAGTGGTTGACATTGACCAGTCGCCAATTGGCAGAACACCTCGTTCAAACCCGGCCACATATACTGGTGTTTTCACAAGTATTCGTGAGTTGTTTGCCTCAACGGTTGACGCAAAGCAAAAAGGATATACCGCAAGCCGATTCTCTTTTAATGTCAGAGGTGGTCGTTGCGAAGCATGTCAAGGCGACGGAATTGTGAAAATTGAAATGCATTTTCTTGCAGATATATATGTTCCGTGTGAAATTTGCAGCGGTGCTAGATACAACAGAGAAACTTTAGAAATTAAATATAAGGGTAAAACCATTTATGATGTTCTTAAAATGACAGTCGAAGAGGGTTTAAACTTCTTTGAAAACATACCGAAAATTAAAAGAAAGCTACAAACATTGTATGATGTGGGGCTCGGGTACATTAAAATCGGCCAGCCTGCAACTACTTTGTCAGGTGGCGAGGCGCAGCGAGTTAAGCTTTCCACTGAACTATCAAAACGGGCAACAGGCAAAACAATATATATTCTTGATGAGCCGACAACAGGTCTCCATACGGCTGATGTTCACAAGCTGATTGATGTTTTGCATAAGCTGGTTAAAGGTGGCAACACGGTCATTGTTATTGAACACAACCTCGATGTAATCAAAACTTCGGACTATATAATTGACTTAGGGCCCGACGGTGGCGACAGAGGTGGTAAAATTGTAGCTTTAGGTACCCCTGAAGAGATAGCAAAGTCAAAGGATTCATACACAGGCCAATATCTGAAAAGAATTATCCAACAGAACATTAGTTCCTTGACAGCCAATAATATATAATGTAGAATCGAGTCGACAAGAGTAAAAGGGAGATGTTCAATTGAAGCTTAAGTCGATTTTTGCTAATGCAACGGTGATAATTCTTCTTATCGTCTCTTTAAGTGGCACTTTTGAGGTTTCAGGCATTAAGATAGATGGTAATATCTTAAACTCAGAGTGGGAAGGCATACCTAAGAATGCTTTGTTTGACACTAAAGAAAATTCAAATTGCAATGTCAATGCTGCGGTTTACAGATATGAAATTGATTATGACGATAATGCTATCTTTTTTGCAATAAAATGCATGTCAGAAGTCAATAGCGGTGAACTCGAGAATCATTTAAACGGTATTGAATTAAAAATCGACGGTGAGGATTTAATCAGAATTACAGCGGATGAGACTTACATTTTTGATGACTATAAATATTCATGTGATGCTGCCTTCTCTCATGGTTTTGGTTTTCAGATTGAAATGCGTATCGGAATTAAGACTGATATGCGTGAAAATTATGATGTAACCATAAAAATCATTGATGAGTTTGGTAGCTTTTCTAATGAATATGATGTTGTGCTGATAGGGAAAAAAATAATTGACAATGTGCATGATCAAACGTGTGCAACTAAAGTCGAACAGCCAAAAACTCAAGTTAAAAGTGCCTCGTCGACAGCAAATAATGAAAAGAAAAATACAACACAAAAAATTACAACTACTGCAAAAAGTGAATATAAAACAACCGAAAAGCATACAATCAAAGACACTGCGAATAATACTAATGAAACAAAATGTAAAGCGGGAGCAACTAAGAATGTCAAAGGGCAGATAAGCAATGAAACGACTAAAAATGGGACATTCACTCAAACTGTACAAGAGAATCCAACTGACCGAAACATTGCAGGGGTTGTTTTAGATATTGATAATGATAACAATAAAACTGTTTGGCAAGCCTCAACAATGAAGCAAGCGATGATTGTTGTGGCTTTGCTCGTTATAGGTTTTGCAATAAGGTTAGTTTTTATAGCGAAAAAGGTTGAGATTAAAGTCCCTTGCGCTGTAATGCGAACAAGTGAAGATAAATAAGGGATATCCTTCAAAATGTCTTTTATATTGTTTAAAACATAGAATTTACATTTTAAAAAACAATATGTTGCTTATTTGTATTGACATAATCCTTGTTGAGATGTAAATTTAAATATAATACTTACATTGAGGTTTAAATTTACAACAAGGGATGGTAATGAAGTGCTTTATTTGGCAAGTATAACAATAGGTTATTTTTTGGGCAGCTTTAATTTTGGGATTATTCTATCTAAAATCATTCATAAACAAGACATTCGTAAAATGGGCAGCGGAAATGCAGGGGCTACAAATGCTTTAAGGAATTTCGGGCCAGCATTTGCGATTCTTGTTTTCTTTTTTGATATGCTCAAAGGGGTTGCGGCAGTTTTGATAACGAAACTGTTTTACGGTGGTAACGACACTCTTTATCTTCTTGCCGGACTGTTTGCGGTTATAGGCCATCTGTACCCTATATATTATAAATTTAAAGGCGGCAAGGGCGTTGCGACGACATCGGGAGTGGTTATAATTGTAGAGCCCGTAGTTGCTTCGATTCTGTTTGGGATATTCTTTTTAATTTCTTTTGCAAGCAGATATATTTCCCTTGCATCTGTTTGCGCAATAACTCTTTATCCAATTTTAGTTTACTTTATTTATGACAATTCAATTGAAAAAACAATATTTGCTGCAATAATAGCGTTGCTTGTCATTTTTAAGCATAGGTCAAACATTAGAAGACTGATTAAAGGTGAAGAAAACAAAATTAGCCTTAAAAGCAAGGGTAAAAATAAAAAATAATATATCATATCTAAAGCGGCATTGAATGCCGCTTAATTTTTACTTTTAATTTGGTAATAGTTATTGTATAATAAAATTTATGGTATTTAAAACAACAATATGGAAAGGATGAAAGAAATGAAAAACAAGCTTTTAAAGATTGCAGGGTTTTCTGCAGCTGCATATACAACGGCAGCTCTCTACAAATTGTACAAGAGAAACGTTGATGACACCGTCGGTCTAAGAAAAAAAGCTATAAAAATGGCTAAGCTCTCTTTGCCTTTAGAAGAGAATTATTCTAACGGTGTTGCACTTACACCCCCTATGGGTTGGTCAAGCTGGAACACATTCAGAAACAAAATTAATGAAGAGCTTATGATCGAAACGGCGCAAGCAATGAAAAACAGCGGTCTTTTGGATTTGGGTTATTGTTATCTTAATTTGGATGATTGCTGGCAGTCATCAATGAGAACAAATGACGGCAGGCTGCAAGGCGATTTGGTCAACTTTCCAAGCGGGATTGAAAGCCTTGTGCAAAAAATCAACGACATTGGTGTCAAGGTGGGGATATACTCGTCAAATGGAACTCTCACTTGTGAAGATATGCCTGCAAGCATGGGTTATGAAAAAATTGATGCAGAGACCTTTGTGCAATGGGGGATTGAGTATTTTAAATATGATTTTTGCCACAATCTGCCCATGCCACTACTTGCACCTAAAATTGAAAAAATTTCAATCAGTAAGCTTGGCACAAAAGACGAAACCTTTTATTCACTTGAAGATGCTGTTTTTACCGGCGATGCAAGAATAATTGAAGATAAACATTTGGAGAGTGGTAAATATGTTATGGGGCTTTCATCAAATGCGGGCACAATCGAGTTTAATAACATTCAAGTTCAGCAGGCAGGTGAATATACCCTGACTTTCTATATTAAGAAGAAAAGCAATGCAAAAAAATATGCAGAAATTCAGGTAAATTCAAACGAGATTTATAAAACTGTTGTTCCTCCCACAAGGGCCTTTAGCCCTGACGGAAGGCATCAGGCCATAGTTACCCTACAAAAGGGGATAAACAGTATTAAGATTTACAATCCGATAGCTTCAAGGCAAGACAGTGCCGCCTATCAATACACCCAAATGGGCAAATATTTAAAACAGGCGACGAAGGAGTATTCTGAAAAAACTGGCAAGCCCGAAAAGCCGATTGTCTACTCAATATGTGAATGGGGCTTGAATATACCTTGGCGATGGGGCAAATACGCAGGGAATTTGTGGCGTACAACTCCCGATATAAAGGCTTTTTGGGCATCAATATTAGGCATATACGAGGTTAATATCAGGCTTTATAAATATGCTCAAGTTGGTGGGTGGAATGACCCTGACATGCTGGAAGTCGGCAATGGAAGCTTATCGTATGAGGAAAACAAGAGCCACTTCACTCTTTGGTGCATGATGGCGGCTCCGCTTATACTTGGCAACGATTTAAGACATTTTTTAAAAAAAGACGGAACAGCCGATGAAAACAATGAAACATTAAAAATTGTTAGCAATAAAGACCTTATAGATATTGACCAGGACGAGCTTGGAATCCAATGCCGCAGGATAAAATCAAACGGTTATATGGATACACTCATAAAACCGCTCAAAGACAATGAGGTTGCTGTGTGCTTCTTCAACAAGGCGGATAGAGAGAAGGAGTTTTGCTTGAGAATCAATGAGGTTGCCAGCAAAATGTATGCTGATCTTCCGTTTAGCAGCGAGTATGAGATTTTTGACCTTTGGGACAAGACAACAACTGTAATTGAAGATGAAATAAATGCAAAAGTGCCTGCTCACGGTGTAGTAGCATACAGAATAAAGGCAGCAAAACAGTCTTAAGCTCATTTTAAATTTACCCCTTGCATATTTATTATGCAGGGGGTGTTTTGTTTTGCAGTGTTGTATTACAGATATGAGAAACAAAGAAGTAATAAACAAAGAAAGTGGTTGTCGATTGGGGTTTGTCAATGATATTGAGGTCGATACTGGCTGTGGAAAGGTTATTGCAATTGTAATTTATGGTAGGCCAAGATGCTTTGGAATTTTAGGTCGTGAGGACGATATAAGAATCAGGTGGGAGGATATAAGTGTAATCGGACCCGATACAATTCTTGTTTGCTGTAAGCCATGCGATCCTTACTCCAAAAGGAAAAAAAGAAAGTTCAATGCTTTTGACAGCTTTTTTAGGTAAAAACAGTGGCAGTACACATCAAAAATAAAGGGCAGGGTTTTATCCCTGCCTTTCATTTTGTTATTTTTGGTTTTCGTCAACCCAATTTTTGTTATGAACAACATTGTCGTCGTCAGGCATTGCAACGTCGGTTTTGTTCTGCCTTTTGTCAGGCTGACTTATGGGTTGAGTAACAAATGCACCGGTCACTTTCGATTTGTCTCTACTATTGTTCGTTGGTTTTTTCATAATGCTCACCTCAAGGTAAGTATTTGTATTTTGTCGCTGATTTAAACTTTATTTGTTTAACAAAAAAATTGAAAAATTGAGATATGCCGCAAAAGTTAACCATAAAAAGTACGGTACTTGTAGTATTGCTGCTTTTTTATCAATTTGCCAGAAAAACCTTATCATAACTATTACCATAATCCATAACACCATTAACCATATAAATGAAAACAAATACATTTGCTTTGTAAAAAAGAAAAACGTCCATAAAAAATTAAAAATCAATTGTAGGAAGTAAAGTGAAAGGGCCCTCATTTTTAGCCATGAGTTAGATTTTAGAATGATATACGATGAAACACCCATCAGGGCATATAGAATTGTCCAAACTAAAGGAAAAACGAATGATGGCGGAGATAAAGGCGGGAGAATAAGAGTTTGATATAGCTCTGCGCTATTGGCGGTTGCTGAACCTGCTATAAATCCTGTTAATAACGGTATTGCCAAACATAAAGTAAAAGGAATAATTTGCTTCTTCAGGTTAAAGGTTTTACAAAATCTCATGGTTAATCCCTCCCCAAAATATATATGCGAAAAATAGAATGGTTATGAAAAACAGAGAGGTGTCTTTATAAATGCAAGTTTTCTTTAAAAACATCGTTTTTGTTAATTTTCAAATCGTTTTTGTTAAATATGTATTTTGAAACTAAAAACATTATATAATGTAGCCAATCAGCTGGTAGTGAGGTTTTAATGTATTTATTTTTTTAGTGACAATTGTGTTTTCGCTTCTGAATACTCTAAAACCGTTATACTGGTGTGATGTACGGGTTGACGATTATGGACTGGCTACTTATAAAGCAATCTATTAATAAATCATTAGGGAAACGGAAGTTATTCCTGTTCCCCTAAATTTAAGTTGGTGAAAAATTGAAACTTATAAAATACTTGGTTGGGTTTTTGGTGTTGTTTTTAATAACATTATGTATAGGTGAGTTATATCAAATACATGCAACGGAATTTCCTATTAACGATGTAGTTCGTATTCGCCTGCAAGAAGACGAGTCAAAAGCTGACATTTATTATTCACTTCAAGAAGCTGCAGTGTCCAACAATATTTCAGCGTATATTTCTGATGTTGACTTGGATTCATCTTTAACAAAAACTATTGTAAAAATTTATTGCTCAGATGAACAAGCTAAGAGTGAACTTAAAGATACATATTCGATATTTCCCGGTAGTTACGATAGTGTTTTTTTATCAACAACAGATATCAGCATCGGAGAAATTAAGGATTATCCTAATGATGACAGAGAGATTAATATATTTTTAGCAGGGAATCTTCATTGCAAGCAAGAGTTTGTTGATAATATTAGCGGCGACTTTAATATTATTTCACAAATAATAAGCGATAAAAACGAAAGTTTTTATACCACAAAATCATTTATAGTTCAATCTGTGTTATGGGCTTTTGCTTGCACTATTTTGGCGGCAATCGGTTTATATGAAGCAATAATGAAAAAAAGAGAAATTGCAGTAAAATATTCGCTTGGTGACAGCCTCTTTGTTATTTATTTGAAAAACATATTTATCGATTCTCTAATATTTTTAGCCATTTTTGTCACCATCTTATTTGCCTTGTCAAAGTACACGAATTCATTTTTTTCATGGAGAGTATCACTTGTTATGTTTGCGATATTTCTCGTTGTAAATTGTGTTTCTATGCTTCCAATGCTTAAAGTCAGAATCAAAAAAGCATTTGCTGCAATGAGTGAATCGGGTTCTTTGTTATCTTCAAGCTATGCACTTAAGATTATTTCTTGCGTGTTAACTGTGATTGTAACGGCGAGTTGTTTTGGGCTTATTTCCGAAGTTATAACCGCAAAGAAACAAAGCAGCTTTTTTGAAGAATACAGAGAATACAAATACATTGAAATGGTGCCATCAAGTGTAACCGAAATGGATAGTGTTTCATCTGCATGGAATGAAAGCGAATATTGAAATACCGCCTGCAAAAGGAATGTATTAATGAAAAAGATGTACTGCTTCAAGCGGTGTATTCGAGTTCTAATAGGTTGGGAGACGGTAAGCATCATGATGTAATAGCCTGCAACAAAGGTGCTAAGGAGAATATAATTGAAGGCATTCCGCAGCTTATCAATACAGATTTAAGCGAAAAAACAATTTTCCTTATTGTGCCTCAATATAAAAACTATGAAAAGGATTTGTCTACTTTTAAAGAATTGGCTAATTCAAAACTTGATGGAACTTTTGGATATTTTTTCTGTTACGACTATGATATAAATAATATAAAAGTAGTAACCTATAATGATAGTGCGAGGATTATTGCACTTGACGACATTGATAGTGGAGCAGGGAGAATTTGTAAAGACCCTATTATTATTTTGAATAATTTTGACACGAAAGACCTTGCATTATCAGATTTAAGAGCTGTTTATAATAATGAAGGGGAGATGACAAGTGGGTTGCTATCAGGGCGTTTGAGCAAATACCTTATGTTTAAAACATCAAATGTAGATATCGAAAGTTTTGCACAAAAAAACGGATTTGATTTGAAAAATGATTATTATACCGAAATCAATGTATATGAAAAATATTTGATAACTCTCGATCGGATGGAAAAGTTGGGAGCAATAGCGGGCTTGCTTCTCGCAGTTATGTTGTTTCTCGAAACAGTTTTAATTGTTATTGTTGTTCGTATGGAATACAGTGTTAACGCCAAATTAATAGCTATAAAAAAAATATTTAGATACAATATGTTTCAAAAAAATAAAAAAATATTTATCCTTACACTATTGTCTTTTATCTTTGGATTTACAATTTCAATTTGCATCAATCTCATATTTAAGATTAGCAGCTCCGCTTTTATCATAAGCGGTTGTGCGTTGCTTGCAGTTATCGAAACCATTATATTAATATACTATATTGTTAAAATTGATAAAGCGAGAATTGTTAAAATTTTGAAAGGAGGAAACTTATGATAGAAATAAAAAACATGTCAAAGTCTTTTGGAGATGTAAAGCTATTCGAAAATTATTCACTCACCATAACGGACGGAGACTTTGTGATTTTTTCTGGAGTCAGTGGTTGTGGAAAAACAACGCTTTTAAACATAATAGGTTCACTGGAATCTGTTGATTCGGGAGAAATAATAGTAGATGGCAATGATATTACAAACAAAAGAAATCAATTAGAGTATCTGAGAAAGAAAGTCGGGTTCCTGTTCCAGAATTTTGCATTAGTAGACAATAAAACTGTGTTGGAAAACCTAAAACTTGTAAAAAAGGATTGCCGATCAGGTGTCGAAATTGACGAGGCGCTTGAATTAGTGGGGTTGTTGGATAAAAAGGGTAGAAAAGTGTTTAGTCTTTCTGGAGGTGAACAACAAAGGGTTGCACTTGCACGACTAATGATAAAAAAGTACGATTATATACTTGCTGATGAGCCAACCGGCTCTCTTGACCGAAAAAATGCGGAAACTGTGTTTGAAATCCTTAAAAAAATAAACTGTAGCGGCAAAACTGTTGTTGTTGTTACTCACGATGAATCGTTACAAATAATGGGTAGGAGGTTAATCAACCTATGATTAATAAGTTTAAAGAGAAAAACATTTTTAACAGAGTTCTAATTATTTTATTTGCATCTTTATTTTCTTTGTTTACTTTATTCAATTTAGCGTGGTATGCATATAGGGAAATACGGTACAATCCATTAATAGAAAAAATTCCCGAAAGCTACGGTATCAGAATTACCTCAATTGATAATTACAGTTATTCGGTTACAAAACCCTCATACCTTAGTTTTGGTGGCAACCTTTCTCTTGTGAATGAAGAGACCAAAGAGGACTTGATAATTTGGCCATTGTTTCCATCAGGATATGATTATGCTGTAACTCTTGAAATCAGTGAACAAGATAACTCATATTCCAGTTTTCATATGCTTATTGTCGACGAAAATGGAGACTTTATTAAGAGTTGCGGCGGTGAAAAAAATGCAGAAAGAGTGCATTCTGAAAATGTTGATGTTATTCAAAATATGCTCCTTCTTGCAAATGAAATGTGGAAATTGAAGGAGTAAATTAGCTTAAAAAGCAAAAATGTGCCAGATCTATTTGTTTTTAAAGTTAGCACGTTTTGTAAAACAGCATTGTTTATTTTAATTTTAAAGCTTCATAAAAATCCTACAACAACTTTACATGAGCCGAGGAATGCTCGATTATTGACAATTCTTTGTTGCTATGTTATTCTACATAAGATATTTAAAAGTTGGTTGTGATTAATATGGGTTTATCATTTAGTAAAAAAGCAATGGTAGTTGTTAATCCTTGCGCTGGTCGTAGAAAACTAAGCCCTCAGCTTCTTGATATAGCCGACCTTTTAAGTAAGGGTGGCATTGAAACGACGATTTATACAACATCTGCAAGTGGGGACGCAACAGAGTTTGTTAAAAACTTTTCACATAAATTTGATATAGTTGTTTGTAGGGGTGGAGACGGAACTTTTAATGAAGTTGTCAATGGTATGATGGTACTCGAGAAAAAACTGCCAATCGGCTACATTCCGTCAGGCACTACTAACGACCTTGCGAGCAGTCTGAATATACCGAAAAACACAAAAAAAGCAATAGATGTTGTTATCAACGGCAAACCCGTAGGCAACGATGTTGGGCATTTTAATGATGATAGTTATTTTTCATATTCTGCATCGTTTGGAGCTTTCACACAAAGCTCATATGCGACACCTCAGCGGCTTAAAAACTCATTCGGGCATTTAGCCTATGTTTATTTAGGGATAAAAAGCATCGGACAAATAGGGCCTATAAGAGTCAAAGTTAAGTGTGAGCATTTTGAAGATGATTGGGATGAATATATTTTCGGTACTGTTGCAAATTCTCTATCCTTAGGTAAAATTGTAAAATTTGACAAAAAAATCGTAGATTTGAGTGACGGAAAGTTTGAAGTTATGCTCGTCAAAAAGCCTGATAATGCACAGGCGTTGAAGGGTATTTTAACAAGTGTCGCAAAAAAAGATTATGATGAGAGATATGTTAAGTTTTTTCAAAGCTCCGAAATAGAATTTGAGTTTGAAGAGGACATACCATGGACTATCGACGGTGAGTTCGGAGGGGCCGGCAAACTTGTCAAGATACAAAACCTTCAAAATGCCATTAATATTCTAAGATGATTTATATTTTTTGACGGTGCAGATAACAACTGCACCGTCATTTTATATTAGAGACCTTGTTTATTAGTTGTTTATTATCGCCTAAATAAAACTGCAAAAAAATCAAGCTTGTAATAACAACCTTATCTTTGGCATATAAATGTGACAAAAAGACAAGGAGGTTATTGCAGTGAATGAAGAAAAAATCTCGGCCATACCCCACAATTTAATTTTAGAGGATAGGCGGTTGCTCACAGTGTCGGGGGTATCCGATGTTGACAGCTTTGATGATCAAACAGTTGTTGTGTTTACCGACAAGGGCGAGTTAACAGTGCGTGGCAGGGACTTGCACATAAACAAGCTTAGCGTCGAAATCGGCGAATTGCTAATGGAAGGCCAAATTGTATCCCTAACTTATTCTGATGAACAACCGAAGGCTACCGGATTCTTTGGCAAGGTGTTCAGATAATATGGATTATTTACCTTCAATGGCAGACCAAACGCAGATATTTTTTTATTCTCTCGGCTTAGGATTTTTGCTCGGAATTCTCTACGATGTTTTTCGCACTGTTAGGCTTGCTATTTCATCCGCCAAAAGGCTGATACTAATTCAAGACATTCTCTATGTTTTGATATGTACATTTGTCAGCTTTTTGTTTTTTATGGTTGTAAACAACGGCCAAATAAGAGGATATATAATTTTAGGAGAAGCATTCGGTTGGCTGATTTACTATTCTTCCTTTGGTATTTTTGCCATAAAGGCGAGTGCGGCAATAATAAAAATTATTAAAAAAACATTTAGCTTGATTTATAAAGTCGCGACCACTCCTTTTATATTGCTTTATAGAATTATAAACAGACCAATGTTGTTTTTGTACAAGAAAATTCGGAATATATCGAAAAAAGTTATGAAAAACCTTAAATTGCACTTGAAAATTAGGTGCAGTATAATGTATAATCTAAAGGAGTCGGTATGTAAAAATAAAACTAAAAAAAGAACGAGTAAAAAGAAGGATTGAATTTTTGATGTCAACAACAGCAAAAAACAGAAAATTCAGTTTTATTCTGACCTTTGCATCAATTGCGTTGGTCTCATTTTTAGTTATATCTTTTGCAAATCTCAGAAGAGAAATTCAAACTGAACAAATTAAACTCGATATGCTTCTTGTCCAATGCGAGAAGCAAGAAGAAGAAAATCTTATGCTTGAGCAAATGCTTGAAGAGGGCAGCGAAGCAGAGTACATTGAGCGCATTGCTCGTGATGAGTTGGGGTATGTTATGCCGGGCGAAAGGGTCTATATTGACATTTCTTCAGGCAAGTAATATAAAAATATTTTTTTAGGAGGCTTGTGTTTTTTTATGCAGGCAGAGGTTGGAGCAATTGTTGACGGAAAAGTAACGGGACTTACCGATTTTGGTGCTTTTGTTGAAATCGAAGAGGGAAAAACAGGGATGGTACATATTTCGGAGGTTGCGGCGGAATTCGTTAACAATATAAGAGATCATCTTACTATCAATCAAGAGGTTAAGGTTAAAATTCTTAACATTGGTGACGATGGTAAGATTAGTCTATCTATAAAAAAGACTATGGAGCCAGCTCAAAGAGCTCCGAGGCCAAGGCAGAACACAAACAATCGCAGAAGCAATTCTGCTGCAAACGTATGGCAGGGCACAAAATCTGCTAAGCCTACCGATTCGCAATCGTTTGAAGACATGATGACTCGATTCAAGCAGGTCAGTGATGAAAAAATGACAGATTTGAAGCGTTCTTCAGATTCTAAACGAAGTGGCGGCTACTCGCGTCGGGGAGGCAAGCAATAGTTTGCTGTTTATATGATCTTACAGGCAGGCAAGGGTTAGTCTCTTTGCCTGTTTTGTTATGAATTTTTTCAGAGGTGCAAATATGCGAGAAATTGACGTAAAAAAAATAGAAGATGTAGTTAGTGATTTGTGTATCAAGGCCAACAAAGTTTTGCCTAATGACCTTGAGAAGTGCATTTCGTGTGCCTACAAAATTGAGACTAAGGAGCCTGAGCGTTCAATAATGCTTGACCTTAAAAGAAACCTTGATGCAGCAAGGGAGCTCGACATTCCGATTTGTCAGGATACGGGCATGGCTGTGGTGTTTATTGAGGTTGGTCAAGATGTGCATTTTTATGGTGGCAGTCTTGAACAGGCCGTTAATAAGGGCGTTGCCAAAGGATATACTCAAGGGTATTTAAGATGCTCAGTAGTTTCAGACCCGCTTAGAAGAATAAACACGGGCAATAATACCCCTGCGGTTATTCACATTAGTATTGTGCCGGGCGATAAGGTTAAGATAACAGTATCTCCCAAGGGCTTCGGTAGTGAGAATATGAGCAAGTTGAATATGCTCACCCCGGCATACGGTCGTGAAGATATTATTAATTACGTTGTCAATGTAGTGAAAGAGGCGGGAAGCAATGCGTGCCCCCCGATGGTTGTCGGTGTAGGCATAGGCGGCGATTTTGAACACTGTGCTTTTTTAGCAAAAAAGGCGTTGTGCAGACCTATATCTGAAAGGAACGCCGATAACTATTATGCACAAATCGAGAAAGAGATGCTTGAAAGAGCTAACAAGCTTGATATTGGTCCTCAAGGGTTGGGCGGAAAAAATACGGCGCTTGCTGTAAACATTGAGGTTGCACCAACGCATATTGCAGGGTTGCCCGTTGCAGTAAATATTGGGTGTCATGTGACAAGGCACGCAAGCAAAACAGTATAAAAAAGTTACCACTATGCTTTATTTTTATATGCATATGTGCTATAATAATGATGTAATCTCACATGTGGGAGAACAGAAGAAGAAAAGGAGATGATAGCATGAAAATCACAATCGTTGGTCGAAAATGCTCGCCAAGACAGTCTTTTAAGGATAGAGTAGAAAAGAAACTCTCAAAGATAGACCGTTTTTTTGGAGATGAAGCAGAGGCAAATGTAACGGTAACGGTTGAAAAATCATCAACAATTGTTGAGATAACTGTTAAAAACAATGGTATGATTTTCCGCTCCGAAGATAGGTCGCAGGATATGATAGAGGCGTTTGACAATTGTGTTGATGCACTTGTTCGTCAAATTCGTAAGAACAAGAGTAAAGTAGAGAAAAGACTTCGTAGCGGTGCTTTTGATAACTTGTTTCAAGAGGAGAATGTTGAAGAAGAAACCGATTTTGATGTGGTTCGCACAAAATCAATTCCGCTTAAACCACAAAGTATTGACGAAGCGATTCTACAAATGAATATGCTTGACCATGAATTTTATATGTTCCTTGATGCGGTAAGTGAAAAGATAAATGTTGTTTATAAAAGAAACGACGGCGGATACGGTGTTTTAATGCCTTCGGGTGGATGAGTTAGAATAATTAGATCATGATTTTAGGGTATTCCTGATGATGCTACTTTGTTTTTCGGGAATGCCCTTTTTTCAGTAAAAAATATTTATAATACATTTAAATTAATTAAGTTTTTGAAAGGTTGTTTTATGCAAATTAATTTTGTGATTCCATGCTTGCTTGGAATAGAAGGTTTAATATCGCAAGAGCTAAAAACACTTGACGCTCAAAATGTTGTTGCCGAAAACGGACGAGTTTTGTTTTCGGGCGATGAACGTATGCTTGCTCGTGTAAATATTAATTCAAGGTATGCCGAAAGAGTGCAGATTCTTGTTGGAAGCTTTCAAGCAAAAAGTTTTGAAGAATTGTTTGAGGGGACAAAAGGTTTAGAGTGGGAAAAATGGATTGGCAAAGATGACGCTTTTCCTGTTAAGGGCTATTCTATAAATTCTGCTCTTTTCAGTGTTAGTGATTGTCAATCAATTATTAAAAAAGCGGTTGTTGAAAGACTGAAACAGAAATATAAAAAAGAGTGGTTTGATGAAACAGGACCTACACATCAAATACAGTTTTCAATTATGAAGGATAAGGTCAGCCTTGTTTTAGACACGTCCGGCTCAGGACTTCACAAGAGGGGATACAGGCTTGAGGCAAGCATAGCACCGTTAAAGGAGACACTGTCGGCCTCTATGTGCAATATATCTCGTTTGAGGCATTATCATAAGCTCTATGACCCGATGTGTGGTTCAGGTACGATTCTGATTGAAGGCGCTATGATGGCGTGTTCGATTGCCCCGGGAGTTAAGAGATTTTTCTCTGCCGAGAGATGGGATTCAATACCCGAAAATGTTTGGGCTGAGGAGAGGGAAAGGGCAGAAAGCCTTGTGAAAATGGATAATGACTTTCTTGCATTTGGCTCAGATATAGATGAGGGCTTAATTGAAATAGCAAAACAGAACGCAAAGCGCGCAGGCGTTTTGAACAAAATTGGTTTTAGAGTTGCGGATATCAAGGATTTTTTACCGCAGACGGATACGGGCACATTGATATGCAACCCTCCCTACGGTGAGCGTCTCATGGATGCGGAGAGTGCGAGAAATTTAACAGCTACTATGGGCAAGGTTTTTGAAAGAAAAAAAGGCTGGTCATATAGCGTAATTAGCCCTTCTGAAACATTTGAGGATGATTTTGGGCGAAAGGCCGATAAAAGAAGAAAACTATACAACGGCATGATTAAGTGTCAGGTTTATATGTATTATAAATGATTGTTTAAGAAAATCTTATTTTAGTTTTTCAGAGGAGAGGGTTTGTTGTGAAGCATGTTTTTGTGATTAATCCAAAGGCGGGCAAAGGGAAGGCGTTAAACATGATCAAGCCGAAAATAGACAGTTATTGTGCCGAGAACTCCATTGATTCAATTGTCTATGTCCCTAAATCTTCAGAGGACAGCATAGAGTTTATGCGCACAATAGCACAAGCGGGTGAGCCTGTAAGAATCTATGCCTGCGGCGGTGACGGAACTATTTATAATGCCGTCAATGCTGTTTTTGGTTTTAAAAATGCAGAAATTGCGGCGATTCCTTTAGGTTCGGGGAACGACTTTATACGCCTGTTCGGTAAAAAAAAGGATTTAATGGACATCGGTGCACAGGTAAACGGCACCGCTATTGAACTTGATGTTATTAAATGCGGTGACAGAATAGCGATAAATCAATGCTCAATGGGTCTTGATGCGGAAATATGTGCAAAACAGTCTGCGTTCAAAAAACTTCCACTTATGAATGGCGAGACTGCTTATACAGCGGCTCTGTTTTATTGCTTGATGAAGAAGATTGACAATGAGTTCACAATTCAAATTGATGACGACCCGCCACAAAAGCTAAAGGTATTATTTTCTCTTTGTGCTAATTCAAGATGGTATGGTGGAGGTTACAAGGGTGCACCGCTCGCAATACCTGATGACGGGCTACTTGATTTTGTTGTTGTCAAAAAAACAGTGGGGAGGATGGGACTTTTCTCGCTGGTAGGCAAATACAAAGCCGGCCAACATCTTGATTGGGACATGACAACATTTAAGCGTGGCAAAAAAATGATTATACATAGCGAAAAGCTTGCGGCCGTAAACATTGATGGTGAGAGCGACTATGTACATAAAAGCACATTTGAAATTATTGAAAAAGGTATTAAGTTTGTTGTGAGTGCGAATTCCACATATATACAGGACAGATAAAAAATGATTAGTCATAACAAATAAATTAATCTGATTGCCAAACAATCGGTGTGATTTGACAGGGAGATAGGTATGGATCAGTCAAGAATAAATCGTATAAATGAGCTTGCGCGAAAAGCAAAAAGCACACAGCTTTCTCAAGAAGAAAAGGAAGAGCAAAGAATTCTCCGTGAAGAGTATGTGAAATGCTTTAAGGCGAATCTTGTCTCTACGCTTGAGAACACTTATATTGTTGATGAAAAAGGGAATAAAAGGAAAGTTAAGAAGAAGGAATAATATTGGTGAAGGTTTTATGCAAAAGCTCATGTCTTATATGCGTTGTGCTATGCAACGTTACAACATGGTAGATGAGGGCGACCGAGTTGCGGTTGGTCTTTCTGGAGGGAAGGATTCTGTTGCGATGCTTGTTGCGCTTGCGAAAATGCGTGATTTTTATCCTAAAAGGTTTAATTTAGTTGCAATATCTTTAGACCCATGCTTTGATAATGTCGAAAACGACTATTCAAAAATTTTGGAACTTTGCGATCTTATTGATGTAGAATTAGTTATTAAAAGGACACATCTTTGGGACACTATTTTCAACCAAAGAAACGAAAAGAATCCCTGCAGTCTTTGTGCAAAGATGAGAAGGGGAGCACTTCACAATATTTCCAAAGAGATGGGTTGCAATAAGGTAGCGTTGGGCCATCATATGGACGATGTTGCAGAAACATTTATGATGAACCTTTTAAATGGCGGGAGTATAGGCTCGTTTGGCCCCGTTGCTTATCTTTCCCGAAAGGATATAACACTTATCAGGCCTATGATTTTTGCAAGAGGGATTGACTGCGCCAGGGCTGCTCATAAAAACAACCTTCCGATTGTCGAAAGCAGATGCCCTGTTGATGGGAAAACGGAAAGAGAGAAAACGAAGCTTCTTTTGAATTCAATGGAAAAGAAGCATGGAAATGTCAGAAATATGATTCTTTCCGCAATGCAAAAAGGAGAAATAAGTGGATACTGAATAAGTCGTGAATGGTTATTTTGCAAGTTTGACAATATAAACAGACTGGTATAATATATTAATAAATCAATTCAAAACTTTTATGGTTTAAAATGCTTATTTGTGATTACATACCTGTTTGTTAGGAGTTTTAAAAATTTTACAGTCTTGTGAGGGAAAGTCATGAAAAAAATAGTTTCGATTTTATTGACAACTGCCGTGATTTTATTAATAATGGCATCGTGTTCAGGAACTAATGAGAGGGTATATTATAACTATGACTTGACTCCCTATGTAACTTTAGGCAGATATAAAGGAATAAAAGTTGACTTATTGCCAGAAGAAATAAGCGAACAAAGGTTACAAAAAGAGATTAATGAATGGCTCAACTTTTATGGTTACTCAAAAGTGGAAGATGTTTTGGACAGGGATGTTGTTCAAAAGGGTGACGTTGTTAACATTGACTTTGACAGTACAAGCGAAGGGGTTATGATTGAAGGCGGCACGGAAAAGGCAAGAAACATACGAATAGGCTCAAATGAAATGAACGAAGAATTTGAAAATAAATTGATAGGGGCAAAGGTCGGCACCACAGTGACATTCGCAATTGTTTTCCCCAGGAGCTTAAAAGGCAATATATTTGCAGGCAAAGAGGTTGAGTTTATTGTCAAAATAAACAAAATTAGGATTTTAGTTTATGACGAGCTGACAGACCCTCTTGTTTTTAAAATGACTGACGGAGAGAATTTTACTACGTATGAGTTTAAGGAATATATTAGGGAATATCTCACTACCGATATTAAGAACATTAACACGGATTTGATTTGGAGCAAGGTTGTTGAAAATTGTCAAATAAACGGTTATCCGCAAATTGAAATTGATACTTATATTGAGGATACTATCAACAGCTATAAAAGACAGGCTGAGTCCTATGGCTTAACCTATGAAAAGTTCCTTTATGAAGAGTTCGGTAAAACAGTGGCAGAGATAGTGAAAGAGACGAAAGAAAACGCAGAACAGAATATATCAAAAGAAATGATTGCCTACTCCATTGCAGAAAAAGAAGGCATAACGGTTACAGATAGTCTTTATGAAGAAGGTTTGAAAAATCATGCTAGGAAGTATGGATTTAAAGAGATTGATTTAGAAAAACGAGCCGGCAAAGAGCAAATCAAAAAATGGATTTTAATTGAGCAGGTTCTTGAATTTGTTCTTAAGAATGTTCAAAACCCATAAATGAATTATCACATATAAATTAACCCGACACCAATATATGGTGTCGGGTTTTATTATTGATTTCAGCAATCAGTTTGTTACAAAAAGTAGATTACAACATCTCTTCTGCCCCACTTATTGCATTCAGAAGAGCTATTCATTCGCAAGTCAACTGTGTTCTTGTGTTTTTTTGCAAACCCACCAGTATCGGCTGCAATGGCATAACCATAAACATACTTTCCGTCTTTAGATACAATCCACATTTCTGTACCATAAGGGATTTCCTTAGGGTTAACAGCAATGTAACCTGGTTGTGCCTTTTTTCCGGTGGAAGTGGTGGTACCACATGAATAAGCAAATGACTTTGCGACAATTGCATTTTTATATTTTGTTGGCTTACCGTTGTCGTCAATTTTAACACTGGAAGGAACTTTGAGAGTTGAAATGGGCGTTAAACCGCTTTTGAGCTCAACATTGCCCAGCGTGCCTACAACCTTGATTTTGTTGACACATGGCTTTGTGATAGTCTCCTTGACAACCACAGAGCATTCAAGCCCACCATTGACGTACTTGTCAGAGAATAAAACTTCTTTTTCGCCGTTTTTGCCTTGTTGTGTAACTTTTGACTGCCCAACATAAATATTGCTGCTTTTCTTAGCAACAGTTTTGTATTCAACTGTCTGTGTTTCAGTTCGCTCTTTATACTCAACCCGTAACACTTCAATTGTCATACCCGCTTGAAGCTCCGTGTCAGGGGAAGGGTTGACGTTATCATCTTCAGAAAGAGTTAAACCAGCAAGTTCTATTGCGTTGCTAACGGTTGAATTAGGGGATATTTCAATATCCTTTTCCTCTCCGTCCGCAATGATTACAACACTGAATGCTTTCTCAATATTGATATTCATGCCTTCATATACAGGATCGTCAAGGCTACAGTTAATAAAATCGAACTTTCCTAAGGTAATGTTGTTTGATTTTAAAGTGAGATCAACGTCTTTGATAGCTTTGACTTTTGAAGATTCTCCGTCATTGTTAACAGTTACATTACACGCTCTGTAAACAGTGATTTTGCTACCTTCATTTGAAAACGCTGAAAGGTCAACATAATCGTCGTTGCCAATGATTGTTCCAGCTTGATTCAAAATATCCTTCGGGTCTGATTTTATTGTCCTTATCTGTGTGATAGAATCGTCACAATGAATGTAAACCGTTTTCGCAGTTGCTGCAAAAGCTGTTATTGTTGCTAATGATATCAGTATAATACTGATAATGATTCCAAAAGTGATTTTTCGTTGTCTAACGAAGTTTTTAATGCTTATCATCAGAATGCTCCTTTTGGGTGTGAAATTTGATTTTGCTTCGCACACCATAGTCTTCACCTGTGATGTTTGAGATTATATTGTCCGCTTATACATTTGTCAAGCAATTGCAATTCACTCTATTTGTGCAATGTGCACAAACCGTTTTCGCAAAAACACTCAAATTTAAGGTTCTAAGTGTCAAAGGGGAAAATAGAACTGTAATTGGCTTTGAATTTTTCAAGATTTTTGTGCATAACCTAAAAAAGTTACAAAAAGTTACAAATGATTAAAAAAGTGTTACAATCTTCGCTATAACAACTATAGCCACATTATAATTA
>DASRNM010000084.1:0-11562 GCA_035647435.1 Clostridia bacterium
AACTAAAAATTATTCAAATTAAATCTATGTTATATTATTTTTGGAAGTGGAAGTTGGAAAGTCATGATTAAGAATCTATATAAATACAGATTTCTGCTACAAGAAATTGTTAGAAAAAACGTTACGCTGCAATACCGCAATTCCGTATTGGGTATTTTTTGGACATTTTTGCAGCCTCTTTTAACCACTCTTGTTTTGGTGCTGGTTTTTGGAAACATTTTTGGCAGAGATAGCAAGTCGCTCATCAGTTACCCTATCTACCTTTTGTGTGGTAGACTGCTTTATGAGTTTTTCACTCAATCGACAAAAAGAGCAATGCGCTCAATAACGCTGAGTGCCTCTGTAATCAAAAAGGTGTATGTTCCGAAATACATCTATCCCCTCGCCAATGTTCTTTCAACCTTCGTCACTTTTGCAATCTCTTTGACAGTTCTTGTATCTTTCATTGCATACTATAGAATTTTCACGGACATTCCAATACAAATCACGCATTATATGTTCTATTCAATTGTTCCTTTGGCTATTTTGCTGCTTTTGTGTTTAGGTATAGGGCTTATTCTTTCAACTCTCCAGGTTTTTTTCAGAGATATTGAATATCTCTATGATGTTTTTTGTATGCTCTTGTTCTATTTAACACCGATTTTCTATAGTGTTGGTGACCTTAAGCTACACCATACAGTTAAACTGGCTCTCATGGCAAACCCACTTTATTCTATTGTTTCAATGTTTAGGAGCTGTATGCTTTTCGGAGAAATGTGGAATTGGAACTGGTTTTATTATTCGCTGGGTTTTGCCGTCTTATCAATGCTAATCGGTTCACTTCTTTTCTACAAAAAACAAGATAAATTCATTCTACACATTTAATGGCGGAAAGGACTGCTATTCATGGACAAAATTGCCGTTAAGGTGGAAAATGTCAGTATAATGTTCAACCTTAACAAAGAACAAATAGATAACATTAAAGAATATTTTATAAAAGTAGTAAAACGTCAGCTTCATTTCACAGAGTTTTGGGCGCTCACTGATATATCTTTCACAATTAGCAAGGGTGAAAGGCTCGGTGTGCTCGGCCTCAACGGTGCCGGAAAAAGCACATTGCTCAAAGTTGTCGCTGGCGTACTCAAGCCAACGAAAGGCTCAGTTAATGTCAAGGGCGTCATTGCCCCATTGATTGAACTTGGCGCAGGCTTTGACCAAAACTATTCGGGTAAGGAAAATATTTTTCTTTACGGTGCAACCATGGGTTATTCAAGAAAATATATACAAGAGAGATATGACGAAATTCTTGATTTTAGTGAGCTCCATGACTTTATTGATGTGCCTGTAAAAAATTATTCTTCAGGCATGAGAGCACGTTTGGGTTTTTCAATAGCAACAGCTGTTGAACCTGAGGTGCTTATCCTTGACGAAGTTTTGTCTGTGGGAGATGCACGTTTTAGAATAAAAAGTGAAGCGAAAATTAGGTCTATGTTTGATAAGGGTGTTACAGTTCTTTTTGTTTCACATAACACAGAGCAAGTTCGTCGCCTTTGCAACAGGGCAATACTGATTGACAAAGGTAAAATTATTGCAAGCGGTGAATCTGACGAGGTTTGCGATATTTATGATGAGCTTGTCAACTCCAACAAATAATAAGTGAGAGGTGTTTAATATGGTAATCGGTGCAATTTTTGCGGGCGGAAGCGGTAGCAGAATGGGCAATACCGACACCCCAAAACAATATTTAAAACTCGGCACCAAACCAATCATTATTCATACAATAGAAAAATTCTTTATAAACCCCGACATTGACAAGGTGGTCGTTCTGAGCCCAAAAACATGGATTGGCCCCACACGCGATTTAGTCAACAAAAACTTTGGAAAAACCGACAGAATAGATGTAATTGAGGGCGGTGTATCCAGAAATGATACCCTCAACAATGCACTGTCATACATTGAAGAAAACTTTGGTGTTGACGACGACACGATTATCGTAACACATGATGCAGTCCGCCCGTTTGTAACACACAGAATAATTGCGGATAATATTAAGGCGGCTCGGGAACACGGCGCTTGTGACACTGTTGTACCTGCAACCGACACAATCGTTGAAAGCCTTGACGGCGAGCAAATCAGCAACATACCCAATAGGAGCACTCTCTATCAAGGTCAAACTCCTCAATCATTTCAAGTCAAGCTTCTTATGGACGTTTGCGCCAACCTCACGCAAGAAGAAAAAAATGTTCTCACCGATGCCTGTAAAATTTTTACAATAAAAAGTCTTCCCGTTAGACTTGTTGACGGCGAGGTCTATAACATTAAAATCACATACCCATATGACCTTAAAGTTGCTCAGGTTCTACTTGAAGGAGCTGATATCAATGATTAATGTCCTGTATCGCCTTGTTGCGCCCAGGATAATAGATGTTGCATATCAAGAAGTTGAATTCAATACATCTTCACTTGTCATTCGCCCGCTCTACCTTGCAATTTGCAAGGCGGACCAGCGATATTATCAAGGTATGCGCTCCCCTAAAGCTCTTAAATCAAAACTACCAATGGCACTGCTTCACGAATGCGTGGCGCAGGTTGTTTATGACGGCACAGGTCATTTTAAATCCGGTGACATGGTTATACCCGTGCCTAATACTCCAACACAAACTGATGATGTAATTGCGGAGAATTATCTTCGCACCAGCCATTTTCGCTCAAGCGGCTATGACGGTTATTTACAGGATTATATTCTTACAACCCCTGACAGGGTTGTTTTACTGCCCGAAGATTCAAACATCAACCTAACTGTGGCAGCTTTCACAGAGCTTATCAGCGTGAGCGTCCACGCCATAACAAGGTTTGACCGTTTTTCTCATTCAAGGCGTGATACAATAGGCATTTGGGGCGACGGCAATTTAGGGTTTATCACAGCTATATTGCTACGCTATCTTTTCCCTGATACAAAACTTTATATTTTCGGAACTGTTGATGAAAAACTCTCATATTTTACTTTTGCCGACAAGACCTTTCATGTCGATAATGTTGGCTCAGATGTCTGTGTTGACCACGCATTTGAATGTGTCGGCGGCGCAGGCTCTTCAATTGCAATAAATCAAATTATAGATAAAATCAACCCGGAGGGTACAATTTCTCTCATGGGTGTGTGTGAAAAGTTTGCTGATATAAACACAAGAATGGTTCTTGAAAAAGGGCTCAATCTTTATGGTTCTTCAAGAAGTGGCGTTGAGGATTTCAAAAACTCGGTTGAAATTATGACAAAGCACCCTGAAATATCGCACTACCTTGAAAATCTTGTCGGTGAAGTTATTGACATAAAAAGCATTGATGATATTCATCTTGCTTTCGACCACGATTTCAACCGCAACCACGGAAAAACAGTTCTAAAGTGGAACAAATAAATTTTGAATAATTCGTAATATTGATAAATTGGTTTTGAGAAATACAGTGAAAGCACATTCGAGGTATAGTTTATGCAAAAGGTTTCAGTTATCGTACCTGCATACAATACAGAAAAATATATTGCCCAAACCTTTGACTCTATTTTGGAGCAAACTCTTGACGACATTGAAATTATAGTTGTGAATGACGGCTCAACCGACAACACACAAGCTATAATCGATGACTATTGCAACAAACACGGAAACATTAAGGCTGTTTCTCAGGAAAATTGCGGAGTTTCGTCAGCAAGGAACAAAGGGATTTCAATGGCAACGGGCGAATATGTTCTCTTTCTTGACAGCGATGACACAATAACTAAGAGCACACTTGAAGCGTATTACAATGCATTGACAAAGAGCAATGCAGATGTCGCTGTGGGCAGAGTAATGATGTTCGGTGATGTTTCGCCGAGGTACAACGAATTTGTTGACAAGCTTGCAAAAAAAGAGGTTATCGATGTTTTTGACAAGGATATGCTTTGGAGCCTGCTTGTAAGCAATAAATGCTATTTGAGAAAGACACTTGTTGAATCCGAGGTTTTCTTTAAGGCCTTAACTTATGCAGAAGATGCATTGTTTTTTGTTGAGTTTCTTATGGGCGCAAAGCCTAAAATTGTCGGCGTATGGGACGCCTGCCTTTGCTACCGAAGACGGAAAACGGGCGAAGAATCTGCAACACAAAGCATTAGCTTTTCACTTGTTGAAAGCTTCATAATGAGCTCAAATCTTATTATAGATATAATAGAAAAAACCGTCAAAGACGCACTCCCCGAGAGGGACGCACAAAAATATATTCAAGAAATAATTTATAAAACCGATTTCACGCTGATAACACAGTTTTACCGCTTGATATGGTCTGCGGACAATGAAACGCTTATGTATCTTGAGCGTGAGCACAAAAAGCTGTACTCCAATATGAATAAAGAATCC
This sequence comes from Clostridia bacterium, assembly GCA_035647435.1. Taxonomy (GTDB): domain Bacteria; phylum Bacillota; class Clostridia; order Oscillospirales; family Acutalibacteraceae; genus JAAZFZ01. The sequence goes on from DASRNM010000084.1 coordinate 4,362, forward strand.
AAAGCCAAAGTCGATAACTTTATTTCAGATATAGGAACGCTTGTTTTTGATAAGGATAAAATAGCTCAAAACCCTATTATATCCGTTGTTATTGGCAAAAGCCTAGGTAGAAACATGGCGGCAACAATCAACTCGGTTTTTAAACAGACAATGCCCTCTTTTGAGCTTATACTCCCTTTAAGCGTCGCAAAAAGATATATGCCCGACCAGTGGAGGGGCTGCAAGAACATACACGTTCTCAACGACAAGTTTTTCAGGCTGAATTCAAGGCATGTCATAAAGGGCGATAAGACGCTTTACATTAACCGCCCAATGGTTATTGATGACAGAATGTTCAGGTTTCTTCTGCGTGTCAATGTGCCGGAATTTATAAGAAAAAGAGCATTTAGGCTTTTATTCTTGGCAGCAAGAATTGCTTTAAAACTTATATAACCGCAAATTCACAGAGGTGAATTATGAAAACAATCTTTTATAAAATATTTGCTTTATTATTCAACCTTTGCCGTATTTTCAAAATAAAGAGCGGCAGGGTTGCTCTTTTATCATCCCATAACGCAGACTTTAACGACTCTTTAGGGGCTATTGCAACCGAGCTTGAAAAGAGACAAGGTTTGAGCATTATCTATATAAACACAATGGATTTGAAGGTTAATACAACCAATGGGTTTGTAAAAATATTTAAGTCAATTTTTCGCGCTGTTCGGTTTTTCACCGTTAATGCTTATTATCTCGCAACATCACAATATGTTTTTCTAAACGATAATTTTATGCCTATGGCTAATTTGAATTTCTCAAAAAAAACTGTCATCACCCAGCTTTGGCATGCTCAAGGTGTGTTTAAAAAGTTCGGTTTATCAATCACTCAACCTGATAAAATCCGAAAAAGGGAGCTTTACGGCAACAAAAAACTTTCCTACGTTGTTTGCTCCTCAAAGGGAGTTGCACCGTATTATTCAGAGGCTTTTGGTGTATCAATTGAGCAAATTCTGCCTCTTGGCTCACCAAGAACAGACTATTTTTTCAAACATAGAGATGTTGGAAAAATGCGCGCACTGTTTGATGAAGACCATCCTGAATGTGTGGGCAAAAAGCTGATTCTTTATGCTCCCACCTTTAGGGATAGCCCTGAAGATGATAAAAAGCTTCTTGACAACTTTGACTTTGAATGGTTTAACAGTGAGCTTTCGGAAGAATATGCTTTGCTTTTAAGGTTGCACCCTCAAATTCGTTCTTCACGAAAAAACAATGTATCCGCAACCGATGTTTCTGACTACCGCAATGTGAATGATTTAATTTTGCTTTGCGATTTGCTTATCACTGACTATTCATCAATTTGCATGGACTTTGCACTGCTTAACAAGCCAACATGCTTTTTTGCCTTTGACCTTGACGATTACAGCGCACAAAGGCAGTTCTATTTTGACTATGAAAGCTATGTCCCTGGGCCTGTTGCAAAAACCTTTGATGAACTAATCAACACGCTCAAAGCTAACAATTTTCACAGCGAAAGAGCAGAGGAATTTAAAAAGTTTAATTTCGACACCCCCGACGGCAATGCAGCGAAGAGAGTTGTCGAAAAAACCATTTGCGATAATTGAATTTAAAACATAACATGAAAAGCAAAAACCCCTCGGTTAAACGACCGAGGGGTTTTAAGGTTTTTATAAGCTATTCATTTTTCCTTTGGTTTTGCGACAAACGATGCTACAAACCCGCACACAACCGCTGCCGTTATTCCTGCGGCGCCGGCAGAGAGTGGGCCTACTATAACTCCCAGAAGTCCGTCTTTTAAAACCAATTCTTTTGTTCCTTGAACTAGCACATTCCCGAACCCCGTGAGAGGAACGGTTGCGCCGGCACCTGCCCATTTTACAAGTGGCTCATATGCACCGATTGCGCCTAAAACAACACCCAAAACAACAAACATGACTAAAATTTTTGCCGGTGTCAACTTTGTGGTGTCTATGAGAATTTGTCCTATAACGCAGATTAACCCACCGACCAACATTGCCTTTAGTAGATTTATAAATATATCCATAATTCACCTCAAACAGTAATTGCTTTAAATATTATTTGTATGTAATTTTAAAATATGCATGTTCATTCTTTCACCTGTAAAAATTGCGGTGCAGCCAGTAACACAAAACTGACTGCACCATGCTCACTGAATAATTAGAAATTGTTTTGATTGTTTTCGTTTTGTCTGTTCTGATTCTGCTGCTCCTGATTTTTGTTGTTTTGGTTGTTCTTGTTTTGATTGTTCTTGTTCTGCTTCTTATTCTTATTGTTTTTCTGCTCCATAAATACAATTCCTTTCTTGTTTTTTCACAAGTCTTTATGCGGATTATAAATCCTGTAGATAGTATTCACCGTTTTATTATGATTTATTTATATTTATATTTTTTCGATAAAAATTTGCAATAATCTCTATTTTTGATATGCTTTTACTTTACAAAATCTTCAAATTATGTTATTGTATAGTGTAATTATTTAGTCAAAAGAAGTTGGTTTTAAAGGAGTTGAGCCTATGAAATATACAGGCGAAAAAAAGGTTGACAGCGTTATATCCATAAAAAACATTGCAACCGAATCAAGCGTTGGGGAACAATTTGATTTTCACGGTGCTGTTCACAAGATTCGAGATATGGGTGACTTTGCTTTTGTTATAGTCCGCTTGATTGACGGAGTCATTCAGTGCGTTTGGACTAAGGATGAATCTGAATTTGATGTAAAGGACCTTTGTGAAGAAGCTTGCGTTAATTTCACCGGCATAGTGCATGCCGAGGAGCGTGCACCGCACGGTTATGAAGTTGACTTGAAAAATGCAAAAGTTTTGTCCTCGCCGGCAGCTCCTTTACCGATTATTATTAATAAAGGTAAATTGAAGTCGAACCTCGACACATTACTCAACTATCGGCCGGCCTCACTAAGGGCAAGCGAAATGAGGGCGAAGTTTAAAATTCAAGACGGAATTGTAAAGGGTTTTAGAGAATACCTCAGCTCACAAGGATTTACAGAAATCCATACTCCGAAACTCGTTGCCGCCTCTGCTGAGGGCGGAGCAAATGTGTTTAAAATGGAGTATTTCGGACGCAAGGCTTTTCTTAACCAAAGCCCACAGTTTTACAAACAGACAATGGTTCCAGTTTATGAGCGTGTTTTTGAAATTGGGCCCGTTTTTAGAGCAGAAAAGCACAGCACTATACGCCACTTGAATGAATACACGAGCCTCGATTTTGAGATAGGTTATATTGACTCCTTTGAGGATATTATGGAAATTGAAACGGAGTTTTTGAAATATACCTTTACTCTATTGAAAGAAAACTACACAGATGAAATTAAACTACTAAAAATAAATATACCCGAAATTGATAGAATCCCTTGTGTTAAATTCAATGATGCAAAGGAAATGGTTTCCAAAGAATACAACCGACGTATTAAGGATCCTAATGACCTTGAGCCTGAAGAGGAACAACTCATTTGCAAGCTGTTTAAGGACAAGTTCAACAGCGATTTTGTCTTTGTTACCCATTACCCCTCTAAAAAGCGTCCGTTTTATGCTATGGATGACCCCGAAAATCCAAACTTAACTTTAAGCTTTGACCTGCTTTTCAACGGCATTGAAATAACAACAGGCGGCCAGCGCATTCACGACTATGACATGCAGGTTGAAAAGATGATTTCAAAAAACTTAAATCCTGAGGATTTTGAGTCTTATCTTATGCTTCACAAATTCGGTGTGCCACCGCACGGTGGTTTGGGAATTGGGCTTGAAAGATTTTTGATGTGCCTTTGCCGTGACGATAATGTCCGCAAGTCCTCGCTTTTCCCAAGAGATTTAAACAGGATTGAACCATAATATTATTCAGTTAGTGTTTGAAAGGGAGCTTTAAAATGACGATTGATTACGAATTGATCACCTATCTAGAGACACTCAGCAGGATTGAGCTGAGCGTTCCAGAAAAAGAAAAATGTTTAAATAATTTGCAGGATATTGTTTCATATCTTGACACCCTAAACGAGCTTGACACTGAAGGTGTTGAGCCATTATCTCACTCCTTTGCAGTTACAAACGTTTTTCGTGAGGATATTGTTAAGCCATCGGTCGACAGAGAGTTGCTACTCTCGAACGCACCACGCCAAAAAGACGGGTGCTTTAATGTCCCGAAAACTGTTGAATAGGAGGAGAGTTATATGAACATTGCAAGACTTACAGCACTTGAGCTTGCTTCTAAAATTAGAGAAAAAGAAATTTCTGTTCGTCAGGCTGTCGATGCCACTTACGAACAAATTGAAAAATATGACGACAAGCTGAAATGTTATATCACCCTTTGTAAGGACGAGGCATACAAACAAGCCGACGAGGTGCAGAAAAAAATTGACAGTGGCCAAATCGTCTCCCCTCTTGCAGGCGTGCCCGTTTCTGTCAAAGATAACATTTGTACAAAAGGCATAAAAACCACCTGTGCATCAAAAATGCTTGAAAATTACAAACCGGTTTATAACGCAACGGTTATAGACAAATTAGAAAATGCGGGTATGATTGTCATCGGCAAACTTAACATGGACGAGTTTTCTATGGGCTCAACAACAGAAACATCCGCACACGCAATCACCTCAAACCCTTGGAATACAGACCATGTGCCGGGAGGTTCTTCAGGAGGCAGCGCTGCGGCGGTTGCTGCTGACGAGGCATTCATTGCCTTAGGCTCCGACACCGGAGGCTCAATTCGCCAGCCGGGCTCCTTTTGTGGAGTTACGGCCCTCAAACCTACCTATGGAACTGTTTCACGCCGTGGTCTAGCAGCTTTTGCTTCATCTCTTGACCAAATAGGTCCAATAAGCAAAACCTGTGAGGATTGCGCCGCCTTATATGAAATTATCAGCGGTAAAGACAAATACGACAGCACTTCAATGGACTTCCCCGAATTTAAGTTTAGTGATGCAGTTAATAACGGAGTTAAGGGTAAAAAAATCGGGATCTTAAAGGAATTTTTTTCAGACGGCATTAACAATGATGTGAAGTCTGCCGTTCTTGCCGCTTCAAAAAAACTTGAAGAGCTTGGCGCAGAAATTGAAGAATTCTCAATGCCGATTGTTAAATACTCAGTTCCGACTTATTGCATTATCGCCTCTGCAGAGGCCTCCTCAAACCTTGGGCGATATGACGGAATAAAATACGGTTACTCCTCGCCTGACGCTGAGGACCTTATGCAAATATACATCAAAAGTCGCAGCGAAGGCTTTGGGTTGGAGGTAAAACGGAGAATAATGCTAGGCAATTTTGTGCTAAGCTCAGGTCGTTACGATGCCTACTACAACAAAGCATTGAAAACAAAAAATCTTATTCAAAAAGCTTTGTTTGATGCTTTTGAAAAGTATGATATAGTGCTCACCCCCGTTTCACCCGAAACGGCGCACAAAAAAGGCGAGAGCATTTCAAACCCATTAGGAATGTATTTAGACAATATTTACACAGCTATTGTTAACATCGCAGGCGTCCCTGCCATTTCAATCCCTTGCGGATTTGACAGCTCGGGGCTTCCCATTGGCTTACAGCTTATAGGCAAGCCGTTCGCTGAAACAACGTTGCTCGGAGCCGGCTGTGATTTCCAAAAGGCAACTGATTATCACAAACAAAAACCTGCTTTTACAGGAGGTGCAATTAAATGAATTACGAAACAGTAATCGGTCTTGAGGTTCACACCGAACTTTCGACCAAAACTAAAATATTTTGCAGCTGCACCACAGAATTCGGCGGTGCACCCAACACTCATGTGTGTGAAGTTTGTGCGGGTATGCCCGGAAGTTTACCGATTCTCAACAAAACGGTTGTTGAATATGCCGTGCGAACAGGGCTTGCAACAAACTGCGACATCACACAACACAACAAATTTGATAGAAAAAACTATTTTTACCCTGACCTGCCGAAGGCTTATCAAGTTTCTCAGCTTTATATGCCCATTTGCACAAATGGTTATATTGAAATCGGCACTTCCGATGGTGAAACAAAAAAAATCAAAATCAGAGAAATTCATATGGAAGAGGATGCAGGCAAGTTGATTCACGACCCTTGGGAGGATTCAACACTTGTCGACTGCAACCGTGGTGGCGTTCCACTACTTGAAATTGTCAGCGACCCCGATATACGCAATGCTCAAGAGGCTATTGAGTACCTTGAAAAACTCAAATTAATCCTCCAATATATTGGCGTTTCAGACTGCAAGATGCAGGAGGGCTCACTCAGGGCCGACATTAATCTTTCTATCCGCCCTGCCGGCAGCACGGAGCTCGGAGTGCGAACTGAAATGAAAAACATGAACTCCTTCAAGGCTATTACAAGGGCTATCGAAGGCGAAACAAAACGGCAAATTGAGCTGCTTGAAGAAGGCAAAAAAGTTGTGCAGCAAACTCGTCGTTGGGACGATAATAAAGGCCACAGCTACGCAATGCGCTCAAAAGAGGACGCTCACGACTATAAGTATTTCCCCGAGCCAGATATTCCGCCAATTGAAATCAGCAACCAGATGATTGATGATATTAGAGGCTCTCTCCCCGAGCTACCCGAAGATAAGAAGAGTAGGTATATTGAACAGCTCGGTCTGCCCGAATATGACACAGGCATCATCACAAACGATGTTGAGCTTGTCACTCTGTTTGAAAAAACGATTGAAACATGTAACAATCCGAAAGAGGCAGCAAACTGGATTATTGTCGAGTTGCTCAAGCTTCTCAACGACACCCAGACACTGTCCGAAAACATGAACTTTAATTATGAATACCTCGGTAAATTAATCAATATGGTTGAAGAAAACAAGGTCAACCGCAACACAGCAAAAAAAGTGTTTGAAGCCGTGTTCAGAGAAAATGTCGAGCCTGAGAAATATGTCAAGGACAATAATTTAGGGCTTATGACAGACAACACAGCAATTAGAGCAGCCATTGAAAAGGTTGTTGAAGAAAATGAAAAGAGCGTTTCTGAATACAAGGGCGGCAAAACAAAGGCGTTCCAGTTCCTTGTCGGCCAAAGCATGAAGGCACTTCGTGGCAAAGCACCGGCACAAGAGGTGACAAAAGTTTTGAAAGAGCTTCTGGATTAGCTTTCTGAAATTCAGGTTGTGAAAAATAATCATAAAAATTTTAAAATATTTTTTCCACCGTGTTTTCAACATCTATTAAAGAACTTTGATATATATATTGT
>DASRNM010000085.1:0-13609 GCA_035647435.1 Clostridia bacterium
GCGCAGGATATTTGAAGGGAGCTTTCCCTAGTACGAGAGGACCGGGATGGACGCACCTCTGGTGCACCAGTTGTCACGCCAGTGGCATAGCTGGGTAGCTAAGTGCGGATGAGATAAACGCTGAAAGCATCTAAGCGTGAAGCTCACCTTAAGATGAGATATCCCACCATTTATGGGTAAGACCCCATGTAGACTACATGGTTGATAGGTCGGAGGTGTAAGTATGGTAACATATTTAGCTGACCGATACTAATAGGTCGAGGGCTTGACCAAAGCATTGTGTAAAGCAGTGCAAATGGTTAAAACTAAATTCCAACTGAAGAAGTTGGGTGTTCTCTTAAAAGAGTAACATGTCGTAGAGCAGAGATCATTATACAGTTTTGAGGGTGCAAACCCTAATTGAATAGAAATATTTTCGGTGACTATAACAGAGAGGACCCACCTGTTCCCATTCCGAACACAGAAGTTAAGCTCTCTAGTGCCCACGATACTTGGCTGGTAACGGCCCGGGAAAATAGGTCGTCGCCGAATTTTTTATTCCTCAATAGCTCAGCAGGTAGAGCATGCGGCTGTTAACCGCAGGGTCGTTGGTTCGAGTCCAACTTGAGGAGCCAATAAAGTCAGTCTCGCCAGTAGGCGGGGCTTTCTTTTTGTTGGAATAATTGCCTAAGCATTTTGAATATGCTATTATTTAAAGGAACAATCAAACATTATGAAGATTGGAGCTGAAGCAATGCAAGATTTTATAAAGCAAACAAAAGTAGTGCTTAATATTCCGCCAACAAGGGAGCAACCTCGAAACAGTGAGGGGGATTTTATTAGATTAAATGACGGGCGAATTATGTTTGCATACAGTCAATATTCAGGCGGAGTGGATGACCATGCGCCGTGCAACATTGCCGCGGTTTTTTTATCTTATAATGGTGATGAGGTCGTCGGTGGTCCAAAAATTCTTGTGAAAGCATCGGAGCACTTTGTCAAGAATATAATGAGTGTCACCCTTTTGCGAATGAAAAACGGAGATTTGGGGTTGTTCTACCTTGTCAAGAACAACGATGCCACATCAAGTTATGTTTTGCGCCGTTCCGCTGATGAAGGGCAAACCTTTGGTGAGCCTGTATTTTGCTTGCCGGATAAGTTCGCAGGCTATTATGTAGTCAACAATTGTCGTGTGCTAAGAACACGAGACGGTCGACTTTATGTGCCTGCCGCATTACACAGAAGTGCTGTTAATGATGAGAAAGTGACTATAAATGAGGGCTATGGTGTTTGCCATTTGTTTTATTCAGACGATGACGGCATAAGTTGGCAGGAGCACGACACCCATTTCGTGATAGATACTACAGACACAAAAACAGGTTTGCAGGAGCCGGACATTATTGAGCTTTCTAGCGGTGTTTTGAAGATGTATTTTCGCACTGACAGAATGTATCAATATGAGTGCTACTCGCATGATAATGGGCGGCACTGGACAAAGCCCGAGGCATCTTGCTTTACATCACCTAACTCACCGATGAAAATTTCTCAAAATCCTTATGATGGAAGTTATTTTGCTGTTTGGAACCCTATCCCACAATATATTGGCAGAGAAGCTGACGACGAAGGCTTTTTTAATGGAGGGCGTACACCTCTTGTGATCGCGAAAAGCAATGATGGTATAAACTTTGATAAGCCCATTGAACTTGAGAATGACCCCAATCGGGGCTATTGCTACCCTGCCGTGTTTTTTGTGGATAAAAATACAATTTTACTCTCATATTGTAGTGGAGGATTTGAGGATTTAAAGAGCTGTCTGACAAAAACAACAATCAGAAAAATTGTAATATGAATAGAAAATGACATCAAAAAAGCCGAGATAATTCGGCTTTAAATTATTTCGCATGCTCGTTGTTGATGTGTGAGACTACAACGAAATGCTGTCTATTATAACATTTGAGAAGCTTTTTAAGGGGAAATTGTTATCAGATTGGAGCCACATGTTTATAATGCTTATTATCCCTGCGGAATAGAATTCAAGTCTATATTCGGTTGACTGGTCGGAAACAGGAGTTTTTTGAATAAATCGGCGGAGGGTAGATTTTATTCTATTCTTAAGCGCATTGGCAAACATGGGGTCTCCGTTAGGACCTAACAGTTTTTCAAAATACTCTTTGTTTTCAAAAAACTTTTTAAATGATGCCTCGGTTTGATCCCTCATTTCATTGTTGTCAAGAATGAGAGAAAAGCAGTGATCTGTTTCATCAAGCAGGTCGCTTTCAATTTCACTAAGGATGTCATAAATATCGTGGAAATAGTTATAAAAGGTGCCCCTATTATAGCCGGCCACATGAACTATTTCCCTAATTGATATTCGCTCTATTCGCTTTTCAAAATAAACTTTCCAAAACGCTTGTTTAAGGTTGCTTCTGGTTATTCCCGTTTCTTCATTGTGCATTTCGTTATTCATAGTGAAACCCCCTTGGTTAAATTATAACGGTTTGAGTCAGTTTGTCCATACTTATTGAAAACTTTTAACACTTTATGTTAAATTGTTTATTGAAATAGCAACATAAAGCTTTTAAAATTAATTTACATACTTAAATGGGGAGGCGAAGAATTGAAAATAAGTCCGGAATGTAAAAAGCAGTTTATGTATAAAAACAGGATGAATTTCTGGTTCACGATTTCAATGGTATTTATTGATTCGGGAGTTGCCATATGCATTGCTTTTATTATTAAAAGCATTACCGAGGCAATGGAAACAACAGATTTCGGTAAACTTAGGCAAGCAATTCTTCTCACCGCAATTGCAACAGCCGCAAACTTTTTCGTCGGGTTCATGCAAAAAAAATATCGAAACAGGTATTTAAAAAAAGCTCTTTTACAGTTTAAAATGTTTATCTTTGAAAAACTGTTGAAAAAATCAATCAATGAATTTGGAAACACTACAACAGGCACATTCATTTCGGCTTTTTCTAATGACCTTGTTTCAGTAGAAACTCATTATTTGGCAGGAAACATCGGCCTTGTAACAAACATTTCTCTGCTTGTCGGCGGTATAGTTGCGATGGCGTATATAAATTGGATTCTTATGCTTTGCGTTGTTGCTGCAAGCATTCTGCCATGCGCAATATCTCTAAAATACGGCACAAAAATTACTGCAAGGGAAAAGCAAACATCAATTAGAAATGCAGGGTTTGTTGAACAGATTAAAGATCTACTGAATGGTTTTATAGTAATCAAAAGCTTTAAAGCTGAGAACGAGGCCCTTCAAATATTTGAAAGTGAAAATATTTCTGTTGAAGAAGCAAAACGCAAACGTCGTGAAACAAACGACACAGTTTCGATTCTCGGCGATATTTCATTTATAGTGATAACTGTTCTTATTGTGGCGGTCGGTACATTTTTTGTTTTTAAAAGTGTTATGACAATCGGCGGAGTTATTGCATTTGTTGAGCTTTCGAGCACTGTGCTCAACCCTATCAAAAGGCTTGTGCCGCTTTGGAGCAACAGAAAATCGGCAATAGCAATTATCAATAGGATAGCGGATTTTGTAGAAATTGAACATGAGGCAGAAGAAAAGGCAATGATATCAGAATTTAACGACTCCATTGTTGTGAAGAACGTCAAGTTTGAATATGAAACGGGTAAAACTGTTTTAAACACAATCAATCAAACCTTTGAAAAAGGGAAAAGCTATGCCATTGTCGGCAACAGTGGCGGTGGAAAATCAACTCTTTTGAGCCTTCTCATGGGACATTTTAGCACATATGAGGGCAATATACTTTTTGATGACAAGGAATTAAGAGATATAAGTCTTGACAGCCTTTATGACATTGTTTCGGTTATTCAACAAAATGTTTTTCTTTTCGACAGTAGTATAAAAAACAATATAACAATGTTTAAAGACTTTCCAGAGGAAAAATACAATGCAGCCGTAAAGAACGCAGGATTGTCGGACTTGATTGAAAAGAAGGGTAACGATTATGCTTGTGGTAGCTCAGGTTGCAATCTTTCGGGCGGGGAGAAGCAAAGGGTTTCAATAGCACGATGTCTTATCAGGGAAACGCCTGTGTTGCTTATGGACGAGGCAACGGCATCACTTGACAACGCCACAGCAACCGAGGTGACGAATTCAATTTTAAACATTGACGGGCTTACACGGATTATAGTAACCCATAAGCTTGAAGAAAGCACAATGGAAAAATATGATGAAATAATAGTTGTTAACAACGGTGATATTGTCGAAAGAGGCGGATACACAGAGCTTATGGGCATGAAAAAATATTTTTATTCTCTTTTCAATGTTTTGCAATAAAAAACAACAATAAGATTTAACCCCTGAGGTTTTATAAAGCCACAGGGGTTTTTATAAAAAATGTATCTGAAATATTTACAACTGGTATATATTCTGTTAGACTAATAAAGCTTAGGCCTTTTATAGGTTCATAGACTGATTTTTGGGGGAATAAAACTATGTGGTTTTGGCTTTCACTTGTGGCCATTTTATTTTGGAGCGGCTCTGATTTGTTTTCAAAGATGGGCTCACAGCCAAAGGATAAATTTAGCCATTGGAAAATGGTTATGGCTGTCGGTGCAACAATGGGTATTCATGCGGTAGTAATGTTGCTTCTTGGCGCAGAATTCTCGTTGCGTGATGTAATCACATATTTGCCGGCCTCGGTGCTGTACATATTGTCGATGGTTTTGGGTTATGTCGGCCTAAGATATATTGAGCTGTCGCTTTCAACACCTATATGCAATTCCTCAGGTGCGGTTGCGGCGGTGTTATGTTTTGTGTTTCTAAAAGAAACTATGTCAGTTTTGCAGTTTTTTGCGGTTGGTATTGTTACTATCTCAATATTCTCGCTTTCTGCTATTGAAAAAAGAAAAAACAATAGGATTTTACGAACTCATGGAGTTTTACCCGATTCAAAATACACCAAAAGCCTTATTGCAATTTTGTTCCCGATTCTTTATTGTTTGATAGACGGAGCAGGGACTTTTGTCGATGCACTTTTGCTTGACGGTCACATTAAAGAAGAGGCCGCAAACATCGCATACGAGTTCACATTTTTTTTCATGGCAGTGGCAGCGTTTGTATATGTTGTTGTAATTAAAAAACAGAAAATTATTTTGTCAAAAGAAAAGCCGAAAATGATTGCAGCGTTGTGCGAAACCGCAGGGCAATTTGCTTATATATACGCATTGGGCGACAATGCAATTGTTGCCGCTCCGTTGATTTCGTCTTATTGCATTTTCTCTCTCGTTTGGGCAAGATTTATTCTCAAAGAAAAACTGACAAAGGGGCAATATGCCGTGATTGCGGCAGCGTTTGTTGGGATTATAATATTAGGCATGGAATAAACAAAAAAAGAGCAAAGCCCCGAAATTGCTCGGGGCTTTAATTTTAATTGTCATTAATTTAAGAAAATCCAAAGTAATTCAAAAGCCCTGTGTAAATGCCGTATGCGAACTGGTATTGCATATCACGAAGCTTTTTTGCATCCGACTCGTTTGAAAGATATGCCATCTCGACTAAATTGGCAGGCATGTTTGTTCTGCGTAAAACATAAAAATCTGGGTTTACCCGAACACCGTTGTCCCTTGTGCCTACGGTTTGTACAATGCCCTCAAGAATATTTTGAGCAAGCCAATTTGCTTGGGTGTTGCGCCTATATATATAAACCTCTGTGCCATTAATCGCAGGGTTTACATTTGCGTTGGCGTGTATACTCAAAAAATAGTCGGCAGGCCATGAATTTGCCATTCTGACCCTTTGTGCAAGGCTTGTTGCGTTGGAAGTCCCGAGAACAGTTGTAGGGGTTGGTCTTGAAACGCGTGCATCAAATCGTTTGTCTTTGTCTAATAAATCCTTGAGGAATATACCGACTTGATATGTTATATCCTGTTCAAAAAGCCCATGCCCGACTGCGCCGGTGTTGTGGAAACCTGTCGGATTATGCCCCTGATCGATAAAAATTTTAATTGCCAAGTGATCACTTCTTTTCTGTTTTTTTATTATCACTATCAGTATATTTGAAAAACACCGACTTTGTTCGCAAAATTTAAAATAGCACCTTGAATCAAGCATTTCAAGGCGCTGTTTTAAAACATAAATTATTTACTATTTTGACTTTATAATGTTGCCAGAAGAATAGTCAAACTCAAGAAATTGCGGGAAATCACTGTTTGAGTGAATATAACACTGTTCGTCTGATTTTGCGAGCCAAAGATAAAACTCCGTGTTGTTGCCGCTTATAGTCTGACCAACATGAGTCATGTTTTTTACAAACCATGTTTGTTCGGGCCATTTGCATGTGGAGGCATCTATAATTCTGTCGGGAGAAAGATGGTTATGCCCGCAGCCGATTGCTTGAACATAGTTTTCGATGAGTGTTTCACCAATAGGCGCACATGTAGCACCGGCACTAGTGTAAATCGTGTCAATTACAGTATCACTGTGCAGGTCATTGCCTTCGCCAATGGGCACGCCTTGGGAGTTATAGCTGGAAATAACATAAAAATTAGTTCCGTTTGAAATAGCGTCATTTATAATATTCTCAACATTTAGCCTAACATTATAATGATAGTAGTCAATTTTTTCGATAAGAGCGGCATTTTCATTTTCATCGAGTAATAAAGATTTAGCTTCATCATAATCCTTTTCGGGGATTAGTCCCCAAACACTGGGCATGTATGAAAACAAGGGTTTAACTACATCCTCAAGCATACGGTCGCCGTAGCTGTGAACAAAATCGTCAAGAAAACATTGAAGGCTGTCAAACACACAAACCTTATTCATTGTCTTGAGGACACAACTGAACAAATTGCCTAAAGGCATCCTTTTAAGGTTTTGACAAATAAGACGAACAACACCATCAATATCAATGTCAAAGCGTCCAGTCAAAATATCGCCAATCATCTCAACGCCGAAAAATGCAGAAGAGAGCATAACAAGGTTTTCTAAATCACCGCTGCCGAAGAGATGAAGATAAGCCGCAGTTACAATTCCACCCATGCTTATAGAAATAAAGGAAACCTTGCTGTGGTTGGTTTCATCTTTAACATTTTGAACGAAATTGTTTAATTCCACCGCATGCTCCATAGGGTCAAGCCGCCAATCATAGACAAAGGCATAGACATGGTCATCACCAATTTGTTCTGCTGCCTTGGCTCCGAGCGCTTTTGTGGAGCTGAGGACACCCGTTCTATCATTGCTTGCCGCTGAGCCGTCATATCCGAAAGAAAAAATGTCATGTTTTGAGGTTCCGTCGGGGTTGCATTTAATGTATTCAAACATACTGTCAAAACAATCAACTAAAGAGTTGAATGCACCGTCCCAATTTTTACCCACCAAATTACTGATAAGAGGAACGCTAGCTTTACCGATTGTGCCAATAATATCGTTTGCCGTAGGCGGAAATATTGTTTTTTCGTATTCAGTTGCGTGGTCTAAATATAGAGGGCTACTGTTCATGCCGGTAACAAAAATTAAAGGGGTGTTGCCACAATTGCATTCATTTACAGCAATGACAGGCAACCAGCACGTTAAAGAAAAAACTATTGATAAAACAACACAGATTGTTTTTTTCATACGCTCACGACCTTATAATTAATTTTACAACGATTATACCATAATATGCCGCGCAATCAACGGTTAAGCGTTTACTTTATGGTCGAAATATGTTATCTTAATACTAATTGCACTTATAATATGTATATAGTAAGTTGAGCGATTGCAAGCGATGACCAAATAGATTTTTAACGAAGTGTGACCATTTAAAGGGGAGGCATAATTTTGAAAAGAACAAAAGAAGACTTAGTGCAAACTGCAGTAGGCATAGTGCCATCTGAAAGGCAGCTGAAGTGGCAGGAGCTTGAGTTTTATGCTTTCATTCATTTCGGAATGAATACCTTTACGAATTCGGAGTTGGGCAACGGGGGGGAGAGCCCTAAATTGTTTAACCCCTCAAAACTAAACGCCGAACAGTGGGTTAAGATAATAAAAGCGGCAGGCATGAGAGGCCTTATTCTAACGGCCAAGCACCATGACGGTTTTTGTCTTTGGCCGAGTGAATACACTGAACACAGCGTAAAAAACAGCCAGTGGAGAGACGGCAACGGTGACCTTGTCATGGAAGTGTCGCAGGCGTGCAAAAATCACGGAATTAAATTCGGAATATACCTTTCGCCGTGGGATAAGCATGAGCCGTCTTACGGCGAGGGTGAAGCCTACAACGAGTTTTATAAAAACCAGCTAAAAGAGCTTTTAACAAACTATGGTGAGCTCTTTTGTGTTTGGATTGACGGAGCCTGCGGTAAAGACGAGGGCAGAAAACAGCAGTATGATTGGCAAGGGTATTTTGAAATTATTCGTCAATTGCAGCCCGAAGCTGTCATATCAATATGCGGCCCCGATGTCAGATGGTGTGGAAACGAGGTCGGTGTGTGCAGAAAATCCGAATGGAGTGTAGTCCCCTCAAGCCTCTACCCCTTTAAATCAAACGAAAAAGAAAAGGGAAACATCATGATGCTTGATTTAGGTAGCCGTAAGGCATTGGGCAAGGCTAAAGAAAAAGAGCTTGTTTGGTACCCTGCAGAGGTCAATGTTTCAATCCGAAAAGGGTGGTTTTACCACAAGTCAGAGGACATAACTTTAAAACCCCTTTCAAAGCTTATGGAAATATATTATAATTCGGTCGGTGCAAATGCTAATATGCTTTTAAATGTTCCGCCTAATGATGACGGTCTAATACCGGATAGAGATGCCGAAACTTTAATTTCAATGGGCGCACAGCTTGAATTCGATTTCAACGAAAACCTTGCCGAAGATTCTGAAATGACGGGCTCAGGTTGTCTTGACAATGAGCATTGCCCACAAATGGTTTTAACTGATAGCTTAGATGACTATTGGCATTCGGGAAATAATCCTGACAACCCTTGGATTATTCTTGATATGGGCGATGATTATGATATTGACAAGGTGGTTTTGAGAGAACACATCAGAACAGGTCAACAGATTGAAAAGTTCAGTCTTTATGGAGAAATAGGTGGCAAGTGGAAGAATCTTTTCAAAGGCACAGTTATAGGCGGCAAACGCATATGCCGTTTTAAAGAGGTCAGAGTGCAAAGAATTAAATTAGTCATAGAACAAACACGTTGCTTTGCAACAATTTCATCATTTGAAGCTTATTAATAAGTGATTACCCCGGAGGTATTATATGAATAAAAACGAAAACAATATTTTTGAAATGCCGCTTGTTGCGTTGAGAGGGCTTGTTGTCTTCCCAGATTCACGGTTGCATTTTGATGTTGGTCGAGATAAATCCATTGCAGCACTCAAAGCGGCAATGGGGGCTGATCAAGAGGTATTTTTGGTTGCTCAAAAAGGAATAGAAGTCGAAGATCCAATAGTTGAGGAGCTTTACAACATAGGAGTCATTGCGGCGGTTAAACAAGTTTTAAGATTACCCAACAGCGACAACTTTAGGGTTTACGTTGAGGGTAACGGGCGAGCCCAATTGTTGGAGATGGTTCAGCGCAAACCTTATTTTAAAGGTTTAGTGAAAAAGAAAAAGGATTCTGCTATAAGAGCGCAGGATAAAAATACCGAGGAGGCACTTGTTCGCAAAGCAAAAAGCCTTTTCGAGCTATATGCGTCAATAGCACCTCAGCTCCCGCCTGATTTAATTATATCGGTTATAAAACAAGACAAAGCGGGCCCACTATCTGATTATATTGCGGGCAATATTCCGCTTGCGTTTGAAAACAGACAACAGGTTTTAAACGAATTTAGTCCTTTAAAAAGGCTAGAGAAGCTGTGCGTTATCCTTGCTCACGAGTGTGAGGTGCTCAAAATAGAATCTGAAATCAGCAGCCGTGTGCAAGACCAGATTGACGAAAATCAAAAAGAGTATTATCTTCGTGAGCAAATGAAAGCGATTTCAACCGAGCTAAATGACGGTTTTAATCCCGAGGATGAAATTGAGCAATTCCGTCTGGATATTAAGAAACTTCATCTGCCGGAGGATGCTGAAAAAAAGCTTTTGCGTGAGTGTGACAAGCTTGAAAGAACATCCTCACAGTCTCCCGAGAGCATGGTTTCAAGGACATATATTGAAACATGCATTTCATTGCCATGGAACAAGTTTTCTAAGGACAAGCTGGATTTAAAGGCAACCCGAAAAATTCTTGACAACGACCATTATGGGCTTGAAAAGGTGAAGAATAGAATAGTAGAAATGCTTGCGGTTCGCAAGCTTTCCCCAGAAATAAAGGGGCAAATAATCTGCCTTATCGGGCCCCCCGGTGTCGGAAAAACCTCTGTTGCTCGTTCAATAGCAAGAGCAATGGGCAGAAAATATACGCGAATTTCCCTTGGAGGCATTCATAATGAGGCCGAAATTAGAGGGCACAGAAAAACCTATATCGGCTCAATGCCTGGCAGAATAATAAATGCAATGCAGTCCGCCGGAACATCGAACCCTTTGATTTTGCTCGATGAAGTGGACAAGCTTTGCAGTGATTTTAGAGGAGACCCTGCCTCTGCGCTGCTTGAGGTTATGGACGGCGAACAGAATTTTGCATTTAGAGACCATTACATTGAAATTCCGTTTGACTTGAGCAAGGTTCTCTTTATAACCACGGCTAACGATACCTCAACAATTCCAGCACCTTTGCTCGACAGAATGGAAATAATTGAGCTTGGTAGCTATACTCACGAAGAAAAGTATAATATAGCTAAAAACCACCTTATCCCGAAACAAACGAAAAGACACGGGCTTTCGGGCAACAGTATCAGGATTGACAAGGAAGCTCTTAGAATAATCATTGACGGTTACACAAGGGAAGCGGGCGTCAGAAAGCTTGAGCAAACCATTGCTGCTGTGTGCAGAAAAGCGGCCGTAAAGGTTGCTGATGGTGCAAAAAGAATAACCGTAAAAGCAAAGGACCTTGAAGAAATTCTTGGCCCAATAAAATATAGAAGAGAAAACCTTTCAAACAAAAATGAAATAGGAGCGGTCAACGGCCTTGCGTGGACAACCGTCGGAGGCGAAATGCTCAAAATCGAGGTTGCTGTTATGGACGGCACAGGCAAGCTTGAGCTAACCGGTTCTTTAGGCGATGTTATGAAAGAGTCCGCAAAAACTGCGGTTAGCTTAATCAGAACAAAGGCGGAAGAACTGAACATTGACAAGGCGTTTTATAAGAATAAGGATATTCATATACATGTTCCTGAAGGTGCAGTGCCGAAGGACGGGCCATCTGCCGGGGTTACGATAACAACCGCACTTGCGTCTGCTTTGGCAAAATTGCCTGTAAGGGGTGACCTTGCAATGACGGGTGAAATAACGCTAACGGGCAAGGTGCTCACAATTGGCGGCTTGCGAGAAAAATCAATGGCAGCATACAGAGCGGGAATCAAAACTGTTCTTATTCCGAGGGACAACAAGAGTGATTTGGTAAAAGTCGACAAGGTTGTTTTAGATGTTATCGATTTTATTACGGTTTCTTCAATAGATGAGGTGTTTGAAAACGCATTTATTAGGGAGAAAAAGCAACATTCGGAGGCGGAAGAGAGAAAGAGTATCCCCATTATTGAAAGTATCGAAAAAACCCGACCTTCAATAACACAGTAAGAGAGGAAACACAATGAAATTTGATAAGTTCGATTTTGAGGCAGCGTTTGGTTTGTCCTCACAGCTTTTGCCTTCAACCGTCCCTGAGGTTGCGTTTGCAGGGCGTTCAAATGTGGGCAAATCATCCCTTTTAAATAAGATTTTAAATAGAAAAAGCCTTGCAAGGGTTAGTTCCGTGCCAGGCAAAACCATAACAATCAATTTTTATACTGCTGGAGATACTCGTTTGGTTGACTTGCCCGGTTACGGCTATGCGAAAGTATCCTTCAAAGAAAAGAAGCGTTGGTCGGAGCTTGTGGAGGGTTACTTTTCAACAAATAGGGATATCAGACTTGTTGTTCAGTTAACAGATATGCGGCACAAGCTGACAGATGATGACCATGTGATGCTTGATTATCTCAGCAGAACTGGTTACCATTTCATTATTGTAATGACTAAAAGCGACAAGCTTAACAAGAGCGGAAGAGAAAAGCGCCTTGAAGAAATAAAAACAGAGCTTAATTATCTTGAAGAAGTTGAAATTATTCCTTTTTCCGCAAAGACGGGAGAAGGGGCGGATAAAATAAGAATAGCTATAGAAAAGGCAGTTTCAAACAAGGGAGAGTGAAAGAAAATGTATGTATCGGACTGCATTGACATCAATAACGAGGGCCATTTGACAATAGGTGGTTATGACACAGTTAAGATTGCTAAAGAATTCGGCACACCTGTCTATGTAATGGACGAAAACCAAATCAGAAAGAATTGTCGTGAATTTGTAAAGTCGATTGATGATAATTACTCAGGTAAGGGCATGGCGCTCTATGCGTGCAAGGCATTTTGCTGCAAAGAAATGTGTAAAATAATTGAGCAGGAGGGCATGGGGCTTGATGTTGTTTCAGGCGGTGAGCTTTTCACAGCAATCAGTGCAGGCTTTCCTGCCGAGAAGATATATTTCCATGGCAACAATAAGACAAAAAAAGAGCTAAAACAAGCTATAAAATACGGTGTAGGCAAAATTGTTGTCGACAATATTTATGAACTTGAAGATCTAAACACTTTAGCACAAAAGGCAGACATAAAGGTCAAAATTCTTATGCGCATAAAGCCAGGCATTGACGCACATACCCATGATTTCATAAGAACAGGTCAAATAGATTCAAAGTTTGGCTTTGCACTTGAAACAGGCGAGGCAATGGAGGCCGTGAAGAAAGCGGCGTCAATGAGCAATGTTGAACTTGTTGGTGTTCATTGTCACATTGGTTCACAAATTTTTGATATAGACCCGTTTGAGCTTGCGGCGGAGTTGATGATTGGGTTTATTGCTAAAATCAAGGCGGAAACAAGCCTTGAGCTTGGGGAGTTAAACCTTGGCGGTGGTTTTGGGATTAAATACATGGAAACAGACAAGCCACGCCCCCTAACCGAATACATGCAGAATGTTGCAAAGGTTGTTAATGAACATTCAAAGAAATTTGATATTAAAACACCGTTTATTCTTATTGAGCCCGGCAGGTCGATAGTAGGCCCTGCAGGAATTACGCTTTACACTGTCGGCGGCGTCAAGAACATACCCGGTATTCGCACCTATGTTTCAGTTGACGGCGGTATGGTTGACAATCCACGCTATATCTTATATCAAGCACAATATGAGATTTTGTGTGCGAACAAGGCAAATGAAGAAAGGTCACAAACGGTAACAATAGCAGGTAAATGTTGCGAGAGTGG
This sequence comes from Clostridia bacterium, assembly GCA_035647435.1. Classification (GTDB taxonomy): domain Bacteria; phylum Bacillota; class Clostridia; order Oscillospirales; family Acutalibacteraceae; genus JAAZFZ01. Next base: position 13,329 of record DASRNM010000085.1, read on the forward strand.
CGATCTTGTTCAAGAGAACACAAAAATTCAAAGGGTTGAAAAAGGTGACATATTAGCAGTGCTCTCAACAGGGGCTTATAACCATTCAATGGCATCTAATTACAACAGAATTGGAAGGCCACCTGTCGTCATGATAAAAGACGGCAAGGCGAGAGTTGTTGTTAAGGGCGAAACCTATGAGGATTTAATCAGGAACGATATATAAATGCAAAGGAGTAGGGGATAACCCTACTCCTTTTAATACCTATAATTGACAGCGAAATGCTACAATGATATAATGT
>DASRNM010000086.1:0-15595 GCA_035647435.1 Clostridia bacterium
CGATTTTCGCTTTGATTTTTGTATAGCAAAATGCTCACCAGCCCTTGATATTACTACGTTTTCTGTGCTTTTATTATACCACTTTTGCCCTTAGAATACAACAAAATCCACCTCGAAAGGCGGACTTTGTCTACAGGCTGAACAGGGAGCAAAAAGCTCCCTGTTTTTATTCGCCAATGTTAAAAAACACCTGTGCTAACTCCTCAGCAGTGATACCGACTATGTGTTTTGAAATGTCTATCTTGTTTAAAACACGGATAATTTCGCTTTTGTCGTGGCGACATCCGATAAGTTTTTGTTCAAGCTCGTCAATATCTTTTTGGCTGAAAAAATCTCCCACAAGCTTTAAGGATTCAATTTTCCCCGCTTTTATGTCAAAATATGCGGTTACAATCCCAACAGGCAACATCACAGAGCCTTCCATTTTGTATTTGGGCGCTTTACCGATGTTCCACTCCCATTGTCTGTATTTTTCATCAGCTATGCGTTCAATTTCCTCAACATCTTTTTCGGTTAATTGTGATATTTCACACTTATCAAAACTTGAAAGATACTTATAAAGACCGTCTATAAACTCTTCAATGCTCATAGGTCTCTTTAAATGCTCGCTAATGTTCGTTACACGGCTCCTAACCGACTTGATACCCTTTGCCCTGAGCTTGAGCTTGTTGGGCTTGAGGGCCCTTGCAAGCCTCTCCATCGCTATACTGAACAGCAGAGTGCCATGAACCATGACACGGCCCTTATAGTTAACCTGCGCATTGCCTGAAATCTTCATATCGTTTAGCAAAATATCGTTTCTGCCTGAAAACTGAGCATTGAGCCCGAGAGAACGCAAGTATCCCGTTATCGGCTCCAGAAACAGAACAAAGTCCGCAAATCCATCCTGCCCGTTTTTAATAAAGGTAAAATTGAGATTGCCTAAATCGTGAAAAACCGTTCCGCCCCCCGTCAATCGTCTGATAATCGGGATTGAGTTTTCGGATGTAAAATCCATATCAATTTCGGAGTATGCATTTTGATTTCTACCGATAATAATTGAAGGCTCGTTGCGCCAAAGGAGCATAAACTCCTCTTGCCTATGTTGTAAAAAATACTCCTCGCATGCAAGATTAAATGACGGGTCAACATGATTGTGCGAAATTAAAACCATTTTGATTTACTCCTTAAAAGGCACATTACCTCCGATTAGGGCAGTATTTACCCTTTCAATTAGATTTCAAATAAAGCCTCTCTAATTACCTCGCAAACTGTAGGGTGGGGAAATACAATTTTCTTCAAACCGTCTATCTGCATCTCGGTTTCTATCATTAACGCCGCACCGTATATTATCTCCGAAACGTAGCTCCCGGCAAGGTGAACACCTACAAGCGTGTTGGTTTTGGTGTCAACAATTAGCTTGGCAATACCATTGCCGCCCTCTACCTCTGCCACATAACGTCCGCTCATTCTCATTGAAACACTAACCGCCTTGACTTTCATACCTTTTTGCTCTGCACTCTCTAGAGTTTCGCCCACAGACGCAATCTCAGGGTTCGTATATATTACCGTTGGCACGGTGTTGTATTTCATTTTGTCGTCAATGCCTAACATATCATTGGCCGCAACCTCTGCCTCTCTGAATGCTGTATGAGCAAGCATAAGCTTACCATTGACATCGCCTGCGGCATACACGCCCTCGACATTCGTGCGTAGTTTTTCGTCAGTTACAATGGCATTATTTTCAATCTTCACTCCAATGTTTTCTAAGCCTAAACCATCAATTGCAGGCTTTCTGCCGATTGACACAAGCACTTTTGAAGCTTCAACAGATTGCAACTCACCCTTTTCCTCATACGCAACGCCTGAAGCATTAATTTGCGTTACCTTGCAGTTAAGTTTGAAGTTAACACCTTTTCTTTTACAGTTTTTAAGCAGAATGCTCGAAATATCTTCATCTGCCGAGCCTGCTATTTTATCGAGCATTTCAATAACTGTTACCTTTGAGCCTGCGCAAGCATAATATGACGCCATTTCAAGCCCGACAGCACCAGCACCGATTACCACAAGACTATCGGGAATTTCTTTGAGTTCAAGGATTTCACGGTTTGTCAAGCAAAAACCGTTCTCAATACCTTCGCTAAGCCCTGGTATATGTGGCAAAACAGGCTGTGAGCCTGTCGCAATGAGTATTTTTTTTGCGCTGTATTCTTCACCGTCTGCAATCACCGTAAACACGTCACTCTTTTTCCCTTTTATTGAGGCATAGGAATTAAACAGGGTGACATTGGCCCTTTTCATGCCCATTGCTATGCCACCGACAAGCTGTTTTATAACCTTATTTTTTCTTGCTATAACTGTCGCTTGGTCTAAAACAACATTTTCAGCGGTGACACCATACTTTTGCCCTTTTGTTGCATATTCGTAAATCTTTGCGCTGTTAAGCAAGGTTTTTGAGGGAATGCAACCCTCATTAAGGCAAACTCCTCCCAAAAACCTTTTTTCAAAGACAGCTGTTTTTAATCCACCCTTTGATGCCCTGAGTGCTGCAAGATATCCTGCAGGGCCACCACCTAAAATAATTAAATCAAATGTATTCATCAGACTCTCTCCTTTTTTAAAGCTACCAAGCAGATTTCGATTGCAGGCATTTTTTTGGTAAAACGCCTTCAAAAACTAAATAATACTTATAGAATTGAACTTACATACTGTTAATGATAGTATTTTGTCGCATTTATGTCAATACAAAACAATTAATTCGCTGTTTACTTTTAAACTAGAAAAGTGTATATTAATTATAAGCCACAACGGAGGTTATATATGGATAAAATTGATATTCAAATTCTCGAATGCTTGAAAAACAATTCAAGGGAAAACGCTTCAGTCATAGGCAATAAGATAAACATGTCTGTTTCTGCCGTTATTGAGCGTATCAAAAAGCTTGAAAAAAACGGAATAATCAAACAATACTCAATTCTTTTGGACGCCAAAAAAATGGGTATGGATGTTCTTGCATTTATTTGGGTAAGCATGGAGCACCCTAAATTTAACAAGGGTTTCACTGATTTTGTCATGGAGCACAGCAGAATTGTCGAATGCCACTATGTTACGGGCGACTTTGACTATTTGCTCAAAATCAACACAGACTCGACCGAATCCCTTGAAAGAATTTTGCATGAAATTAAATATGTTGGTGGCGTTTCCTTGACAAAAACCCTTGTCGTCCTCTCTGCTGTTAAAGAGGAGTTTTCTGTAAGCCTAAAAGAGACCGATATAAAATAGAGTGATCTATTCTTTTACTGACATTGTCAAAATAAAAAAGAGTGCAGCCTTTCGTTTGAAAGACTGCACTTTATATATGGAAATAATTAGTCTTGTTTAATGTCGATTACAACGCCTGAACCGACTGTACGGCCACCTTCACGGATAGCAAAACGAAGACCTTTTTCAATTGCGATAGGTGTGATAAGCTCAACATTCATGTCAACGTTGTCGCCAGGCATACACATCTCTACGCCTTCAGGCAAAGAGATAACACCTGTAACGTCAGTTGTTCTGAAGTAGAACTGGGGACGATAATTGTTAAAGAAAGGTGTATGACGTCCGCCCTCTTCCTTAGTCAAAACATAAACCTGACCGATAAACTTTGTGTGAGGTTTAATTGAGCCGGGTTTTGCAAGAACCTGGCCACGCTGAATGTCTGTACGCTGAACGCCACGTAGCAAAACACCAACGTTATCGCCTGCCTCAGCATAGTCAAGAATTTTACGGAACATTTCAATACCTGTAACAACTACTTTTTTGCTCTCATCTGCAAGACCGATAATCGCAACTTCTTCACCTGTTCTGAGCTGTCCACGCTCAACTCTGCCCGTGGCAACTGTGCCACGACCTGTGATTGTGAAAACGTCTTCAACAGGCATAATGAAAGGAAGGTCAGCCTTACGTTCTGGTGTGGGAATAAAGGTGTCAACAGCCTCCATAAGCTCCCAAATTGGCTGGAGCTCAGGTGCATCTAAATCATCGCCCGCATACTCAAGTGCTTTAAGAGCAGAACCCTTGATAATTGGTGTATCGTCGCCTGGGAACTCATACTCACTGAGTGTTTCACGAACTTCCATTTCAACAAGCTCAAGGAGCTCTTCGTCATCAACCTGATCACATTTGTTAAGAAAAACAACTATACAAGGAACGCCAACTTGACGAGCAAGAAGTAAATGCTCTTTTGTCTGAGCCATAGGTCCGTCAGTTGCGGCGATAACAAGGATTGCACCGTCCATCTGAGCGGCTCCTGTGATCATGTTCTTAATATAGTCAGCATGACCTGGGCAGTCAACGTGAGCATAGTGACGAGTGTCAGTTTCGTACTCAACGTGTGATGTGTTGATTGTGATACCACGATCTCTCTCTTCGGGAGCCTTGTCAATGTTTGCGTAATCTATGAATGCCGCACCGCCCTTCATAGCGAGAGATTTTGTGATAGCAGCGGTAAGAGTGGTTTTACCATGGTCGACGTGACCAATTGTGCCAATGTTAACGTGGGTTTTGTTTCTGTTAAATTTAGCTTTTGCCATTTTAATTTTCCTCCTTCATGAAAACACTACATAATTTCCATGCATCTGCACGATAATTGTATTTTATCAATTTTGATTTACAAATGCAAGGGCTTTTTTAATTATTATTCTTTTGTATTATCTTTAAAAACTGATTCTGCAATTGACTTAGGCATCTCAGCGTAATGACTGGGTTCCATAGCATGCTGACCTCTACCCTGTGTTTTTGAACGCAATGTGGTAGCATAGCCAAACATACTTGAGAGTGGGACATTTGAGTTAATATGAACAATTCCCATTCTGGACTGAGTGCCTTCTATAACTCCACGGCGTGAGTTTATGTCGCCGATTACATCGCCCATATAATCTTCGGGCACTATAACCGTAACCTTCATTATTGGCTCCATGAGAACAGGGGCCGCTTTTTTCATTGCCTCTTTGAACGCCATTGAACCGGCAATTTTAAACGCCATTTCTGAGGAGTCAACCTCATGATATGAACCGTCATAAAGCGTAACCTTTACATCAACAACATTGAAGCCTGCCAAAACGCCTGAGAGCATTGCTCCCTTGATACCCGTTTCGATAGGTGCTATATATTCTTTTGGAATTGCGCCGCCAACAATCTTGTTTACAAACTCAAAGCCTTCACCTGGATTGGGCTCAATACGGATTTTTACATGACCGTACTGCCCTCTGCCACCTGACTGGCGTGAATATTTTGTATCCACATCAGCTTCTTTAGTGATGGTTTCTCTGTATGCAACCTGTGGACGACCTACATTAGCCTCAACCTTGAATTCACGAAGCATTCTGTCAACAATAATCTCAAGGTGCAACTCACCCATGCCCGCAATAATGGTTTGACCTGTTTCTTCATCAGTGTAGCACTTAAATGTCGGGTCCTCTTCGGAAAGCTTTTGGATAGCTACACCCATCTTTTCCTGACCTGCTTTTGTTTTTGGCTCAATCGCAACTCTTATAACAGGTTCTGGGAACTCCATTGACTCAAGCACTATCGGACGCCTAGCATCGCACAGTGTATCACCGGTTGTTGTAACCTTGACACCTACACAAGCAGCAATGTCGCCTGAATAACAGCAGTCGAGGTCCAGCCTATGGTTCGAATGCATTTGTAGTATTCGGCCCATTCGCTCGTTTGAATCTTTGGTTGAATTATAAACTGAGCTGCCTGTTTTTACCTTACCGGAATACACTCTGAAAAAACAAAGCTTTCCGACAAACGGGTCCGTTGCGATTTTGAAGGCCAATGCAGAGAAAGGCTCTTCATCTGATGAATGACGAATTTCTTCTTCATCTGTTTTTGGGTTCGTGCCACTTATGGACTTAACATCTGTCGGTGCCGGCATATAATCGATAACAGCGTCAAGCAGCAACTGCACGCCCTTGTTGCGGTATGATGTGCCACAAATTGCAGGAACCATAAGATTTGCAAGGGTCGCCTTGCGAATACAAGCTTTTATTTCTTGAACGGATAACTCTTCACCTTCAAGATATTTTTCAAGAAGATCATCGTCCTGCTCTGCAACATGTTCAAGAAGCTCTGCTCGGTATTTGTCTGAAAGCTCCTTCATATCCTCGGGTATTTCTTCAACCCGAACATCAAGCCCTTTATCGTCATAGTAAATAACAGCTTTCATCTCAACTAAATCGATAATGCCCCTAAAATCGGCTTCAGCACCGATTGGGAGTTGAATCGGAACGGCGTTACACTTTAAACGATCTTTCATCATGGACACAACATTATAAAAATCTGCGCCCATAATATCCATTTTGTTGACATAAGCCATTCTCGGGACATGATATTTGTCGGCCTGTCTCCAAACCGTTTCGGATTGCGGTTCAACACCGCCCTTTGCACAAAGAACAGTAACAGACCCGTCAAGAACCCTAAGTGAACGCTCCACCTCAACGGTGAAGTCCACATGGCCGGGTGTATCAATAATATTTATTCGGTAATCTTTCCAGAAACAGGTTGTTGCAGCGGAGGTAATTGTTATACCTCTCTCTTGCTCCTGCTCCATCCAGTCCATAGTTGCCGCACCGTCATGAACCTCACCAAGCCTGTGCGTTATCCCTGTGTAAAAGAGAATACGTTCAGATGTTGTGGTCTTACCTGCGTCAATATGAGCCATTATACCGATATTTCTAGTTAACTCTAGTGGTACCTGCCTTGGCATATAAACCTCCATGTGCCGCTCTTATGCGGCAAGATAAAATACTGAGTAACTTACCACCTGAAATGTGCAAAAGCCTTGTTTGCCTCTGCCATCTTGTGGGTATCCTCACGTTTTTTGAATGCTGAACCTGTCGAGTTGACTGCATCCAAAATCTCATTTGCGAGTCTTTCCTTCATCGTTCTTTCGGAACGCTGACGGCTGTAAAGAGTAATCCAACGCAGACCTAAAGTCTGCCTTCTTTCGGGGCGAACATCAATTGGCACCTGATAAGTTGCACCGCCGACACGGCGTGCCTTAACTTCAAGCAGGGGCATGACATTCTCCATTGCGGCCTCAAAAACCTCAAGAGGTTCTTTGCCTGATTTTTCTTTGATGATCCCAAAAGCATCATACACAATCCTTTGTGCGACACCCCTTTTGCCATCATACATAATGCTATTAATCAATCGCGTTACGAGCTTTGATTTGTAAAGCGGATCTGGCAAAACGTCTCGTTTTGCTATTTGGCCTCTTCTTGGCACTTCGCTTCCCTCCTTCATAGTAATGATATCATAGGTACTCGAGTGACAAAATTCCCGTTGCGCCAATGGAGAGGCGTATATATATACACTCTCACATCGGTGAAAAGCAGATTAGCACTGCTTGCATGCAAGAAGATTCTGTCTTTTAAAATAGTGTTACTTTTTGGCTGTTTTCGGACGCTTAGCGCCATACTTTGAACGGGACTGCATCCTACCACTTACACCCTGTGTGTCAAGCGTACCACGAATAATATGGTAACGTACACCGGGCAAGTCCTTAACACGACCACCGCGAATCATAACGACCGAGTGTTCCTGAAGGTTGTGACCGACACCGGGAATGTAAGCTGAAACCTCAAGGCCGTTTGTCAAACGAACCCTTGCGATCTTTCTAAGTGCGGAATTGGGCTTTTTAGGTGTTGCTGTCTTGACTGCTGTGCAAACGCCGCGCTTTTGCGGAGAATTCTGGTCAGTCATGATGTTCCTTTTGGAATTCAATCCTTTACCCAATGCGGGAGCCGTTTCCTTCTTTTCAATCGTCTTTCTTCCATTGCGGACAAGCTGATTAAAGGTTGGCAAATCAACATCTCCTTTCTTAAATAATAATGTATGTGTATATTCCCGAAATAAACGGGAATTTTCAAAGCGATGGATTTTAAACAAATTTATTTTATCTAAAATCCACCGCTGAAAAACAACAGCGTGTTATTTTACCACGAAGGTAAATATTTTGTCAACACATTTCGCAAATTAATTATAAGTTTTTATGCTAACTCATCATATTCTATTCTCTCAGGCCTAAGCACAACATCACTGTAGCATTTCATGCCTGTACCTGATGGCAACAATTTACCAATAATTACATTTTCTTTTAACCCTATCAACGGGTCACTCTTGCCCTTTATTGCGGCATCTGTAAGCACACGAGTGGTCTCTTGGAAAGATGCGGCAGAAAGGAATGAGTCGGTTGCGAGAGAAGCTTTGGTTATACCCATAAGAGTCGGTATACATGTTGCAAGCTTTGGCTCTTCGCCTTTTGCTTTAGCTTCCTTCTGAATTCTTTCGTTTTCATCAAGGAATTCGCGTTTTTCGACTATCGCACTCGGAAGGAATTTTGAATCTCCCGGTTCAACAACTCTTAGCTTTCTCATCATCTGTCTAACAATGACTTCTATATGCTTATCGTTGATATCAACGCCCTGCATTCTGTAAGTTCTCTGAACCTCTCTGATAAGATAATCATGAACTGCATGAACACCAAGAACGGCAAGGATGTCATGTGGGTTTCTCGCGCCCTCCGTTAGTGTATCTCCCTTTTTGACTTTTTGGCCTTTTTGAACCTTTAGGCGGAATCCATAAGGGATAAGATACGTTCTTTCGTCCACTTCATCATCTGTTTTTTGTGTCACAACAGCATGGTTGTTTCTCTTAATTTCTCTGAAGGATATCTCGCCATCGATCTCACTGATAATTGCGAGTGTTTTCGGCTTGCGTGCCTCGAACAACTCCTCAATTCTGGGGAGACCTTCTGTGATATCGGACTGATCCTTTGTTCCACCTGTGTGAAAAGTTCTCATCGTCAGCTGTGTGCCGGGCTCGCCAATTGACTGGGCGGCAATAATACCAACTGCTTCACCGACGGTTACAGGGTCACCAGTTGCAAGGTTTGCACCGTAGCACTTGATACAGACACCGTGCTCGGCATTACAAGTAAGCAACGAACGAATTTTTACTTTTGCAAGGCTATTTTCGTCCTCTTTGTCTTTGGCAATATCTTCTGCATGCTTAGCGTAAACGTATTTTGCAACTCTGTCGGCGTCATTTTCCTTCATCATCATGTCTTTGCCCATTATAAGCTCGCCCGTTCCTTCATTGACTATATCTCCAAAAAGATAACGGCCAGTCAGACGCTCGGTGAGCGAAACAATCTTGCGTTTTCCGTCATATAAATCATATACGTCAATTCCGTCTTCACACCCACAATCCTCTCTACGGATAATAATGTCCTGAGAAACGTCAACAAGACGCCTTGTGAGATAGCCTGAGTCGGCTGTTCTTAAAGCGGTATCCGCCAAGCCCTTACGTGCACCACGTGAAGAAATGAAATATTCAAGTATATTCAAGCCCTCACGGTAATTTGAACGGATTGGAACTTCAATCGTTTTACCGGAAGTGTTCGCAATAAGACCACGCATACCGGCAAGCTGCCTTAACTGGCTGTCGTTGCCACGTGCTCCTGAATCAAGCATCATGTTAATAGGATTGAATCTATCAAAGTTTTGTTTAAGTTGAACAGCAACTTCCTTTGTGCAATCTTCCCATGTTTCAATAACACGGTCAGAGCGCTCCTCGTCGGAAATAAGACCATTTTCATAATAATCTGTAATGTTTAGAATCTGCTTCTCGGCTTTTTCGATAAGCTCTGCCTTTTGCGGAGGTATTGTTGCGTCGCAAACAGCAACGGTTATACCACTGCGTGTTGAGAAGCGAAAACCCTGGTCTTTAATCTGGTCGAGCAATACGGCCGTAACCGTTGTGCCGTGAACTTTTATGCAACGGTCAATGATTTTGCCAAGCATAGATTTGTTGACAAGAAAATCAACCTCAAGCTTGAACTGGTTATCAAAATTGTCACGTTCGACAAACCCCAAATCCTGCGGTATTGGGTCATTAAATAAAACTCTGCCATATGTCGTTTCGATAAGACTTGAAACCTTTTCACCGTTTATTTCTTTTGTCATTCGGATTTTGCACATTGCATGAAGGCCTAAATCGCCTTCGTCATATGCCATTGCTGCCTCATTAACGTCACGGAACACTTTACCTTCACCCGGCTCGCCCGGCTTTAAAAGTGTTAAATAATAAGAACCCAAAACCATGTCCTGAGTCGGAACTGTGACTGGTCGGCCGTCTGAAGGCTTGAGCAAATTGTTTGCCGCAAGCATAAGGAAACGAGCCTCCGCCTGAGCCTCCGCCGAAAGCGGAACATGAACAGCCATCTGGTCACCGTCAAAGTCGGCGTTAAATGCAGTACATACAAGGGGATGAAGTTTTATAGCTCTACCCTCGACCAAAACAGGTTCAAAAGCCTGAATGCCGAGCCTATGGAGTGTTGGAGCACGGTTCAACATAACCGGATGGTCCTTGATAACTATTTCAAGCGCATCCCAAACAGCGGGGTTTGAGCGTTCGACCATTTTACGAGCGGACTTAACATTGTTTGAAACCTCTGTTTCAACGAGTCGTTTCATAACAAAAGGTTTGAACAGCTCAAGTGCCATTTCTTTCGGAAGGCCACATTGGTACAACTTCAATTCAGGGCCAACAACGATAACAGAACGGCCGGAGTAGTCAACACGCTTGCCCAAAAGGTTTTGCCTAAATCTACCTTGCTTACCCTTGAGCATATCGGAAAGCGACTTGAAAGCCCTGTTGTTTGGGCCCGTAACAGGTCTGCCTCTTCTGCCGTTGTCAACAAGTGCGTCAACAGCCTCTTGCAACATTCTTTTTTCGTTTCTGATAATTATTTCGGGCGCACCAAGGTCAAGAAGTTTCTTGAGCCTATTGTTTCTGTTTATAACTCTGCGATATAAGTCGTTAAGGTCAGATGTTGCAAAACGACCGCCGTCAAGTTGCACCATAGGTCTGATTTCAGGCGGAATAACTGGAAGTGCATCTAAAATCATCCATTCGGGTTTGTTGCCCGATTTACGAAAAGCCTCAACTACCTCAAGCCTTTTAAGAAGCTTTGCTCTTTTCTGCCCTGTGGCAGCTTCTAAATCTTCTCTTAGCTTAACAGAAAGAGTGTCCAATTCAATGGATGCAAGCAGTTCCTTAACTGCCTCGGCGCCCATTCCCGCCTTGAAGTCATCTTCATAGCGCTCATGGAACTCCGCATAATCTTTCTCATCCAAAACCTGATACTTTACCAGGGGAGTATCGCCCGGATCAATTACTATATACATTGAAAAGTATAAAACACTTTCAAGGTTTCTGGGTGAAACGTCGAGCATTAAGCTCATTCTTGAGGGAATGCCCTTAAAGTACCAAATATGTGAAACGGGTGCGGCAAGCTCAATGTGTCCCATTCTTTCGCGACGGACCTTGGCTTTTGTGATTTTAACACCGCAACGCTCACAAATTTTGTCTTTGTATCTCATTCTTTTGTATTTACCGCAATGACACTCCCAGTCCTTTGCCGGGCCGAAAATCTTTTCGCAAAAAAGTCCGTCCTTTTCTGGTTTGAGTGTGCGGTAATTTATCGTTTCGGGCTTTTTAACCTCACCATATGACCATTCCCTAATTTTCTCAGGTGAGGAAAGACCGATTCTAATTGATTCAAAGGTATTGTTTTCCATGCATTATGCCCCTTTTTCAATTATTTTGACGAATTTGATTTTTATTGATTGAGGTCGTCTTTCTCAATTGTGTCGTCTTCAAGGCTATCTTCGGTTCCATCATCGTCAACTAAATCATCATTTTCGTCAAAATCTTCACTTGTTGAATTTTCAATTTCTTTAGCTTCGTCTGCAGGTTTATCTTCTTTTTCAGGCACCACAACATTGCCCTTTTCATCTTCAAGGATAAAGCCTTCGGCTGTTGCCGCATCGTTGACATGAGTGAATACCTTGTCGTCGCCTGCGCCTAAACCGACTTCTTCGTTTTCAAAGCTTTGCTTCATGTCAATTTCTTCGCCATCGCTGTTAAGCACCTTAACATCAAGGCAAAGTGACTGCATCTCTTTAATGAGAACCTTAAATGACTCCGGTATGCCTGGCTGAGGAACATTCTTGCCCTTAACTATTGCTTCATAAGTTTTCACACGGCCGACAACATCATCCGACTTAACGGTGAGTATTTCTTGAAGTGTGTAAGCTGCTCCGTATGCTTCAAGTGCCCAAACTTCCATCTCACCAAAACGCTGACCACCAAATTGCGCTTTACCGCCAAGGGGTTGCTGCGTAACAAGAGAATAAGGGCCTGTTGAACGGGCGTGAATTTTGTCATCAACAAGATGCAAAAGCTTGAGGAAGTACATGATCCCGACCGTTACGTGGTTGTCAAACTTACGGCCTGTTCTGCCATCAATCAAAACTGACTTTCCGCTTTCATCTATTCCTGCCTCTTTAAGTGCTTTGACTATGTCACTTTCTTGGGCACCGTCAAAAACGGGTGTCATTATTTTATAACCCATATGTCTTGCTGCAAAACCGAGGTGGACTTCAAGAACCTGACCGATATTCATTCGGGAAGGAACGCCAAGTGGGTTAAGAAGTATGTCGAGCGGAGTACCGTCTTCAAGGAATGGCATGTCCTCCTGCGGAAGTATTCTGGAAACAACGCCCTTGTTGCCGTGACGGCCTGCCATTTTATCACCGACAGATAGCTTGCGCTTCTGAGCAATATAGCAGCGAACAACCTTATTCACACCCGGTGAAAGCTCGTCACTGTTTTCTCTTGTGAAAACTTCAACATTTACAACAATTCCGTATTCTCCGTGTGGCACTTTTAAAGATGTGTCTCTGACCTCTTTAGCTTTTTCACCAAAGATTGCACGAAGAAGTCTTTCTTCTGCGGTCAGCTCTGTTTCTCCCTTAGGAGTTACCTTGCCAACAAGTATATCGCCTGAATGAACCTCCGCACCGATTCGGATTATTCCGTCTTCGTCCAAATCCTTGAGTGCGTCATCGCCTATATTCGGGATATCTCTTGTAATATCTTCGGGGCCAAGTTTTGTGTCTCTGGCTTCGATTTCATATTCTTCAATATGGATAGATGTATAAACATCGTCTCTAACAATCTTTTCATTGACAAGAACAGCATCTTCGTAGTTGTAGCCCTCCCATGTCATGAAGCCGATAAGGGCATTCTTGCCGAGGCTTATCTCCCCGTTATCGGTTGCGGGTCCGTCTGCTATAACTTGGTTTGTCTCAACCCTTTCACCGATATTGACAATCGGGCGCTGGTTAATACATGTGCCCTGGTTCGAACGCATAAATTTTGTTAGCCTATATGTGTCGCTCTCGCCATTGTCGGCAAGAATAACAATTTTATCAGCACTTACATTTGTAATCACGCCAGCCTGTTTGCACATGATGACAACACCGGAATCGACAGCAGCCTTGTATTCCATGCCTGTGCCGACAATCGGTGACTCTGTCTTTAACAGTGGCACTGCTTGCCTTTGCATGTTTGAACCCATCAATGCTCTGTTAGCATCATCGTTCTCAAGGAAGGGTATCATTGACGTTGCGACGGATACAACCATTTTTGGTGAAACGTCCATAAAGTCAGCTTTTGAGTTGTCAACCTCAAGGAATTCGTCACGATAACGGGCATTTACCCTTGAGTTTTGGAATCGCCCTTTACCGTCAAGAGGCTCGTTAGCCTGCGCAACAATAAAATCGTCCTCAACATCAGCCGTCATATAAAGGACCTCATCGAGCACAACACCTGTCTTTTTATTAACCTTACGGTAGGGTGCTTCAATAAAGCCATATTCATTAATCCTTGCAAAGGTTGCAAGGTATGAAATCAAACCGATATTCGGGCCTTCAGGGGTTTCAATCGGACACATACGGCCATAATGGCTGTAGTGAACATCTCGAACCTCAAAGCCTGCTCTATCTCTTGAAAGACCGCCTGGGCCGAGTGCCGAAAGACGACGCTTATGAGTTAGTTCGGCAAGCGGATTTGTCTGGTCCATAAATTGTGAAAGCGGAGATGAACCGAAAAACTCTTTAATTGACATGAGAACGGGGCGGATATTAATGAGGGTTTGAGGTGTGATCTTATCCTCGTCCTCCTGCGACTGTAGAGTCATTCTTTCTTTAACAATTCTTTCCATCCTTGCAATACCGATACGGAACTGATTTTGCAACAGCTCACCAACGGAACGGATTCGACGATTACCTAAATGGTCAATATCATCAGTGGAGCCTATTCCGTGTGCAAGGCAATTTATATAGTTAATTGAAGCATATATATCGTCAATTATAATGTGCTTTGGTATCAAATCATCACAACGCTCATCGAGCACAGCAAGAAAACTCTCTTTGCTCTCATATTCACCAGAAAGAATTTCCTGAAGAATGTTGAAGCGCACCTTTTCGTTGATTCCGTAATTTTCAAGCTCTTCTTTTGAGATTTTAAAGTTCGAAGGAATAAAGTCTTCTATATCAACCATTTGGTTTGATGCAATTTTGACTTCATGCCCAGCTTCAGCTTTGACAAAAGCAAACTTTATGCCGTTTTGCTCCATCTCATAGGCCTTTTCACGGGTAATTACCTCGCCGGGTTCGGCAAGAATTTCACCTGTTACTTCACTAATAATAGGTTGAGTAACCGTGCAACCCTTGAGCCTGTTTGACAAGGAAAGCTTTTTATTGTATTTGTATCTGCCGACCCTTGAAAGGTCATATCTGTGTGAGTCAAAGAACAGATTGTCTATCTGCTGTTGTGCAGTTTCAAGAGTTACCGGCTCGCCGGGGCGAATCTTTTTGAAGACCTCAATCAATGCCTCCTCGGAGTTCTTGGTTTCATCCTTTTCGAGGGTTGCATTGATACGCTCATCTTCACCGAAAAATTCACGTATATCATCATTGGAGCTCAAGCCCAATGATCTTATAAATGTTGTTATAGGTATTTTTCTGTTTTTGTCTATACGTACATAGTAAACATTGTTCGAATCTGTTTCATACTCAAGCCATGCACCTCTATTGGGGTTAATGGTGCTTGAAAAAAGCTCAACTCCTGTTTTGTCGTGGGTCATTTGGAAGTAAACACCGGGGGAGCGTACAAGCTGAGATACTACAACACGCTCTGCACCGTTAATTATGAAAGTGCCACTTTCTGTCATAACAGGGAAGTCACCCATAAAAACTTCTTTTTCTTTGATATCGCCTGTTTCTTTGTTAAGCAGACGCGCTAAAACTCTGAGTGGTGCTGAGTAAGTGGCATAACGCTCCTTACACTCTCGCACCGTGTACTTGGGTTCATCATCCATTCTGTAATCAATGAAAGTCAGAACAAGACTGCCGCTGTAGTCTCTAATTTCACCAATATCCCTCAAAACTTCTCTTAAGCCCATTTTCAAAAACCATCTGTATGATGACTTCTGAACCTCAATAAGGTTTGGCATATCCATGACCTCATTGATTTTCCCGAAGCTCATGCGGGTCACTTTTCCACGCTCGACTGGAACAACATTCAGCATAGGCAAATCACTCCGTTCTTTTTTTTCGTCCATCACCGATATGGAAGCCACTGCCCTTATCGAATTAACAATAAACAAAAAATCAAAAATTTTTAACAATAACACTTGAAATCTGTTAAATAAATG
>DASRNM010000087.1:0-5331 GCA_035647435.1 Clostridia bacterium
ATTATTATCTGTACAAAAAGAAATAAATGCAATATCAATGGTAAAAGCATTGAATGGACTCATTAATAATGGTTAATATAAATGTTTGCATGAAGATAGTAGTATAGAATACAATATATTTATTAGAATTTAATTGAAATGAAGAGTTTATTTATGTATAATATTTTTAGACTTTATTTATATCGGGGGTTTGAAAATGTCTTGTTGTGATAATACAAAAAATTTTGCAAAATTAGAAAAAGTTTTAAATAAATATAAAAATGAAAAGGGAAGCTTAATAACCATTCTGCAGAATGCCCAAGAGATTTATGGGTATCTTCCGCAGGATGTTTTAAAATACATTGCTAAAGAAACAAAAATTCCTACTCCTCAAGTTTTGGGAGTGGCAACATTTTACACTCAGTTTCGTTTTCGACCAATTGGCAAGTATTTGATTATGTTTTGCCAAGGCACTGCTTGCCATGTTAACGGTGCCAACAAAATTTTAGATGCTATTTCAAAAGAGTTGGGGATAGAAGACGGGCAGACCACTAATGACGGAATGTTCACAATAAAAACAGTCGCTTGTTTGGGCTGTTGTAGCCTTTCGCCCGTTATGATGATTAACGAGGAGACATATGGAAATTTAACAACAGACAGCGCAGTGAGGATTATTGCAGAATTAAGAGGTGAGCAAAAATGAGGATTTTAGTTGGCGAGGGAAGTTGCGGAGTTGCCGCAGGTGCCGGCAAGGTTTTCACAAAGCTTAAAGATAGAATCACTGATGAAGGCTTAGATGTTAGTGTTAATGTTACAGGCTGTGTAGGTATGTGCTACCTTGAGCCTATTGTTGATGTATATAATAACGACGATAAATTAATAAGACTTGTTAAGGTTGAGGAGAAATCTGTCGACTCTATAATTGGTTTTCTCAAAACTAATGATGAAAACTTAGTAAATGACCTCATTGTTAGCGATGAGGATAATGATTTTCTCAAGAAACAAACAAGAATTGCCTTGCGCCATTGTGGAGTGATTAACCCAGAAGAAATCGATGGATATATGTCAAATGATGGTTATCAAGCACTTAAAAAAGTTTTGAAGAACATGACGCCTGAGCAGGTTATAGAAGAAATCAAAGTATCCGGTCTTGTAGGCAGAGGTGGCGCAGGGTTCCCGACATGGTTTAAATGGAACGCGGCAAGGCAGAACGAGGGCGAGGAGAAGTATCTCATATGCAACGCGGACGAGGGCGACCCGGGCGCATTTATGGACAGGTCTATTATCGAGGGCGACCCACACAATTTGATTGAGGGTATGCTAATCGGTGCGTATGCAATAGTTGCTAAAGAGACTATTGTGTATGTCCGTGCGGAATATCCGTTAGCCATCACCAGACTAAAGAAAGCAATAGAACAAGCAGAAGAAAAAAGCTTTCTTGGCAATAATATAATGGGCACAGACTTTTCATGTAAAATGAGAATTAAGGCGGGCGCAGGGGCATTCGTTTGTGGCGAGGAAACTGCCCTAATTGAATCACTTAAAGGTCAAAGGGGCATGCCAAGGCTGAAACCTCCGTTCCCTGCACAGTCAGGGTATTGGCACAAGCCCTCGAATATAAACAATGTCGAGACGTTTGCAAACATTGCGTGGATAATTAACAATGGCGGTGAAGCCTTTGCCGCAATGGGCACCGAAAACAGCAAGGGAACCAAAGTTTTTGCCTTGACGGGCAAAATTAAAAGGGGAGGACTTGTTGAAATCCCTATGGGTAAAACCCTAAGAGATGTTATTTATGACATCGGTGGGGGTATTCGAGATGGCAAAGAATTTAAGGCGGTGCAAATGGGTGGCCCCTCGGGAGGCTGTATCCCTGCCGAATTAATTGATACAGTTATTGATTACAAAGAGCTTTCCGCAACAGGCGCAATTATGGGCTCTGGTGGAATGGTTGTTATGGATGAAACAACTTGTATGGTCAGCATGGCAAAATTCTTTCTTGATTTTACAACTAAGGAGTCATGTGGCAAATGCGTGCATTGCAGAATAGGCACAAAACGCATGATGGAGATGCTCGAAAGAATTACAGTAGGAAAGGGCAAGGAGAGCGATGTTGAACTGCTTGAAGAGCTGTGCAGCAGTGTGAAAGACGGTTCATTGTGTGGCCTTGGCCAAACAGCACCAAACCCTGTGCTTACAACCCTAAAGTATTTTAAAGACGAGTACATTGCTCATATTAGAGACAAAAAATGTCCAACAGGTGAATGTATTCAGCTTTTAACTTATGAAATCGACCCTGAAAAATGTACAGGTTGCACATTGTGTAGCAGAAAATGTCCTGTTGACGCTATAACAGGAAAAGTCAAAGGTCTGCATGTTATCGACCAAGACAAATGCATTAAATGTGGCAACTGTTTAGCTGCATGTAAATTCGGAGCGGTCAGCTGCTCATAAATTTTGGAATTGTATTTATAAGGGATGATATATTATGAAAGATAAAGTCTTTCTTACAATAGACGGGAAAAAAATAGAAGCTTCAAATGATATGACAATTCTTGAAGCCGCAAGAGCCAACTCAATAGAAATTCCCACGCTTTGCCATGACAACAGGGTAGAGTCTTACGGTGCATGCGGAATTTGTGTTGTTCAAGCAGAAAACTCCCCGAAGCTTATTCGCTCATGCTCTACTAAAGTAAGTGATGCAATGGTTATAAATACGAGAACAGGCAGAGTTTTAAACGCACGCAAGGTTGCACTTGAATTGTTGCTCACAGACCATGACGGGGATTGTAGACCCCCGTGCACACTCAACTGCCCTGCCGGCACTGATTGTCAAGGCTATGTTGGTCTTATTGCTAATGGTGAGTACAAACAGGCGGTTAAGGTAATTAAAGAGAAAATTCCTATTCCTGCATCAATAGGCAGGGTTTGTCCACACCCGTGTGAAACGGCGTGCAGAAGAAAGTTGGTTGAAGACCCGATTTCAATAGCATATCTGAAAAGCTTTGCGGCAGACATTGATTTGCTCTCTGATGATATATATGTGCCCGAGGTTGAGCCCGACACCAACAAAAGGGTGTCTGTAATCGGCGGAGGTCCCGGAGGGCTTTCAGCTGCATATTACTTGCGTCAAAAAGGGCATAGCATAAAGGTTTACGATATGATGCCTGAAATGGGAGGTATGCTCCGCTACGGAATACCTCAGTATAGATTGCCTAGAGAAGTTTTAGACAAAGAAATAATATTGATTGAGGAGCTTGGCATTGAGCTTATTAATAATGTCAAAATTGGTGAAGATATAACACTTGAGCAGATTAAAGATGACAGTGATGCTGTTGTCGTTGCAAACGGCGCTTGGGTGAGTCGCCCTATGCGTGTTAAGGGCGAGGATTTGCATGGCGTTATAGGTGGAATCGATTTTTTGCGTGAAGTGTCATTAGGTAATGCCCCCGATATAGGCGATAAAGTAGCAGTTTGTGGTGGCGGCAACACCGCAATGGACGCATGTAGAACCGCTGTAAGATTGGGTGCAAAATCAGTTTATATTGTCTATCGCAGGACTAAATCTGAAATGCCTGCCGATGATTTTGAGATAGAAGAAGCGAAAGAAGAGGGAGTAATTTTCAAATTCCTCACAAATCCTGACGAAATTCTAGGGGAAGACGGGAAAGTTAAGGGTATGCGACTTCAGATTATGAAGCTCGGTGAACCTGACAAGAGCGGGCGCAGAAGGCCTGTGGCTGTTGAAGGCAAATTTGAAGAGTTTGAGCTCGACACCGTTATTATGGCTATCGGTCAAAAAAATGATAACAGCGGATTTGAAAGTCTCGATAAAACGAATTGGGGAACCATTGCTGCAGATGAGCACACATTTTCAACCTCTATCGAAGGGGTATTTGCTATAGGTGATTCAACAAACAACGGTGCAGACATTGCCATTACCGCAATAGCAGAGGCACAAAAAGCCGCCAATGTTATTGACGGCTATTTGAAAGGTGAAATGGTCGGATATAAAAAACCTTATGTGGTTGAAAAGGACGTAACCGAAAAAGATTTTGAAGACAAAAAGAAGTTATCAAGGCAGAAAATGCCCCATATGCTACCCAAAGACAGAAAGGACAGCTTTAAAGAAGTGAATTTTGGTTTTACAGAAGAAATGGCTAAAAAGGAAGCCTCACGCTGTCTTGAATGCGGCTGTCATGACTATTTTGAATGTAAGCTTTACAGATACGCCAACGATTATGATGTTAATCCCTCACGCTTTGAGGGTGAAAAACACTTTAGATTTGAAGGAAATACAAATGAGTTTATCGAGAGAAACCCTGATAAGTGTATATTGTGTGGCCTTTGTGTTCGTGCATGCACACAAGTGTTGGACATAACAGCTTATGGCCTTTTGAATAGGGGATTTGACACGAAAGTCAGCACTGAATTCAATCTCCCGCTGGATAAAACTAACTGCAACGGTTGTGGTCTTTGCGTCAGAATGTGCCCCACAGGCGCACTTCGTGAAAGAACTTTGCTTGACAAACAAGTGCCGGTTGAAGAAAAGATTAAGAAAATGACATGTATAATTTGTGATAAGAAGTGTGCAATTGCACTTTCATATGTTGGAGATAGACTTTTGAGGGTTATGCCCGACGATGAGAGCAGCCGTAATTGCCATTTGGGTAGAAAAGAGCTTATAAGGCGAATAGAGGCAACGCTTTAACTGTTTTTTAGAGTTAACTCATTTCTTATTTCAGGCACAAGCCTAACATTTTCAATAATTAGAGACGCGCCAAGTATGTTTGCTGTATAGGCATACCTGAACTGTCGTGTCTCTTTATATTTTGAGCCAGCATATTCTTTAGGGTTATCGTTTTCAATTGCAAATTCCGCCAAAACTTCTTCAACATTCTTCACCGAATCTTTTGTATAAGCTGCACAGGTGGATATTAATAACCATTTAAAGTGGAGAAGTGTTGACTGGCTCGGAGCTTCTTTATTTTCAGCGTTTTCGTTGCTCATCGTAACACTGCATGTATCAACATAACCTTCCTTGTTTGCAAATAGGGTTATAAGGAATTCATCGTCACTGTCGTCGCTTTGAATAGATATGTAATACTTTTTTTCTCCGTTCTCATCAATATGCGTTATGCTTTCGGGGTTAATCTCAAAGTCTTTTGATTGTTTATTGAATCTTTCCGAAAAAATATATGCATCCATGATATCTTCTGTTGCGCAGGACGATAATAAAAGTGCCATTAATATTGATAAAATCACAACGAAAGTTTTTTTCATAGCTCGTTCAATCCTTTATAAGTAGTCTATATTGTAATAATAGCCAATAATCATCACAATATGTAGCGT
>DASRNM010000088.1:0-5381 GCA_035647435.1 Clostridia bacterium
TATTTGTCGTTTATTTTTAAAATTAGCATTTCTCCACGGTTGTCGGTGCGTGTATCATTGAACCAAGGAGTCAATTTGTTCTCTCTTGAATTTAACGCCCACGTAAAGCCTAATGCCTTGTCACTCACAAGTGTGCCAAAGGTTTTGTTGCAAAGTACCAAAGACCATGGAACAGTTGGGTTGAATTCATTTTTAGGTATATTGAATTCACCATCTGCAAAGTAACAATCCTTTACATAAAAATCACCTTTTTTTGGTGGCAACAATGGTGATGCGGGTAATATTTTGACGGGTTTATACGCTGGCTCAGGTTTTTCGAACCTTTCCCCGGTTGTCGGAGCAATAAACATCGCTGCCGCCTTAATTGCTTGAAGATTTTCGTTTTCAATTTTTGAAATGTCTATTGAAAAAACTCCGCCGTTTACATTTAATGAATGCTCGCACGCCTCCTTTTTAAGCATTTCTCTTATTGCGTTTATAATCGGTGCATCATATTCTCCTCCATCACGATATGCAATTGCAATGTCCGTAAAAACCCCGATTGACCTTAGGGTTTTGTTTATTCTTACATATGGCATTGCCCTAACAATATCCTCTGAATTAAATATTTCAATATATATAATGGGGTAATCGCCCGAAATACCCGCACTCCAAAGTGCAGGAGTGCCCCGTTTGTTATAGGTTATAGCATCCTTAGCTTCTATTGTGTCTTTTGTCGAGTAGAATAGCTGCGGGATAACGGAGTTTGCGATAACGCTATCAAGCCCGTCACCGTTGAACAGTCCTCTCGCCATATTGTTCGGTTTAATCCCCTTTACTTCTCTCATTTTGACAATTCCGTTTACAGCCTCAGTCTTTGTCGCACCAGCATAAAACAGCAGTGTTATTTTTTTACTTTCCTTTGGAGCAAGTCGAATCGGAATGCAATAGGCTGCACAAGTGTCAGGGTTTCCTCTTTGCGAACCGAAAACCTTTTTATCCTGCTTCAATAGCGATTCAAGACCCCAACCGCAATCTAACACCTTTTCTCTGTTCGCTTCGAAAGTATAATCTGTTTTTTCTACAAAACCGAGCGCAAGGCAAAGACTCTGCTTGCAGTTTCTTGACCTTCTGCTATAAAGCCTAATTGAATTGTTTTTATCGTATTCATCTGTTAAAAACAGCTTTGAAAACATAAAATGAGCTTCTTCCTCCGCCTCTGTGGCAAGGCTCGGCTCAAAATATATAATTAACTCGCCTTTCATGTGCTCGTTTTCGTTCAGGTTCTTTACGGTGAATCGCCTTTGCTCACACGGAAGATGTGCATGAACACTTGTCTGCATTGACATTGATATTTTGTCAAGCTTTGAGTAATGCTTGACTTCGTTACCCAAAAATTCAGCTTTAAATTCAGCATTTGAACTGTAATCAAGTGCACAAACCAAGGGCAACACGGTTTTGCCTGCTTTGACAACTGCAAAAACACCTTGTGGCCTTCTAAACAAATCCCTTGAGCTTCGTAAAATGCTGGCCGTTCTGTATAATGATACAGATGCGCCGACATCCGTTATGCCGCAGCTCCACTCTCTGTTTGACAATAGTTTAATGTGGGGATTTGTAGGTGTCAGCTTGTCAAATTCCTTAACTTCCGGTTCGGTTCTTTCCCTTGTTTTTGGAATTTCTTTTGTTTCAACATCCTTATAAACGCTTGCACCATGCTGTATTTTTTCATGCAGCAAACACGCCGCACACGCCATTTGTGAGTCAGCCATAAAACGCTTTTGGATAACATTTCTCCCCAACACATTAAGCACAGACAACATACTCATGCCCAAATGATGGGCCATATAACTTCGCACAACTGCATAATTTTCACCCGATACCCTATTATGAGTGTAATCTATTGCTTCATAAAAGCCGAATTGCCCGAAAATATCAAGTTTTTCAAGCAGATGCAAGTTTTTAATTGCCTCGTCAGGGTCAGTCGACAATGCGAGAAAGGTTGAGTAAGGCGACACCACAAGCTCGGAGTTCAGGCCTCTTTTTAAGCCCAATTTTTGTACACCGTGCGCCTTATACTGATAAGAAAGCTGTCTGTCAAAAGCATAGAATCCACTTTCAGATATACCCCACGGCACTGCTTTACCTTTAACCTTCATGCCTTTGACCCTGTTTCTTTGGCATTGCACGCAAAACTTTAGTGCCTCATAATAGAGAGTTCCTTTTGGTGCGGGCAGAAAAATGTTAGGCATGAAATATTCAAACATGGTTCCCGTCCACGAAACAGGGCCTGCATGTCTTCCTGATTTTGCAATCATTCTGCCGAGTACTCCCCAATGTTTTTTGGGGATAACCCTACTTGCTATGGCAAAATAGCCTGTCATTCTTGCTTCTGACATCAAAAGGTCATAGTAAGAAGAAGATAGCTCGTCTGAGCTCAAATCAATGCCTATATGGAACAGCTTTCTTCTTTTATTGTAAAGAGGTGTTAGGTTGCAAACCTCGATATGCTTTGTGAGCCTTTGCCTGATTTTTTCAAGCTCAGGGCACTCAAAAGTGTATTCCGATAAACCTTGCCGTAGGGTTACAATGCTGCACAGGAAGTTTCCGCTGTCAACAGTTGAAACATATTTTGGGTTGAGTGGTTTAAGGTTAGTAGTATCATACCAGTTGAACAAATTCCCTTCCCATTTTTCTAGCTTATCAATACTATTCAATGAATTATTGAGCCTTTCATAAAGCTCGGAGCTATCAATAAATCCAAAATCTCTTGCAGCTAAAAAACACAAAAGCATCATCCCGATATTTGTCGGAGATGTCCTTTGAGCTATTTGATAAACCGGTGTTTCCTGAACATTATCGGGTGGCAAAAAGTTGTTTTCCTGAGTGCAAAACTCTGCAAAATACTGCCACATTGCTGATGCATGTGAAAGCAATTTTTCTCTTTTTTTATAGCTAATTGGTTTTACATTTTTTTCAATCTCTTTAGATGAAATAAACGCAAAAGGTACATTTATAAGAATAATTGAACCTAAAAGCTTTTGCCATGCACCGCCGAAAACAAGCAAAATCAAACCCGAGATTATGGTCGGCAACAATCTTGCAAGCGTATGATGCCACTTTTTGCTCGATTCGGTTTGTGCGGCAGTTGTCCAGTCAAGAAGTCCTTTTTTACTAACAAAGCTTCGCCAAACTGCACGGCATATTGCCCAAAAGTTAACCCACGCCGTTTGTGCAAGCATTATAACCCATATTATGCACCGCACAAGTGCCGCAAGGGCTCCAGGTGTTGTTCCCGAATAGTTTGCTCTCGAAAACAAGGACGGCCCACCCGACACCAGCGTCCGTATAACCGAAAACAGATCCCCAGCCATTGTAGCTAAAAGGCACACTACGGAAACGATAACCGCAAGATTTAACGGGAAAAGCAAATCCAACAATATGCCAAGCATTGCAAATACGGGCGTTATGCTCCTTCTCAAGTTGTCGAACAGTTTGAACTTCGAAAGACGGTTGATGGGTGAATTGTTGAAAATAAAGATTGCATTTTGCCAATCTCCTCTTATCCAACGCTCAAGCCTATCGAAATATGAGCTTTGTTTCTTTGGAAATCCGTCAGCAATTTGAACATTTGACGCAAGCCCTGTTCTTAAAAAACTACCCTCCAAAATATCATGACTTAAAATTCTTTCTTCGGGCAAGCTGTCGTCTAAAACTTTATAAAAAGCATCAACATCAATTAATCCTTTACCCGAAAATATCGCCTCACCGAAAAGGTCTTGATATCTTTCGCAACAATGCGAGCAGTATGAGCTGAGTCCGCCCTCACCTGCCATAATCGACGCAAATCCAGTTGAACGCACCGAGCTAATTTCAACATTGATATTCGGCACAAGAATGCCATATCCCTGAGTTACAATACCTTTTCTCTCATCAACAACTGGCCTGTTTAGGGGGGTGAAGAGCAATTTCAACCATTTCTGCGGCGGTATCCATTGGCAAATATGTGTCGCTGTCGAGAGCTAACATATATTTCACTCTGCTCAAGCTTTCGACGTCTCCGAAAAGCGTTGTAAAATCAGCTGGCTTACCTTTAATTACTCTGATTAGTTGCGTGATTGCGCCTCTTTTTCTTTCCCAACCCGAATACTCGCCCTGTGTTTCTGAATAAATCCTTGGACGCACCGCTAAAATGAAGCTGTTTGGATAGCGTTTATTCATGCTTTTTACAATACGGACTGCTGCGCCTATATCTGTACTGTCTTCCGGTTTTATAGGCACCTTTGCACTTTTCAAATCTGCCAGTATACATATCTTCACATTCTTTTGACCATTAGAACGCAAAAGCTCAAGCATTCTTTTCTTAAGCTCCCCTGCTTTTTGTGCATTTGGCAACAGTGTTGAAACCGTTATTAACGTCAATGCGTCGTCGGGTATTTCCAAACCTAAATCAAGTGCAGGCAATATATTCGGTTTAATCTTACTCACAAACATCGCCTCAATGGGATACCTTAAAATCTCCCAGATTGGCAATAACAAAAGAAGTGGAACATACCAATTTCTTAAAACAATCCCCAAAACCACGCTGATAACCGCAGGCGTAACAATTTCCAATATGATTGAAGCCTTACCTTTTTTGATGTTCTTATCAAAATCTAAGATATAGTTGCCAATATGCTTGTCACGTTGCGTTTTGCCCTTTTTGGCCCTTTTTAATGCCTCAAGTGCAACCTCCTCTTCATCCTTTTTAGTTTTTTTAGTCTGTTCTGATATCGCTTGCCTGTAAAGGTTTTTGCCTTGCTCGTCCATTTTTTTATAAAACCCTGATGGGTCCTGGAGGAGTATTTTTTCAACAGGGCTTATTTCCTCAAGCACTGTTTGAAAATCCAAATCAACAATCTTTCTTATTCCTTTAATCGCACTTTCCAGCAACAGAGCTCCTTGCTCACCTTTCATTAAACACGCCTCATATGACCTGTGCAAAAGAGCACACCTGAACATAAGCTCAAAAAGCTCGGTTTCTCTGCCTGTAATTGCCTTTTGTTCAAGATATTCAATAATTATTTCCTGTTGAGCAACACCAACAGTTGAAAACATTTGAACGCATATATCAAACAACCTCGGCAACACTCCGTCGTCAGAGGGAAGTGATTTTATTCGAGAGAGGTTTTTTAAAATATCCATGCCCTCTTTTTCGATTAAATAGTAATTTCCACACAACCATTCATCAAACGAAGAATCGACATTGCTTTTAAGTGTAAAGGCATAAACCTTTCGAATTGCATAAAGTTCTTTTTTTATTTTTTTCCTCATAGCCTTTGCTCCGACAAACTTTTTCATGTCAAATCCCCCGTTTTTAAGCTTTGTATATAACTTTTATCTAAATTTCTAAATGTATAAAC
>DASRNM010000089.1:0-15794 GCA_035647435.1 Clostridia bacterium
CACATCTAACGACGCAACAAAATTGAATTCAGCTGTCGGCCGTATGTCGACAATTGACCAAACAACTGGATTATGCATTGACTAGTAAAGCGAACAACAGTTAATCAACACCCCTGCAGTTTATGACTGCAGGGGTGTAAAGTTTTAAATGCTTTTTTTGTTAGCTAACGTATGCTAATGCTACTAATTTCTGCATTGTGCGTCAATGCCGTGGGTGTTTATCTTGACATAGTAGTTTCTTGATAATATAATGTCATAGAGTTAGACGCCAAGCCAATTGAAGGAAGTACCATAAAATGACGGAGATAAGAAATGTTTAAAAAGGTAACAAACATATTAATTCCACTTGTTGCAGTGCCGATTGTGATAGTTTTAGGTGTAACTGTTTTTGAAAGCAAACAGTATGCCTTGATATCTTTGGCATTGTCTATTCTTGTGTGCGTGCCTATGCTTTTGACTTTTGAAAAACAAAAAACAGACATAAACAAACTGGTAGTCTTAGCGGCAATGATTGCCCTTTGCGTTGTCGGGCGTTTTGTGTTTTCTTTTGCCCCGGGCTTTAAGCCGGTAACGGCTATGATTGTGATAACCGCAATATATTTTGGGGCGCAGGCAGGTTTTTTGACGGGCGCATTGACTGCTGTTATATCAAACTTCTATTTTGGGCAAGGCCCATGGACTCCTTTTCAAATGTTTAGCTGGGGACTAATCGGCCTATTGGCAGGTGTTTTATCACAACCTCTAAAACAAAGCAGACTTTTGCAAGCAGTGTTTGGCATATTATCTGGCATACTGTTTTCTTTGTTGATGGATTTATGGACAGCCGTTTGGTGGGATGATGCAATAATTCTCTCAAGGTATCTTGCGCTTGTCGTCGCGGCTCTGCCGATGACCTTGACCTATGCATTTTCTAATTGTGTCTTTCTTGTTTTACTCACAAAACCTATCGGTAAAAAACTTGAAAGAATTAAGATTAAGTATGGAATAAAATAGCATTTTACTCTAAAATGAATGGCTTTAATTAATTTCTGCCGTCTTATGCGGTGGTTTTTATTTTTTCAATAGGCAAAACATACAAACATTCGACAAACTTTTCTATCACAATATATTGTGATAGTATTGCTTTATTAATCTACATATGGTATTATACATACACTTGATAGAAAAAGACATGAGAGGGAGCGAAGGAAATGATATCCAACATAAGGAAAAGAAGCGGCGAGATTGCACAATTTGTGCCTGAAAAAATAACAAGAGCAATATTTAAAGCTGCCAATGCAGTTGGCGGAAATGATTGGAACCGTGCTGAAGAGCTTACACAAGAGGTTGTTAGCAGCCTTGAAGAGATATATGGAGAGCGTATAGTTGATGTTGAAAAAATACAGGACACTGTTGAAAAGGTTCTTATAGAAAATGGACACGCACGCACATCTAAGGCATACATTCTTTATCGTGAAAAAAGAAGAGGTGCAAGAGAATCGAATGCACTCATAGGCGCAACCATAGATATGTTTTCTAAGTATATGGGCGACTCCGACTGGAGAGTAAAAGAGAACGCAAATGCACAAAAATCAATCAACGGTATGAATAACTATATCAGAGAAGCATTCACAAAGCAGTATTGGCTGCATGAAATATATCCCGAAAACATACGCAATGCTCATATGTCGGGCGATTTGCATTTGCACGATTTAGGGTTTTTTGGCCCGTATTGCGCAGGCTGGGATTTAAGGCAGCTCCTAACTTTAGGTTTTGGCGGTGTTCCGGGCAAGGTTGAATCGAACCCACCCAAACATTTGAGAAGCTTTTTAGGGCAGATTGTAAATTCCACATTTACAACACAAGGTGAAACTGCAGGAGCGCAAGCTTGGAGCAGTTTTGATACCTACTGTGCACCCTTTATTAGATATGATAGCCTGGACTATAAAACTGTTAAACAGGCTTTGCAGGAGTTTATTTTTAATCTTAACGTGCCAACAAGAGTTGGTTTTCAATGCCCGTTTTCAAACCTCACCTTCGACATTAAGCCACCACATACCTTAAAAGACCAAAATGTTATTATCGGTGGTAAACTTATGCCAGAAACCTATGGTGAGTTCCAGAAAGAAATGGATGTATTCAACATGGCATTTTGTGAAGTTATGATGGAGGGCGACAAACAAGGGCGTGTGTTTACATTCCCAATCCCTACAATCAATGTTACTAAAGATTTTGAGTGGGATAGCCCCGTTATCAACAAGTTCATGGAAATTACATGCAAATACGGTATCCCTTATTTTTCAAATTACATCAGCTCAGACCTGTCTCCGGAAGATGCATTGTCAATGTGCTGCAGATTAAGACTTGACACAAAAGAGTTGCGTAAAAGAGGCGGCGGTCTATTCGGCTCTAACCCATTGACAGGCTCAATTGGTGTTGTAACAATCAATTTGCCCAGAATAGGCTATTTAGCAGAGAGTGAAGATGACTTTAAGACTCGTCTTAAGGATTTAATGGAGATTGCTAAAGACAGTTTGGAGATTAAGAGAAAAACAATTGAGGTCCAAACCTGTAAAGGCATGTACCCTTACTCGGCAAATTATCTTAAAAATGTTAAAGAGAGAACGGGCGACTATTGGTTTAACCATTTTAACACCATTGGTTTGATAGGTATGAATGAAGCTTGCCAAAACTTCTTAGATACTGATGTAACCACGCAGGAAGGGCAGAGATTTGCAAATGATACCCTTGACTATATGAGGGATGTTATAACGGGCTTCCAAGAGGAAACCGGCCATGTTTACAACCTTGAAGCAACTCCAGCTGAGGGCACAAGCTACAGCCTTGCAAGGCTTGACAAGCAGAAATACAACGACATAATAACAGCAGGCGGAGATACTCCTTATTACACTAATTCATCTCAACTGCCTGTCGGATACACAGATGATATTTTTGAAACCCTTGACCTTCAAGACGACTTGCAGTGCAAATACACTGGCGGAACAGTGCTTCACTTGTATCTCGGCGAACAGATAAAAGATATAGAAATTGCAAAGAAATTAATTAAAAAGGCATTCACGAATTACAGCCTTCCTTATATTTCATTGACACCTACATTTTCTGTCTGCCCAGTGCATGGGTATATAAACGGTGAGGTATTTAATTGCAGCGAATGTGGCGCTGACACAGAGGTTTGGAGCAGAGTAGTAGGCTACTTGCGCCCTGTTCAGAACTATAATAAAGGCAAAAGTCAAGAATATAAAGAGAGAGTGAAATACAAGATTAAAGAGGAAGTCGGAGCATGATTGTCGGAGGAATCCAAAAGAGTAGCACAATTGATTTTCCCGGGATGATAAGCTGTGTGATATTTACACGGGGTTGCAATCTTGATTGTTTTTATTGTCATAATCGTGAGCTTTTGGGCGATGGCCCAAATATAGATGAAGATGAGATCATGACATTTTTAAAAAAACGACAAGGCTTGCTTGATGGAGTTGTTATAAGTGGCGGTGAACCGACACTGCAACCCGATTTGAAAGAATTTGCTAAGCAAGTCAAAGGCTTAGGTTATAGCATAAAGCTTGACACCAACGGGCAACGCCCCGATGCTGTTGAAGACCTTTGTAAAGCTAATTTACTTGACTATGTTGCGGTAGATATAAAAGCAAGAAAAGATGAATACACGAGAGTAACGAGATGCGAGGGGTTTGAAAAAGCTCTTGAAACACTTGAGGTGCTTAGAGCAAACGGTGTTGATTTTGAAGTGAGAACAACTCTTTACCCGTCGATGACAGTTGACAAATTGCTTGATTTGCTCAATGATTTGCCGAAAATGCCTATGTGGAGATTGAACTATTTTCAAATGCCTGATTTAATCAAAAAGTGCGATGAAGAAATCGTTAATGCAAAGGCGTTGACAAAAATCAAGGTTTCTTCTTACGAAAACATTCTTAAAGCGATTCAACCGAATTTAGTTTTTTGACCGCTAATTGCTACAACCGTTTTACGGTTTCCTGATAAAAGGTGCTACGAAACGCCAAAATAGCCGCCGATAGCGGTAGCACCATTTAAAAGCCTGCCAAACATCGTATTGAACGACGAAGGCAGGCTTTTTAATTAACAAAAAATGGTTTTCAGGTTTTTGACTTGAAAACCGTTCAATAAATTATTGGTTGTTTTGATTTTTGTTTTTGTCGGGTGAATCAAATTTTGTCATAAGGCTGACAATAAGAGCGATAATTATTATAACAAACATTATTCCGCTCATACCCTTTCCCATGTAAACAAGAGACTCTTTAAAATTATCCATAACACTTAAAATCATAATAAACTCCTTTCATAATCAACGCATTAATTTAAGCAAAGAATCCAAGAATCATTCCGCCGGCAACAACGGAGGCTATCTGACCTGAAACGTTTGCGCCGACAGCTTCCATGAGCAAGTGATTCGTTTTATCTTCAGAAAGCGAGAGTTTTTGAACAACTCTTGCTGCCATTGGGAAAGCGGATATGCCAGCAGCACCAATCATTGGGTTGACTTTGTCTTTTGAAAACAGGTTGAGTAGCTTTGCAAACATTACACCGCCGATAGTGTCAAACACAAACGCTGTAAGGCCTATAATCATAATATAAAGTGTTTGAATGCTTACAAATTGATTGGCCTGCATGCTAAAGGAGATAGTGAAACCGAGCAGAAGTGTGATGATGTTAGCGAATTCATTTTGCGCTGTTTCGCTGAGCCTTTTAAGAACGCCACATTCTCTTATAAGGTTACCGAACATAAGAGAGCCGACAAGCGAAACTGACATCGGAGCAACAAGACCTGCAATAATTGAAACAATAATCGGGAAAAGGATTCGTGTCCTTTTAGAAATTGGTTTTGAAGTGTGATTCATTTTGATTGCGCGCTCTTTTTTTGTTGTTATAGTCTTGATTACGATCGGTTGTATTATTGGCACGAGAGCCATGTATGAATAAGCGACAACTGCAATCGGCCCGACATAATTGGAGCCTAAAACTTGAGATACAAGAATTGAT
This sequence comes from Clostridia bacterium, assembly GCA_035647435.1. GTDB lineage: Bacteria > Bacillota > Clostridia > Oscillospirales > Acutalibacteraceae > JAAZFZ01. Next base: position 5,017 of record DASRNM010000089.1, read on the forward strand.
GTGGGCCCGTCGGCGGCACCGATTATCCCTATTGACGCCGCGTCAATCAAATCAAACCCAAGCAGAGTAGCAATGCTCATAGAGAAGAAAATGCCGAATTGGGCGGCAGCTCCGAATAAAAACATTTTCGGGCGTGCAAGTAAAGGCCCAAAATCAATCATTGCGCCAATGCCTATAAAGAGCAATATTGGCATTGCCTCCGCGGCTTCAATTCCCACCTCGTATAGCCACTGAATTATGCCGTGTGTTACACCGATTCCTTCTGTGGCTTGGTCAATCATGCCGGAGAGGGGTAAGTTTACAAGAATTGCACCAAAACCCATTGGCAAAAGCAAAGCGGGCTCAAAGTCCTTTTTGATTGCAAGATAAATCAATAATCCGCCCACAAGATACATTACAAACTGCTGCCAAGTAATTGCTAGCAGACCTTCATAAAGAAATTCCATTAATCGAAGCCTCCAATTTTATGTTTTGTAAAAAACTCAAAAAAATCAGCTGCAAGCATTAGCCTGCAACAAAACAATTTTGTAATGGATATTATTTGCAAATTGTTCTAAAATACCCATTTAAATTATAACCGAATAGCTTTTATTGTCAACTGAATTTAGCAATAAAATTGATAAACATGCCAAAATATGCAAAAAAGCTTCGATTATTGTATGTTTATTCATTTTAAAAAAGGAGAATTAGAAAGAAAACAAAAAAATAAATTTTGTTAAATTAACATTGCCCTTTTCATTGCAAACGATGTTTTGTTTATGTATAATATATGTCGACCTAAAAAACTTCTAAAATTTATAATCTGAGAAGGCGGTTTACTTATCATGAAATATGCGCTAATAGGTTGCGGGAGAATATCGGGCAGCCACATGAAAGCGGCAGTAGAAAACGGACTTGAAATTGTTGGGGTTTGTGATATTGAAAAGGAAAAGACGCAAAATCTTTTGAAAGATTTTGAGCTTAATGAAAAAGTTAACAGCTACTCTGACTACAATGAAATGATTAGGAAAGAAAAGCCTGACATTGTGGCAATCGCAACCGAAAGCGGTTCGCATGCACGCATTGCGCTTGATTGCATAGAAAACGGTCAAAACGTAATAATCGAAAAGCCGATAGCACTTTCTATAGAGGATGCTGACAAAATAATAGAAGCTGCAAAAAGAAAGAGCGTTAAGGTTAGCGCCAACCATCAAAACAGGTTTAATAAATGTGTTCAAAGGCTTTATCACAGTGTTTCAAACAATGAATTCGGCAAGCTTTTCCACGGCACGGTCAATATCCGTTGGATGAGAAACGAAGAATACTATAAAAGTGATGAATGGCGGGGTACTTGGTCGCATGACGGCGGCACACTTATGAACCAGTGCATCCACGGCATAGACCTGTTACGGTGGATAATGGGTGGCGAGATAACTCAGGTTTTTGCCATGGTAGATAATCTTAACCATAGCTATATAGAAGCAGAGGATTTGGGCTTGGCACTCATAAGGTTTAAAAACGGCAGCTACGGTGTCGTTGAAGGCACATCCAATGTTTATAAAACAAATTACGAGCATACACTTGCCATCTTTGGAGAAAAAGGGTTTGCAAAGCTTGGCGGCAAAAGTGTAAACTCTATTGATGAATGGTTAGTTGAGGGCGAAGAAAAATCGCTTGAAGATACAAAAAAAGAAGTTGCAGAGGACCCAAAAAATGTTTATGGATTCGGTCACGGCTATTTATATGCTGATATGATTGACGCCATAAAGAATGACAGAAAACCATTTGTCGATGAATATGCAGGCAAAAGCGCACTTGAGCTTGTGCTTGCAATATATAAATCTGCGGCAACGGGCATGCCTGTTGCCTTGCCGCTTGAAAAGTGCTCAACAATGGATTTTGTAGGAATGTTTGAATAATACATAAGTCTAAAACTTTTGCAAAGACAGGAGATAATAATGAACAAAAAAAAGACCCGTTTATTAAGCAAAACAATTTGTACTATTCTTGCGGTTATGATGATTTTATTATCTTCTGCCTGTGGGGGCAGTTCGGGGACGGTTAGTTTAAATTTTGCTAAAGATGAACAAAAGGTTATTTCACCTGAGGCGGTAAACCAAAGCTTGCACTTGACTGACAATCAGAAATTGAAGTTTATAGCAACATCGGGGCTGATATCGCTTTATATTGACACGCAGAGTTTTGGCATAGCGGTTACCGAAAGGTCGCAAAATAAGACATGGTATGCATTACCCGAAAACGAAAATGACGGATATGATTTTTCGGCGAGTGTAGTTAACATGAGCGTTGTTGACGGCGAAACCGAATATAATATGAATTCACAGGACAACAGTGTGGATTACAAAACGGCGAATTATGAATCTGACAAAGAATCACTGACGGTCAAATATATTATTGCACCTAATGAAGAAACGGCAACCAAAACTGAATTTAAAGCGGAGGACATTGCTTTTGGGGTTTATGTGAAATACACTCTCAAAGATGGAAACCTTTTTGTCTCAACTGATTGGGACAACCTTTCAGGCAACCCGAATGCAAAAATAAAAGATTTAGGAATTCTTGAATTTTTTGGCGCATCCGACACTGCCGTTGAGGGTGATTATATCCTTGTCCCTGACGGTTGCGGGGCGTTGATTAATACAGCGGTTGAAGACAAGTCTTTTGAACCTATGGAGTTCACCGTTTACGGCGAGGATTGTTCAAACGAGACCAACGGTAATGCTGTGGCAAGGCTTGCAGCATACGGAGCAAAGCAGGGCAACAGTGCTTTTGCCGTAATTGTTCAAAGCGGGGATGCGGTAGCAACAATTCATGCCGACCGTGCGACGGGTGAAAGTAGCTTTAACAAAGTCGGCGCAAGGTTCTCAATCACATCTGTATATGATGAAAACAAAAGCGAAACAAAAACAACCCGATATATAGGCGGCGAGGGCTATACGGGTGAAATAAAGATGTGCTACCGTTTTTTTAATGGCTCAAACGCAAACTATTCGGGCATGGCAATTGCTTGCAGGGAGCAGTTAATAAGAGATAAGGTGTTGACTGTAAAACCAGTTAAACAAGGTGATTATCTGCCGATGAATTTGACTCTGGTAGGTGCAGTTAAGGAGCCAATATTCGGCTTTACCGATGTTTTGAAGAAAACAACGGCACTGACAACATTTGATCAGGCTCAGGATTTACTTATGCAAATAAAAGCAAAAGGCATTAATAATATTAACCTTCGATATATCGGAGCTTTGTCGGGCGGAATAAATCAAAGCAATATATTCAGGGCAAACATTATAAGAAAACTTGACGGGGCCGACGGTTTCCAGCAGCTTTGTGATTATATGTCGGCACAGAATCTATCATTGTTTATTGATGTGAATATCCTTTCAACGAGCAAAAGCTATTCTTTCGGACAGGCTGCAACAAACATTAAGGGAGATAAATCTAATTACTTTTATGACTTCGGCCTCAATGACTATTTGGATGTACAGGGTGCAGACAGGGAGCTATTGAGCCCTTCGAAGCTTGAGAAGTCAGTCAACAGTATTTTAAGTAAATTTAGTGAGCATAAGATTGCAGGTTTTTGCGTTAACGACGCAGGCTCAAAGCTTTATTCAGATTATTCGGGCGAATTTATTGATAGAAGTGAAACGGCGGATATAATTAGTAGGCAGATTGCAACAGTTTCAATGAGTAAAGAACTAATGATTAACTACGGGAACATAAGAACAGTTAAGAATGCTAATGTAATAGTAAATCTCCCTATTTTAACACAAAAAGAGGAGAGCAAAGCATACAGTGCTGTTCCGTTTTTGCAAATGATACTTCATGGCATTGTCAATTATTCAGGCGAGGCAATCAATTTGTCCCAAGATGTTCAGGCATCAATGTTAAGGAGTATAGAGTTCGGTGCCTGCCCAAGCTATAAATGGGTATATGAGGAGCTTGATGTAGACGGCGAAGAGCACGAAAAATATTTTTATGGTGATTGGCTCACGCAGGCTGTGTCGTTCTATGAAAGGGCGAATGAGGCGCTTTCAGATTTGACGGGCTCACGCATGACAAAGCATGAAAAGATTGCTGACGGCGTTTACAGCACGGAATACAACGACAGCTCACTCGTGTATGTCAACTACAATGACGAATCGGTAAAAGTAGGGGAGTTAACAGTCGGTGCAAACGGATTTTTGAGAATAAACTAATTAAAATGAATTTAGAAATATAAAAACCCCGCAAACCGTAAATTTCGGCTTGCGGGGTAAATTGTATATGTTTGATTAAACTTCAATAGCCTCAAATTTGTCTTTGCTTGCTGAACAGATTGGGCATTTATAGTCACCAGGTAAGTCTTCAAAAGGAATATCCCCGTCATAAACATAGCCGCAAACTGTGCATCTATACCCAGTCTTTCTAGAAGATTCCTTTTTGTCCTCTTGCGCAATGTATGTAGGCGCATTTTTAGGGCTTCTGCCTTTTATGACCTGATGATAATATGCATAGGTCATCGATGGCTCATCAGACATCACGTCTGCGTCGACAACACTGCCGATAAAAACGGTGTGTGTTGAGGTTTCTGCCTTGCTTTGCACCTTGCACAGAATGTAACCGTTAGCGATGTTCATCACTGGCAAACCGCCTATGGCACTATAATCGGCGTTCTCAAACTTGTTCTTGTCTTTGCTTGAGTTAAAACCGAATGTGCTTATAGTTTTTGGGTCGCAACTTTCTGGCAGAATTGAAATGGCAAAAACTCCGCTCTCGCCAATGCAGGTGTTTGTATAGTTGTCGTGATTGACGCTGACAGCTATTGTGGCAGGTGAGGAAGTTACTTGCATAAGGCTGTTTACAATACAACCAACCTTTCGTTGAGAATCCTTTTCTATCGAAGATAGAATGTAAAGCCCGTATGAAATGTTTCTGAAAACAAAAGGGTTCATAGTTGCCTCCTTGCGTAATATAAAGCCTTAAAAGACAAATTTTTTATAAACAATTAGTGTAATTCATTTTCAAATAAATTTTTCTACACTGCAAATAGGGCAGGTGTAGCTACCGGGAAGATTCCCCTTGCAAGGGGTTATAGATTAAGCTTTAAGCCTTTGTTTTCCAAAGCCCATGAAGGTTGCAATACGCAAATGCAGCGACAACTTCATCATCTTCCGTCAGCATAAAGTTAATTTCAGGGGCAGAATTAGGCGTTAAGGCCTTTCGTTGACCGCCACTTTTTGTTTGAAGGTAGATCCATTCAATAAAATGCTCGGGAATCATAGGGTGGAGAACGGTGCTTACCGTAACCGTGACCATATTGCCTTGTGTTTTAATCACGGGTAAATGTTTTTCGGTTGCGGCTTCGGTGGTGTTTGGCTTGAGCTCGTTCATTTCCTCACCACAACAAATCATAGGTACGCCTGAGTCAACAATCATCCCTACAAGATTGCCACAGTGTTCGCAAACAAAAAACTTTTGAGTAGTATTTGTCATTTTATTTCATCCTTTCATTTTAAATAAATGTAATTAATTATACCATATCATTGTGAGAAAATCCACAAGCAATCTTGTTTTACATTTGATTTTCACACAATTGGCGTTGGAATTTAATTATATGATTTTTCATAAAACTTTACAAATGAACTATTTTTAAATATTCAAAGTAAAGACGGTGATTGTATCAATGACACAAAAAGAAATGACAGAACTTAACCTCGGGCAAAGCCTTGATGATATTAGCAACATTGACCCGAGGGGATATGGAGTCAGTCGCATACTTTATGCAGGCTCAAGAGGGTATACACAGCACCCACTTTCAATGAATGCTGCAAAAAAGCTGATGAATGATGTAAAGCAAAATGACTTTACATTTATACTTACAGGCTTTGTTCTTCTCCCTTCAAGAAAAGCGGAAACTGATGGGCTTGTTGGCTCTGTTTTCTTAGCAAAGGCACTTGTTAAAGCGTTTGGGGCAAGACCTGTAATAATTTGCCCGCAAGAATGTATGGGGGCAATTGTAAAAATGGCAGATTGTACAGGTTTAGACCTTTACACCAGTTTTGGCAAATTGCCTGATAATTCTTCATCGATAATGGCTGCATCTTTCACAAAAGACATAGAAAATGCCTTTGAGTTTGCTCAAGACTTAATATCACAGTGCAGACCGTCTGCTGTTGTTAGCGTTGAGTGCCCGGGGGCGAATGAAGTTGGCATTTATCACAATTCGGCGGCATTGAACTTGACAGAGTATGAAGCCAAAACAGATGTTTTATTTGAAATGCTTGTAAAAGCTGGAGTAACAAATATTGCAATCGGTGACCTTGGCAATGAAACAGGTATGGGGACAATAGGCGAGCATATAAAAAAATACATACCGAACGGTGAGATTTGCTGTTGCGGTTGTGGCGGTGGCATTTGTGCAAGAACAAAGGCTGACAATATAATAACCTCAACAGTGTCAGATTGGGGGTGCTATGCATTGATAGCGGCTCTTGCATATCTGAAAAAAGACCTTGATATCCTGCATACAGCCGAGGAGGAGGAGAAAGTGTTAATTGCTGCGGCAAATAACGGGATAATTGATATGTGCGGTTTAGAAATACCTTGCATTGACGGTTTTGGAATAGATATTAATAAAACTATCGTAAATCTGATGCGTGAATGTGTTGATTATGCGATTAAACTTGAAAAAAAATGTGTTAAATGGTTTGAAATGGTCGACAATAAAGGTTTTTTTAATAAAAGTATAATTTGATGAGTATAAAATTAGTGTTAATAAGATTGAAACATTTTGAAAAGAGGTTTATACTATTAATACCTATTTGATGAGATTTTGTCTCAAAACATACAGAACGGATGAGATTTAATGTATTTTCACACATATGCAACAATAAATCTGAATGCGTTGGATAACAACATTCATCAGGTTAAAAAAATGCTTGCACCCAAAACCAAAATAATGTGCGTGCTCAAGGCCGATGCATATGGGCACGGTGCTATAATGCTTGCACAGTTTTTGGAGAACAAGATAGACTATGTCGGAGTTGCAAACCTTGACGAGGCGCTCGAGTTGCGAAGTAACGGGGTAGAGCTTCCAATTTTAATTTTGGGCTGTTCAGTACCCGAGGAGTTCAATGACATAGTTGTCAATAACATCACACAAACTGTTTTTGACTTTCCCAGTGCAAGCAGTTTGTCGAAGGTTGCAGCAAAGCACGGAAAAACCGCAAAAATACATATTGCCGTTGATACAGGCATGACAAGAATAGGTTTTTTTGATGACGAGCAAGGTGCTAAAACCGTCAAAAGAATCGAAGAACTTTCAAATATAGATATTGAAGGTGTTTTCAGTCACTACGCCTGTGCCGACGCGAGTGATAAAACCTCTGCAAATTTACAAACTCAAAGGTTTTTAAATTTTACAAACCTATTAGAGTCAATGGGAATTAATATAGAAATAAAACATATGTGCAACAGTGCAGGTATTATTGATTTGGACAATCAGTTTAATATGGTAAGGTTGGGTATATCCTTGTTCGGGTTGTATCCCTCTGAACAGGTGAAAAAAGAAAACCTCCCGCTTGAGCGTGTAATGGAGCTCAAGTCGAGAGTGTCGTTTTTAAAAACTGTTCAAGCTGGTTGCGGTGTAAGCTACGGCCATACATATATAACCGAAAAACCGACTAAAATAGCAACAATACCCGTCGGGTATGCAGACGGATACCCGAGAGCTTTATCTTCAAAGGGTAGAATGCTTGTTAAAGGTCAGGTCGCACCCATTATAGGTAGAGTCTGCATGGACCAAACAATGCTTGATGTAACCCATATTGATGAATTGAAAGTTGGCGACGAGATAACTATTATGGGCAAAGACGGTGAAAACCTTATAACTTCTGAGGAAATCGGTGAAATGTCTGAAAGCTTTAATTATGAAGTCATCTGCGGTGTCGGAAGAAGAGTTCCAAGAATTTATTGCAAAAACGGTGAAATTGTTAGAATTGTTTCTTATTTAAAAATATAAAAGTCTAAATAATAAAAATGATAACGATTTAGTATGATATAATACAATCGCAGTTAGTATCAGTAAAAAAAGGCGCAAAGCCTATCAATAAGATATTTCCTCATTCTCATAACTATGGAGAGGAGTCGCATTGAGCGGCTCCTTTTCATTGATTTGAATAAACATTGTTGTTGACGGCAATGATATCCTTAACGAATGGCGGGAGTGATTAAATGTCAATAATCAACTTAAATAAAGACAGTTTTGAAGAAGAGGTGCTCAAATCCGACAAGCCTGTGCTGATAGATTTTTGGGCAACTTGGTGTCACCCGTGCAGAATGCTTGCTCCAATAATTGAGGAGCTTGCACATGAGATAGGGGAACAAGCAAAAATTTGCAAAGTTGATGTTGACACTGAAAGCTTTATAGCTGAAGATTACGGAATAAAGAGCATTCCCACCGTTTTAATTTTCAAAAACAAAGAAGTTGTTGAAACCTTTGTCGGGGTAAAAAGTAAGGAAAATTTAAAACAAGCTATTAACAAGCATATATAAAACAGACCGCCGTTTTAATTTAAAAACGACGGTCTGTTAATGTTAGCCTTTAATTTTTGCAAGGTCACGGTAATTTATTTTCTTAATTCCACATTCCTTGATGTGTTTGTCGGTTTCAGGGTCTTTATAGAACTGATACTCCCAAACTCTGCGTTGCCACAGGGAGGTTGTGCCTTTCAATTCATCCGACTCAAGGGCGGGGTGAAGGTAAGTTTCAGTAATTCCCTCGGGCATTGATTTAAGGAAAGAATACATATACTCTTTGAAGTTTTCATAGCTTTCCTTTTGCGGTCCGTTCCATTCATGAGGAAGAAGATAGTCGGGGGTAATAACACCCTTGCTTTTTGCAAGTTGCGTGAATTTGTTAAACATAAGTTCAATTGATTCAAGCGGAATTTCTATTCCGAGAGTTGTATTACTAAACTGGTTTTCAAGGTATTTCATTGGGAAGCGGAAAGGTAGCTTGTACTCAGCTGCAATGTCGAACACTAAATTGAGCAGTTCAAAGCGACCTTGCTCAATACCGTAAAGTGAACCCATGTGGTTGTCAAGGTGTGACGGGGCCAGGCCGAGAATCTTAGCCTTTTCAATTTGAGCACGAATTTCTTGCTCAACCTGCTCTAAGTCCGCATTGTTTTCAAAGTCGGTGCAACCGTGGAACATATATCCCTGTTCATCAACAAGAGAGTCAACGTTGCCTTTGCTCACGGGTGCCCAGCGGTATTTGTTCCATTCACTTGTTGTTGTCAAATGAACGCCAATTGCAAATTCGGGGTTTTCCTTTGCGAAAGTACAGGCTTCAACAGCCCAACCGCAAGGAGTCATGATTGTGGAGGATGTAATTCCGCCACATTTCAAAAGTTCAAAAGTTGCAAGGTTTGCCGAACGGCACATTCCGAAATCATCAGCGTTGATTATCAAATACTTATCCATAAAACCACCCTTTAACTATTACTTTTAAACAAATTATATCATTGGATAAATATTGAAACAATCAACAATTTTGCTCTATGTGTTCAAACATTAGAAAATAGAATAATAAATATAATCGATTAATATAATGGGATATCGTTAACAATCGACAGGATTTTTCTGAAGTATCGGAATATAATGCCAATATATGTTTGTAATAATAAAAGACAGGGAATTGAAAAATCAAATCACCTGTCTTTTGTTTTATTTGATTAGCATTGCATCTCCAAAACTAAAAAACCGATATTTTTCTTCGACCGCAGTTTTGTATGCATTCATGGTTTTTTCGTAACCCAAAAATGCAGATACCAACATAATCAGAGTGCTTTCGGGCAGATGAAAATTTGTCAAAAGTGCGTCAATGCACTTGAACTTAAAGCCGGGGTAGATGAAAATATCTGTCCAATCGTTGTGCTCGCAGATGCAACCCCTAACGGCCGCAACGGATTCGAGTGTTCTGCAACAAGTGGTGCCAACGGCTATTACCCTGCCACCTCTTTTTTTGGTTTTGTTGATTAAATCAGCAGTTTCTGCCGGCAGATAGTAATGCTCTGAATGCATATGGTGCTGCTCAATGCTTTCAGTTTTAACAGGGCGAAATGTACCCAACCCGACGTGCAATGTTACAAAGCCAACCCCAACACCTTTTTCACGAATTTTATCAAGTAGAGCAGGTGTGAAATGTAAACCTGCCGTTGGTGCGGCGGCACTTCCAGGCTCACGAGCATAGACGGTTTGATATTGCTTTGCATCCTCAAGCTCCTCGGTGATATAGTGAGGCAAGGGCATTTCGCCAATTTTCTCAAGTATATTGAAAAAATTGCCTTCATATTCAAACCTTGCAATTCTGTTGCCGTTTTCAAGAACCTGAATTATTTCGGCGTGCAGTACGCCACCGCCGATATTGAATTTTGTGCCGACCTTTGCCCGTTTGCCGGGGCCTGCAATAATCTCCCATGTATCTTTATCCTTTTGGTTTAACAACAAGAACTCAACACGTGTTCCCGTCTCTTCTTTTATGGCATAGAGGCGAGCGGGGAGAACCTTTGTGTCGTTAAGAATAAGACAATCATCTTTGTTAAGATGTGAAAGGATATCTTCAAAACTTTCATGTGAAAGACCGCCGTCTTTTTTGCAGGCAACAAGAAGGCGTGAGCTGTCCCTGGGCTCTGCTGGGTGCTGAGCTATCAATTTTTTTGGTAATTCATAATTAAAGTCGCTTTTTCTCATATTTATCCTCAATTATTGTCTATTATTATATTAAAAAGAGTTTGACT
>DASRNM010000090.1:0-3464 GCA_035647435.1 Clostridia bacterium
CACATCTAACGACGCAACAAAATTGAATTCAGCTGTCGGCCGTATGTCGACAATTGACCAAACAACTGGATTATGCATTGACTAGTAAAGCGAACAACAGTTAATCAACACCCCTGCAGTTTATGACTGCAGGGGTGTAAAATTTAAAGGGACTGTCTTGAGAGACAGTCCCTTTAAAAAGCTTCTAAACACGTTTATTTGTTAGCCTAGCAAGATTTCATTCTAATTACATCTCGATAGTTTATGTATTTAACGCCTTTACTCTCAAGGTGCTGGCGTGTCGATGGGTCTGCAAACAGCTTGTGTTCCCAAACACGGCAGTGCCAAAGAGCGGTTATGCCTTTGATTTCATCGCACTCCAAAGAGGGATGAATAAAAGTTTCAGTTATTTCACCCTCAGGTATATTAGAAAGGCGGTTGAGCATGTACTCACGGTACTTGTTGTAATCAGTTTTAAGCTCGTTTGTCCATTCAGGGAAAAGCAAATGGTCAATCAAAATAACATTGTTTTCTTTAGCGCATTTTGCATAACCATCAATGAACATTTTAATAAGATCGATAGAAAGATTATCAGGGAACTCTGATGGAATATTTTCTTCACGGAGCTTCGTGAACATTCTGAAAGCATAACCCAGTTCGCCGCAGATCTCAAGTGTTCTGGGCATGACCTCATAGTTGCCACTCATTCCGTAAAGTGAGCCCATGTGATTGTCTATATGAGAGGGGTTAAGACCAAGCTTTTTCGCAAGAGATATTTGCGCTCTGATTTCGCCCTCAACTTCGTCGATGTCGCAATTATCCTCAAAACCATCGTTTTCATGGTAAAAGTAACCCTCTTCGTCACGAAGGGATGATGTGTTTTTTTGATTAACTGGTGCCCAACGATACTTTCCCCATTCACTTGTGAAAGTCAAATGTACACCGACTGCATGTTCGGGGTGTTTGCCTGCCCATACGCAGGCCTCTTTAGCCCACCCACAAGGCATCATTACGGTTGAGGAAGAAATACCGCCTTTTTCAAACAAATCAAAGGTTGCAAGGTTTGCTGCGCGACACATTCCAAAATCATCTGCATTGATAATTAAATATTTATTATCCATTTTTTCTCCTTACTAATAATTATATTATAATTTTACAATTCAATTCCGTTGCTTTTTGCCCATTCATAGAAGACCTTAATGCTATGCAAACTTGCAGGACTAAGGGAGGAATTATTTCTGTTGATTGTTCTAAACGGTACGCCTTGCAGGTTCAAAAGATACTTGGCGGTAAGATTAAAACCGTTTCCAATAGCGTTATCCAACAAAATAATATGCTCGAAGGTTTTCTTAGCTTCCTCAAGCTTGCCGTTTGAGAATTCATCCCACATTTTAACGAAAAGACCGGTTCCACAGCTTGTAGGTGTTGCACAAACACCTCTTGCCCCGGCAATATATGAATCAAACAAATACGGAATGTTTGCCTGAAGAACTGCCGTGTTACCCTGAACAGCGATTTTTTCCTTAATTTTTGGCATTGTGCAGGTTGTATCCTTTATCGCAATAAAACGCCCTGTTTCCACGAGTTTGCCGTATGTTTGACCCGTCATCTTATGTGGTTTAAACCCGGGGAACTCATAAAGCATTATGGGCAGTTTTGTGTGTGATGCAAGCTCCGAAAGGTAGGTGAACATACGCTCTTGATTATCGCCATAGCCTTTTGTTACAAAAACTAGACCGTCAACGCCTGTTTCTTCCATTCGTTTGACTTCATCAACCTGGGCAAGCCATGAGGGTTCCATATTAGCACTTGCAAAAACTTCGGAGTCACCAGAATTTTTGACAGCTAATGTTGCAATATTGAGCCGCTCTTCAAGAGTTAAATTTGTCATTTCAGATGAGCCACACACAGCAAACAGGTGTTGTGGCTTTTTTGAAGCCTGAAATGCGACATAGTTTTCAAATGCCTTGTAATCGATGGATAAATCTTCATAAAAAGGTGTAAGCAAAAGGGAATAGACACCTGAGCGATGTTTAATCAGATTTTCGTTATTGTCTTCGATATTCATGATAAAGCCTCCTTAAAATTTGCCTTGGAGCATAAAAGTTCAAGACTATTAAATTATAGGATAATTGTAAGTAAAATGCAATAGGACAAAGTATAAAGTTGCATTAGATTGATTTCTATTCAAACTTAGTGTAAAATAATTGCAGTTCTATTTAAAAAGGAGAAATTTGAAATGAATAATCTCAAGCCGTTAAAGATGCTTGAAAACAGAGTGTGGCGAATATATAGGGGAGGCAAGCTTCTTGATGAGTTTAGAGGAGCTGAGGGCTCTGACGGATATTTCCCAGAGGATTGGCTCGCATCCGTTGTTGTTGCAAACAACCCGGAGCGTGAAAACAAGCCCGAAATAGAGGGTTTGAGTGCCGTCAAAAAAGAGGACGGAGGAAGTGCATATCTAATTGATTTGATTGAGAATGACCCAGAAGTATTCCTCGGTAAAGAACATATAGAAAAATTCGGAGTAAACTTTGGCGTTTTGACAAAATTTTTAGATTCCGCTGAAAGATTGCCAATACAGGTTCATCCCGATAAACAAGCAGCAAGGGAGCTTTTTAATTCAAGCTACGGGAAGACGGAGGCGTGGTATATTCTCGACGGAAGAGAAATAGATGGAGTCGAGCCTTATATATTGCTCGGATTTAAAGAAAATGTAACCTATGAAATGCTAAAGGAACTTTTCGATAAACAGGACATCAAGGGCATGGAAGCTCTTATGCACAGAATTCCCGTTAAAGCGGGAGATGTCTACCTTATAGAAGGTGGCACACCTCATGCGATAGGCTCAGGCTGTTTTCTGCTTGAAATTCAAGAGCCGACCGATTATACAATAAGCCTTGAAAAGTGCAATACTTTGGGCGAGAAATTGCCTGATTTTCTTTGCCATCAAGGGCTTGGATTTGAAAAAATGTTTGACTGTTTCAATTATATAAAATACTCGTTGGAAGATTTAAAAAAAGAGTTTAAGCTCAAACCTTTAAATGTTGACAAAAACATTACACAATTGATTTCTTATGAAAGGACACCTTGCTTTTCATTAAACAAAATTTGTGTTACAGATTCACTTCAAATAAAGAGTAAGGGGAGAGCCACCGCGCTTGTCGTTGTTGGCGGTGAAGGAAGGGTAGACGATGTAGAGGTTAAATGTGGCGATTGCTTGTTTGTACCTGCCGCAGTGAGGGATTTTATTATAGAAAAACATGGCACAGAAGATTTAATAATTCTCGAATGTTTGCCACCGTGCTAATAAAACAATTGATATACTGAAAAAAACCACGGATTGGCTGAGCCGACCTGTGGTTTTTTATTGAACAGTTGTTACCGATATTGTTTGTATTGTCTCCTAGTATGGACGCCGCAAGGTTTGCCAATATAACAATTGAAACTACAATAAAATACTTGTTTGATTAAGATAATAATGC
>DASRNM010000091.1:0-16871 GCA_035647435.1 Clostridia bacterium
AAAAAATGGAGGTATAGTATGAAAAAACTTAGTATAAAATTTATAAGTTTTATGCTCGTTGCGTCGCTTCTGATTTGCTCTTCTTTTAGTATCGGAGCAATAGGATATAATGTTGATGAAGACATTACAAGAGTTAATACAACTTTTTATGGTGACAGTAAAACTACAAAAGGTTTTTGTTGGTACACGTCCGATGAATGCAACAGCGATGTTCAAGTTGTTCCAACCGCTTCTTTTAACGGTTCGTTTAACAATGCCGTTACCTTTTCGGGCACTGGTAGGGAATTTAAGGGCAATTATTTCCACAAAGTTGACATCGACTCCCTTCAACCGGGCACCGAATACGCATACCGTGTGGGCGATGCCTCAGCAAATTCGTGGAGTGATATCGGTAAATTTGTAACCGACGGCAACGACAATAAGTTTTCATTCATAGCAATTGCCGACGTTCAGGCAAGCAATCGAGAAAACTTTGCAAAAGCCGCAAAGGTAATGCAATCAGCTATCGACACTTGCCCAGAAGCAGAGTTTGTAATCAACCTCGGTGACTATGTGAACGATTGCACAAACGACGAGTGGGATTGGTTCTTTGACGAGTTTAAGTTTGCAAACATGAGCATGACCAGTGTCCCGGTTGCAGGCAACCATGACGGCAACCTTAAATGGAACTGGTTTAACAATCTTTTTAACCTCAACTCACCTGAGGGAAGCAGCACGACTACAGGCGTTTACTATTCTTTTGATTACGGCAATGCTCACTTTGCAGTGCTCAACTCAAATGATATGTACCCCATGTCACAGCAGCAGATAAACTGGCTCAAAAACGACATGAATGCCTCCGACGCAGACTGGAAAATAGTTTTACTGCACAGGTCGTTATATTCCGCAGGCAAAAACATAAACAAGCCCGACACCTTGATAATGAGAAATGTCCTTATCCCCGTCATAGACGAGTTGGGCATTGACGTTGTAATGGCAGGCCATGACCATATGTATATGAGAACACACCAAGTCAAAAACGACGCAGTCGTTGAAGATGTTGATTATATTACCGAGTATTATAAAGGTGAAGAAATTGTTTTTGCGTCTAACCCCGACGGCACTGTCAACATCCTCCCGAGCACAGCTGGAACAAAAAGATATGCTGTAAACGACAACGCAATTTCACCTATACCTGAAGCTGCGGCAGAAGCCTTTTCAACAAGGGACTGGGGTGGCTGTTACACAACAGTGACAATTGATAATGACAAGTTTATTTATAAAGCATATATCCGTGACGATGAGACAGGGGAAATCGAGCTCGTTGACGAATATGCAATCAAAAAAACAATGGGGCAAAACACTGTTGACCCTAACTACGAGCCATTACCGACAGATTTCTATTCAAACATTATGCCTAACATAACAAGCTTTGTTACTGAATTTACAAAGGTTCTTAGCAAGTATTTGTTTGTAATTGTACCTGCACTTATCAAGGACGCAATCGGTTTATAATCGAATATAAATTAAACAAACTGCCCCATTACGAGAAGTAATGAGGCAGTTTTTGTATCTGAAAGTTTTTGCGCATTTATTCATTGTTAAGAACAATGTTCATAGTGCAACCTCTGTTCTTGACTCTGAATAAAATCAGTTTGCGTATTTCTGTTTTAGTTGCTGAATTTTCTGTTGATCCACTTGCTCTGTCGGATACCAACCTTTTGCGGTCATCTTTTTATAAATTTCATCTTGCATTGTCAAGGAATCGGCGAGTGAGGAATTGAAAGCGCTGTGAACATTTGCTGTACCTGCTTCTATGGTGCCATGCATATAAACTCCACATGCACCCTTTGTTGTGAACAGCAAATTTTCCATAATGCATTTGTCGTCCATTGCTAAACCTCCTTTTCTAAAACTATATTAATTGATAAAGTCGATTGAAAATCTGCTGATGCTTGCTTGCTGACTGCTGAGCAAATTGTCTTAGCTCTGGGTCTTGTAGATTCTGCGCGGCGTGTTGACACTGTGTAATTAGAAATTTTTCGTGCCCCAGTGCGTCTTCAAGATAAAGCAATTCTTTAGAACTCATTATGAATCACCTCCCGTATTAAGATTTGCAAAAAAAATCTATCTATTCCTCAACAAATATATTGTGCAAAAATTTTAATTTTATAAATAACAAAATCCGATGCAACTCCTATGTTGACAATCGGACTTTACAAGGATATTATTAAAGGGTAGTAATCTATATAATCGGGAGGGAAACAAATGGTAAGGCGCAATTATGTATTGGCTCTCGACCAAGGCACAACAAGTTCTCGTGCAATTGTTTTTGATAAACAAGGGAGAATAATATCAAGCTCTCAAAATGAATTTGAACAAATTTACCCGCAATCCGGCTGGGTTGAACATGACGCAATGGAGATACTGTACAGTCAAATACACTCCGTCACAAGTGCACTTTCAAGTGGTAAATGTAACGCCTCGGATATTGCTTGCATAGGCATAACAAACCAGAGAGAAACCACAATTTTGTGGGATAGGCAAACGGGCAAACCTATCTATAATGCAATCGTCTGGCAATGTCGAAGAACTGCCGATTTTTGCGAAAAACTCAAAGCTGAAGGGCTCGGAGGCTATGTCAAAGAAAAAACAGGTCTGCTTATTGATGCCTATTTTTCGGCAACAAAAATAAAATGGATACTTGACAATGTTCCCGAGGCGAGGGCGCTTGCTAATTCGGGCAGGCTTTTGTTTGGCACCGTTGAAACATGGCTTATTTGGAACTTAACGGGTGGCAAGGTACATGTTACGGATTATTCAAACGCTTCAAGAACAATGCTTTTTGATGTTGATAAGCTTTGTTGGGATAAATATCTTTGTGAAAAACTCGATATACCAATGAACATTTTACCCAAACCTGTACCATCGAGCATGGTATACGGCACTGTCTCGCCAAACATTTTAGGTATTGAGGAACTTTCGGGCGTGCCTATAAGCGGGGCAATCGGCGACCAACCCGCCGCTCTTTTCGGTCAGGCATGCTTTGAGCCTGGTCAAGCGAAAAACACCTATGGCACAGGCTGTTTTTTACTTATGAACACAGGCAAAAAAAGGGTGGTTTCCGAAAACAACCTGCTCACAGGTGTAGCGTGGGGCATAGGCAACGATGTTGAATACGCCATTGAGGGCAGCGCATTCAATGCAGGCTCTGTTATAAAATGGTTGCGTGACGAGTTGCTTTTGATTGACAAGGCAAGCCGTTGCGATGAGCTTGCAGAGAGCGTACCCGATTCAAACGGAATATATATTGTGCCCGCCTTTACGGGACTTGGCGCACCTTATTGGGACATGTATGCAAGGGGTATAATTGTCGGGTTAACAAGAGGTGTCAACAGGGCACATATTTCAAGAGCGGTACTCGAATGCATTACATTTCAGATGACGGATTTGCTTGAAGCAATGTCAGCCGATTCGGGAATAAAATTTTCAGAGCTTCGTGTTGACGGAGGTGCAAGCGTCAGCAATATTATGTTACAAATTCAAGCCGATATGATTCAAGCTAAGGTTGATCGCCCAAAAATAATTGAAACCACTGCCTTAGGCGCCGCATACCTTGCAGGGATTGCGGTCGGTTATTGGAAAGACAAAGAAGACATTCAAAGCAACAGAGAGTCGGACCGTGTTTTTGTACCAAAAATGGGCTTGGAAGAAAGAAACAAACTTTATAGCGGCTGGAAAAGAGCTGTCGAACGCTCTTTGAATTGGGCAGAGCGTGCATAGAAGATTAATAACTAAAAAACTTCGGAGGAAACAATGAACTATTTAAAGGAATCACTTAAGCTTCACTACGAATTAAAAGGAAAGCTTGAAATAAAATCAAGGGCATCGGTTAAAGACAAGGACGAGCTTTCTCTTGCATACACGCCTGGGGTTGCACAACCCTGTCTTGAGATCCAAAAAGATATTAATAAAAGCTTCGAGCTTACAAGGCGTTGGAACACGGTTGCGGTTGTAACAGACGGCACTGCAGTGCTTGGATTAGGTGATATCGGCCCTGAGGCAGGCATGCCGGTTATGGAAGGGAAATGTGTTCTCTTCAAAGAATTCGGCGGAGTTGATGCAATACCTCTTTGTATCCGTTCAAAGGACGTTGATGAAATAGTTAACACAATCTTACTGATTTCGGGAAGTTTCGGTGGAATAAACCTTGAGGATATTTCTGCTCCTCGCTGTTTCGAGATAGAGAAAAAGCTCAAAGAAAAATCAGATATCCCTATTTTTCATGACGACCAACACGGCACGGCTGTCGTCTGCACCGCCGCTGTAATGAATGCTTTGAAATTGGTGGGCAAAAGCTTCGGTGATTGTTCCGTTATTTTCAGCGGTTCGGGGGCAGCGGGCGTTGCTATCGCAAAGCTGTTTTTATCACTTGGGGTTAAAGATATCATAATGTGTGACCGCAATGGAATAATCTGCAACGGTGACAAACTCACCCCGGCAAAACAGGAAATTGCACTGTTCACAAACAAAACAGGGAAAAAAGGCAGCCTTGCAGACGCAATGAAGGGAGCAGATATATTTGTCGGAGTTTCTGCACCTGGGGTAGTAACACAGGATATGGTCGCTTCAATGGCAGAAAACGCAATAGTGATGCCAATGGCAAACCCAGTGCCCGAAATTATGCCCGACCTTGCAATTAAGGCAGGCGCAAAAGTTGTCGGCACGGGTAGGAGCGATTTCCCAAATCAAATCAACAATGTTCTTGCATTCCCCGGCATATTCAGAGGAACTCTGGATGTTCGTGCAAGCGATATCAATGAGGAAATGAAAATAGCCGCCGCACAAGCAATAGCTTCACTTGTTTCAGACAGCGAATTGTCACCTGATTATATTTTGCCAAGGGCTTTCGACGACAGAGTCGGCAAAACGGTAGCCAAAGCCGTTGCGCAAGCGGCAAAACAAAGTGGAGTCGCAAGGATATAAAGCAAAAACCGCTCGTTCAGTTGAACGAGCGGTTAAAGTTTAAAAACTTTACTCTGCATGAGGTGCATCAACAGGACAAACATCGGCACAAGCGCCGCAATCTATGCAAAGCTCTGCATTGATAACATATTTCCCATCGCCCTCGGAGATAGCTTCAGTAGGGCATTCGGCTTCACAAGCACCACAAGAGATACAATCATCATTAATTACATAAGCCATAAGTTTTTACCTCCTTTTTAAACTAAAAATATTGTAACACATACTGTATTAAAATCAAGTGCTTTTTATAAGATAACGTTCAAAAACAATGTCAAAATTGTAAGACTTTTTTTGCTAACATCAGTCCTCAATACCTTTGAGCGCTTCGAGCTCCTTCCGCTCGACTCTGATTTTGGAATCCCTCACAACTTTAATGTCTCTGAGAAGATACGTTGTTGGGATATCATCGGGGCGACGGGCAAGCTTAACCTTGATTTTACCCGATAACACATTGCTTTCGAGAACTTTGCCTCTCCCGTCTACTGTTTCAACTATTGCGCCGGGTTTTGGTGTGATTTTAAGCAAGTGATCATACGATTCCTGCTCGTGCTTCAAACAGCACATTAACCTACCACAGGTACCGCTGATTTTTACGGGGTTAAGAGAAAGACCTTGCTCCTTCGCCATTTTTATTGAAACGGGCTGAAACTCGCCCATGTGTGAACTGCAACAAAACGATCGGCCACAAATTCCAAGCCCGCCGACCATCTTTGCTTCATCTCTTACGCCTATTTGTCTGAGCTCAATGCGTGTGCGGAACACGCTCGCCAAATCCTTAACAAGCTCCCTGAAATCCACTCTCCCGTCAGCGGTGAAGTAGAACAAAATCTTGCTGCCGTCAAAGGTGTATTCAACATTAACAAGCTTCATGTCAAGCTTATGATAAGCAATTTTTTTAAGGCAAAGGTCAAAAGCCTCTTTTTCTTTTTTTTCATTGCTCTTTACAACCTCCAAATCTTCGGGGGTTGCTTTTCTTATCATCATTTTAAGGGGCTTGACAATGCTTTCATCGTCGACCTCACGGTTTTCGAGTGCTACCTCTCCACATTCAACACCTCTCGATGTTTCGACAATAACATTGTCCCCCTTCTCCAGCTGTTCGCTGTTGGGGTCAAAATAATATACTTTACCGACCTCTTTGAATCTTACGCCAATAATTTCTGCCATATATACCTCCATTCATAACCTATTGCCAAAGCTTATAGCAAAGCGATGTTATTAAAAGGTTATGATTTGAATTTTTCTGGACATTATCAAAAATCATGCCGACAGTTTCTATCATCGACAAGAGCTTTTTTTCTGTATATCTTTGTGATAACTTTAAAGCTTCATCGGGAGCACACGATATCGGTTTGCCCCTATATTTTATAACAAGCGCATCTCTAAAAACAAGCTTTAATTCGGACAAGCAAAGTTCAAAAAGCTCCTTGTCCTTTTCAAAAGCAGCTGTTTTTTTCATCAGCTCATATTCATTCGAGCCGCATGCCGCAAGTGCAATCTCGCCAGCAACTTTTTTTGCTTCTAACGTTTTCTCGTCTTCGTTCTCAAAAGATGCATCTCCAAGCCCAAAAACAGTTGAACGAGAAAGAACGGTGGTCAAAAGAGAACCTTTACTTTCGCAAAGAAGAATAAAGCTCACAAACTTCGGCGGTTCTTCAAGCGTTTTCAAAATCGCATTTTGTGCCTGCACTGACATTGAATGAGCGTTGACAAGAATATATACCTTGCGTTCAGCCTCGTTGGGCAAAATATAAACATCTCTTCGCAAATCCCTAATTTTATCAACATGAAAGCTTCTTGCAGATTCGCCACCCTCAATTTCCATAACATCGGGGTGAAAACCAGCGTTGAATTTGACACAGTTGTCACAATGCCCGCAAGGACGTTCGCTTTTGCCCGAGCAAACAAGGGTATTTGCAATAAACTTTGAAAGGGCAAGCCTTTGCTGCGAATCGCCACCCTCCAAAATAATAGAATGCGGCAACTTTCCGCTGTTTAAAGCAGACATGAGACTCTGTTGCGTATTTTTATTTTTAACCCAATCTTTAAAATTCATAACACTAAAACTTTTTAAATTGGTCAACATCGATTACAAACACCGTTGCACCGCCGACTGTTACCTGAACGGGCATTGAAACAAACAATTCGTCAACATAAGACGAGCTTGGCTGAACCATTTCGGTGCGCTTACTGCTGAAATTTTCAAATATGTCGAACACTTCGTCAAGTTTCTCTTCTTGAACACCTATTAACAAGGTGGCGTTACCCGAACGCAAAAAACTGCCGGAGGTCGAAAGCTTTGTGGCACTGTAGCCCTTCCTTGTGATTTCATTGAGCACCATTACACAGTCATCGTTGTTGATAACAGCTATTAAAAGCTTCAAAATAAACCCTCCCTATTTCATTTGCCAATTACATTATATTGCAAACATACTTACTTTTCAATGGAATATATGATTAATTTAATATGGATTTTATTTTTCTAATATTTTAAGGTTGCGTTGAATAACTTTTTTGCCTCTCCATTCAAAGGCCCGGCCTTCAATATCATCGCATAAATCTACACTAGCCTTTGCATTTAAACTGAATTCTTGAATGGGAGTGACTTTTGCGTTGCTGTTGAGGGGGCAAACCGACTGGCAGATATCACAACCCCATGCGCAACCACTTTGTTCAATGAGCTCAACCTGCTCTTCGGTCAAATCGCCCTTTTGTTGTGTTATTCCAGAAAGGCATTTATCCTTGTCAAACCCGTTTTTGCTCAAAGCACCTGTCGGGCACATTTTAATACACTGACCACAGTTCAAACATTGAGCGGCCTTTTCGTTTGAATGCTCCAGTTCAAGGGTGGTAATTATCTCACCGATAAAAACCCATGAGCCAAACTCTTTATTTATCAAAAGACCGTTTTTGCCCCTTACGCCAAGCCCAGCTCTGATTGCCGTCAAAACCTCAGGCAGGGGAGAATTATCCGTAAAATGTTCAAAGGCTTCGTTTGGGAATTTTACTCGCAACTCACAAACCGCCTTGTCAAGCTTTTGACCGATTGTTTTGTGATAATCAGGTACAACGGCATATTTAGATACATTCTGCCCATCATACGCATCCTCGCCGAGATAGTAGGGGAACAGAGCAACTACAATGCTTTTTGCATCCTTTGGTATGCGTGAAATCGCCCTGCATTGTATAAGGCTTTGCCCGTCAAAACGACAAGTACCCCAATATGGTGAAACGCTATCCATCGTTTTTTTAATTATATCGTTCATCAAGGCCCTCCTTAAATCGCTTTTGAAAATGCAATCATCAAAGGCATTGTAATAATCGAAACAAAGCTTATAATTGAAACCGCCTGTGCAGCTATTCCTGCATCCTTGTCATATTTTGCGGCGAATATTACCGTGTTGTTGGCAGACGGTGCACTTGAAGAAATCACGAGGGAAGTCAACAAGTCTCCTTCAAGCCCAAACAGCTTGAATAGCGCAATCATTATCAAAGGCAACACTATCAACTTGAGTGCACCCGTGAGGAGTATCCCTTTTTCCTTAAAAGCTGTCCTAAAATTTGTGTTTGCAATGTAAGTGCCGAAAATCAACATTGCAAGTGGCGTGTTCATGCTTGCGATATATCCTATTGGTGAGGATAAAATCACAGGGAGGTTAACTTTAAGCAAAAACAGCGGGAGACCAACTGCAACCGACAATGTGCCGGGATTCAATACTATTTTTTTAAAGTCAAACTTTTCGCTGCCTTTTTCGGACTTGTCCATTATAAAAACTCCGTGCGTGAACACAAAAATCTGAAAGCTCATAATAACAGCTGAGCAATAAAACACACCCATTGGGCCAATGACAGCATTTGCGAGTGGCAACGCCATGTATCCGCAGTTGCCATAAATGCCGGCAAATTTTAAAACAGGGTTTTTGAGACGGTCACCTTTTCTAAAAAATGGGGCATTTATAATGATTGCAACAGTGTGTAGCAGCATTCCGCACCCTATTGCGGTAAACAAACCCTTAACCGTTTTGCTACTATACTCTATTGAAAGAAAAGAATTTATTATAATCGCTGGGGCTATAATATAAAACAATAAATCAGTGCACCGCTTTGCGGTTTTTTCTGTAAAAAGCTTAGTTTTATCTGCCAAAAAACCGACAGCAACAATTATATAAAGAACTGCAACTTGCTCCGCCGCTATCAAGGCGTTTTCTAAGAACATATTACACCCTATTCTCAAAATAATTCCCGGGGGCAAGCCCGGGGTTACAAAACTTAACTGTTTTCTTCTGCGGGATCAGACTCTGCCTTAAGTTCTTCGAGTTTAGGCCTTGCAACCTGTGCTCTTATATCCTGAAACCTGCCTATTGTGTAAGTGATAATAAACAAAGCAATTGCCATGTCACAATACTCAATCGGCGACTTGTCGGCAAGCAAATCACTTCTGCCCATTACGGCAACCGTTAGCCTGGGGACAAAGCACAGCAAGCTCAAGGTTGCGGCAGGAAGACCGTAACCGAAAACTTTCCAACCCTTGCCGGCACTGTTTACTCCAGATGTTTTTTGCGCCATTGCTAAAAAGAAAAGCATAAGAAAAACTATCATAAGCATTTCAAAGAAAAGGTCTGAAACCTTTAAGTAGCTTACAGGTCGCATAAACCTGTGAATTATACGGCATATGCTCCAAGCTAAAGGCGCTATTGCAAGCAGTTTATATTCGCTAACGCTCGTGCCCTTAAAATGTGCACCTCCCAATAGTATGAAGAAAACCATTGAAACCACAGCAAAAATCGACTCAAGCAAGACCGCAAAACCACCCGATTTCATCAGGTATTTTGAGAGAGTATAGTCATAGTTAATGGTTTTAAAGGCATAAAAAATATCAGAAAAACCTCCGAATGTCTCAACTGCGTTGATTATAAGGGTAACAGCAACCAAAAGAGCTGCTATACCCTCTCCGAACCTAACCGCCTTAGGGCAACTTATCGTTTCAAGCCCTTTTCGCATTGATAGGGAAATAATAATCGGGACAAAACATACAGCAAAAAGTAAAACATACATAATGGGAATTGATGCATCCATTTTAGAGTAAAACCCAGTTCCGCCCTCTATTATTCTCATGTATTGATAAACACGCAAAGGGAGAATCAATGCAACCCCCACTGCGAAAAACTTAAACAAAAAACCTAAACTAACCTTGGATTTAAACCTCTCAAACAAGCTAATCACCCTTATATTTTTATCTTTCTTCAGACGGGATATAAATAGCACTCTCTTCCATCTCTTCTTCACGATGATTTATAGGAACATATTTGTGTGGATGGGAAACGCTCTTGTATGCAGGGCGCATTATTCTTCCACACGTCAAAAGCTCCTCTATCCTGTGAGCGCACCAACCTGACACCCTTGCAACTGCGAAAAGCGGAGTAAATAAATCTTCTTTAATCCTCAGTGTTTTATAAACAAGTCCAGAATAAAGGTCAATATTGGCACAAATCTTCTTTGTGTTTCCTTTTTCATCAGCAAAAATCTTCGGTGTCAATCTTTCAATAAGCTCAAGCAGACGGAATTCATCGCCATAGCCTGCTTTTTCGGCAAATTCCTTTGCGTTAATTTTAAGAATAACCGCGCGAGGGTCCGAAAGGGTGTAAACAGCGTGGCCCATGCCATAGATAAGCCCTGATCCATCGCCCGCTTCTTTTTTAATAACTTTTTTAATATAGTCGGCAACCTGACCTTCGTCAGTGATGTCCTTAATGCTTTCTTTCATCAAATTGACCATCTGTGTCACTTTGATGTTTGCTCCACCATGTTTGAAGCCATTAAGCGAGCCTATGCCAGCGGCAATTGCCGAATAAGTATCTGTTCCGCTCGAGGTCAAAACCCTTGTTGCAAAAGTGGAGTTGTTGCCTCCTCCGTGCTCCGCGTGAAGCATTAGACAAAGATCAAGCAACATAGCCTCTTCTTGGGTGAAGGCTCTGTCGTCTCGAATAGAATAAAGAACTGATTCAGCTGTGCAATAATCCTTGATAATCGGGTGAATATGCATACTCTTGCCAAGGTAAGAGCGACGCTTAACCTGATAAGCGGCAGACATAATTGTTGGAACCTGAGCAACGAGCTGCATTGATTGTCTCAAAACATTCTCAATGGATATATCATCAGGGTTTTCATCATATGAATATAATGCTAGAACACTGCGCGCGAGCTTGTTCATTACACTCGGCGACGGTGCCTTCATAATCATATCTTCTATAAAGTTTTCTGGAAGCTCACGACATTGCGATAGCACTTGACTAAAATGGTCAAGCTGAGCGACTGTCGGCATTGACCCAAAAAGAAGAAGCCAAGCAACCTCTTCATAGCCAAAACGGTTTTCAGAACGGCAACCGTTGACAATATCCTCCATGTCTACACCACGAAAAATTGCGCGACCCTCCTTGGGAACACGCTCTCCGTCGTCAACGTAGTATCCTTCAACACTGCATATGCGTGAAATGCCTGCCATAACACCGGTACCATCAGGGTTTCTAAGGCCTTTTTTAACGCTATATCTTTCAAAATCATTTGGGTTTATTTTATTGTGCTTTTTAAGCTCCTTGCATAGTTTTTTTAAGGAGTCATTAGCAATAGGAGATATGTAGTTAGGCAATACTTCGCACCTCTCTTTAGTTTTAATTTTAGTTTATATTTTATTGTATAATAAATAAGATACAAAAGTCAAGAACAATAATTTGAATTATTAATTTGATAGGGGGATTTTTATGAAAAGTGCGGGTTTAATTGCAGTTTTGCTGATTATCGCCATGGTGTTAACGCCTATTGCGGCAGTCACAAACACACAACTCGGAGCATCAGGTGACAATAGAGATATTATTGAAAGCAGCGAAAAATCAACCCTTTCATCAGGAGAAAGTTCTGATGATAACGACTCGATAAAGGTGTTTCGCACCGTTTCAGGTAATGTTGAGACTATTCCCGAGTTAGAATATGTGTGCGGAGCGGTTGCGGCCGAAATGCCCGCATCTTATCACGAGCAAGCAATTATGGCGCAAGCGGTTGCGTGCTACACCTATGCACAGAAAACGAAGCTTGATCAAGCCTCAAACCCAGACATCAAATTAAACGGCGCCGCAATATCCGACGAAAGTGCATCTCATCAGGGATACCTTTCGCTTGAGGAAAGAAAGGCAAAATGGGGCGACAAATTCGATGAGCACGAAAAGAAAATTCAAAAAGCCGTATCGTCGGTACTTGGTGAGATTATCACTTATGATGACATACCTATTGTTGCCGCTTTCCACGCAATATGCCCAGGTAAAACTGAAAATGCAGAGATAATTTGGGGCAAAACCATACCTTATCTTGTAAGTGTAACTAGCTCCGGTGACAAACTTTCACCTAATTATAATGACACTTTAGTGCTCACCTGTGAGCAATTCTCAAATGCAATGGGCAAAATTGAAGGAGTAAAGTTTGGCAATGATAACGCAACATGGGTGAGTGATGTCAAAACCTCACAAGTAGGAACAGTAACCTCTATAACTATCGGCTCAAAAGCATTGACAGGGAGGCAGGTTAAAGATGCTCTTGATTTGAGAAGCAATGTTTTCACCATAGAGCTTAACGAAGGCGCTTTCACCATAAAGACTACGGGGTACGGTCATGCCGTCGGAATGAGCCAATACGGTGCCGACTACATGGCACGACAAGGCAGCAAATACGATGAAATACTCAAACACTATTATCAGGGAACAACACTTATGAAAAGTAAATAATAAAAAGGCTGTTGCTTTAGCTAAACCAGCAACAGCCTTTGATTTAACTGAAATGTCTTTAGCGCATTATTCTTCGGGCATAAATGCCCTGTGAACAGCATTGACTGCCCTGTCGGCATCGTCTTCGTCAATTAAAACCGAAATTTTTATTTCACTGGTTGAAATCATTTGAATGTTTACATCGACACCGAAAAGCGATTCAAACATTTTTGAAGCTGTGCCAGGGTGTGTTTCCATGCCTGCACCGACAACCGAAATTTTTGCAACCTTTGTATCACAATCCACCTTCAGCCCTTCAAGAAAACTAATGTTTTCAAGGATTTCAACCGCTTCATCACTATTATCACGGCTAACTGTGAAAGAAATATCCTTTGTTGCGTCACGACCGACCGACTGCAAAATAATATCAATATTAATTCTTTTTTCCGCAAGCTTACTAAACACCTTGAAGGCTATGCCCGGCACATCCGGAACGCCTATTATTGAAATGCGTGCAACATTTGTATCCTTGGTTACACCTCTGACTAACATTTTTTCCAATTTCGTTACCTCCTTAACAATTGTTCCGGGAACAGGGTTGATGCTCGAAAGAACTTCAAGCTCTACATTATATTTTTTAGCCATTTCTACCGAACGGTTATTTAGCACCTGTGCACCAAGGGTTGCAAGCTCAAGCATTTCATCATATGTAATTTCTTTGAGCTTTTTTGCGTTTTTGACTTTTCTCGGGTCCGCAGTATAAATGCCGTCTACATCTGTGAAAATCTGACAACGCTCTGCCCTAAGGGCTGACGCAATAGCAACGGCGCTTGTATCGGAACCACCTCTGCCGAGAGTGGTTATGTCATCATATTTGCATACACCTTGAAAGCCCGCAACGATGACAATGTTTTTTCGCCCAAGCTCAAGCAAAAGACGGTCTGTTTGAATTGATTTTATTCTTGCGCTGCCGCACCTTGAATTTGTTTTAAAACCCGCTTGCCAACCCAACAAAGATATTGACGGGAAACCAAGCGAATCAATCGCCATCGCAAGCAGCGAAATAGAAATCTGCTCGCCTGCGCTTAGGAGCATATCCATCTCACGCTTTGTTGAGTTTGGGTTTATTTCCTTTGCCTTTTCTATAAGTTCATCTGTTGTATCACCTTGTGCGGACACAACGACAACAACATCGTTACCTTTTTTATAAGTATCGGTTACAATGCGTGCAACATTCATAACATGCTCCGCATCCCTAACTGAACTTCCTCCAAATTTCTGAACAATTAATGCCATTTTAAACCCCCATATATTTGGATTTTATTGTTTTAAATAATATTCAAATCAATAATCAAGTATTCTGATTATTGAAACAGGCTCAATCAAATGGAGCGTTTCAAGCCTTGTGCGAAGCTCCTTTTCGGTTGATTCCGGAGTAACAAACACAATCTCGTCGTCTGTTTCGCTACCCATTGAAATAATTCTCACATCACCAAACACTTTCTGTATCGACTCAACAGCGCCTGCCTGGTCCTTTGTTTTTGCCCGTACATAAAGAGAAACATTGTTTTCAAGGTAGTCTGCCAAATAGTTTTCCTGACTGTCGTCCCACCCAAAATCTTGTCTGCTGTTGATATGTCTTGCGCAGTCTATAACATCAGCCATGACTGCGCTTGCTGTCGGCATTTTCCCTGCACCCTTGCCGTAGAAAACAACATCACCAATAGCATCGCCTCTGATTAGAACCGCATTAAACACACCGTTAACACCGGCGAGCTGACTTTGTTTTTTAATTATTGCAGGGCTAACCATGACTGAAATCTTATCATCAGAAATCTTGAAAGCATAGCCAATCAGCTTTATAACACCGCCCCATGTCCCCGCATGCTCAACGTCCTTTAGTGAGATTTTTGTAATACCCTCTGTGTAAACCTCGTCGGGATAAACATGCTTGCCAAAACAAAGGGAGGCAAGAATACAAATCTTTCTGCAAGCGTCAATACCCTCGATGTCGGCGGTTGGGTCGCTTTCGGCATAGCCGTTTTCTTTAGCAAGCTTTAAAGCGTCATCAAAGCTCATGTTTTCTTCAATCATCATCGTGAGAATAAAATTTGTTGTGCCGTTAAGAATACCCGCTATTTCATCAATTTCATTTGCGGCAAGACATTGGCTTATCGGCCTAATAATAGGAATTCCGCCACCGACACTTGCCTCAAATAAAAAGTTAACATTTTTTTCAGCTGCGATTTTGAGCAGTTCATAACCCTTCTCAGCAACAAGCTCCTTGTTTGAAGTAACAACGCTTTTGCCGGCCTCAAGACAGGCTTTGACAAATTCAAAAGCAGGGTAAAGACCACCCATAGTTTCAACAACAATATCGACCTCAGGGTCGTTAAGAATAATGTTAAAATCTTTTATCATCAATTTTTCGTTAACATCGCCCGAAAAATCACGAATGTCAAGAATATATTTAAGCTCAAGTTGTGACTGTGCGCTCTTTTTCACAATGCTCGCATGGTTCTTGCTCAAAAGTTCAGCAACGCCTGAGCCAACCACACCATACCCCATAATCGCTACATACATTTTATATCGCTCCCCGATTTTAAAGTTAATACGGCTTATTCTATCATATTTTCATTATTTAATAAAGCCAATTTTTGAACTTTTTACAAACATTGATATTTTTATTGTGTTTCAATATAAAATAGTGTAAAATAAAATAAAGTTACTATATTTTATTGCATTAGAGGGATTATATGACAAAGGTTGAAAAAAGAAAAGATATATTAATTAATGCGGCGTTCTTTATCTTGATTGTCGGGGCATTTTATCTATTTATGAAATTTGCCTTTTCTATTTTTGCGCCCTTTATTTTTGCCTTCTTTGTGGCAATGGCGTTGCAAAGGCCCGTCAATCGTGTCGTTAACAAAACCCCTTTGAAAAAAGGGCTTGTTTCTACAATAATGGTTCTCGTAGCCTTGTCAATGTTTGTTTTGCTAATTACTGCAATAGGCGCCCGAATAGTAACCGAGCTTAAAGGGCTCTGGCAATCTCTTGTCGTTTTATTTGCTGATTTGCCCAACAACCTGAAAGGTATTGAAGAGTGGCTACTCGATAAAATAAAGTTTTTACCCGATACTGTCGAAAGATCTTTTGCCGAAAATATAAGCATGTTTTTTAACGGCCTTGTTCAAAAGAGTGCAGAGGAGCTTGCAGAAAGTGGTGTCGCCGGCGGGAATATACCTAACCCTGAAATTGGCAGCCTTTTCAATTCGTTTAATTTTTCAATACTTGCCACCCCATTGAGTGGCGTATGGTCAACCGCAAAACAAATCCCCAGAATTTTAGTAGCAACCGTTATTTCTGTCATCGCCTGTTGTTTCATGACATCAGATTATGACAACATTGTTAATTTTATTAAAAGACAAATCTCCCGTTCAAACAGATTTGCTCTTTCATCGACAAAAGGCATTTTCTTCTCTTCAATCAAAAAATTGATTAGAGCGTATTCTATTATTATTTTTATCACCTTTTGCGAAATGGCCGTTGGGTTATTCGTGTTAAAGCTTTTAAACATCTACGACAATGATTATATAATCGCAATTTCCCTGATTATTGCGGTTGTAGATATTTTCCCAGTACTCGGCACCGGCACCATTATTGTACCATGGTCAATTTATTCGTTTGCGACGGGCAACGTCGGGCTTGGCATTGGTCTTTTGATAATTTACGGCGTTATCTCCGTTATCAGACAAGTTATTGAACCTAAGCTTGTTGCAATGAACCTCGGAATGTCGCCGATTGTAACGATAATGTGTATGTATGTCGGTCTTTATGTTTTCGGTTTTATTGGCATCTTCCTTCTCCCGTTAATTGCAATTTTACTAAAACTCCTCAATGATGACGAAATTATTCATTTATGGAAAAACAAAGAGTGTCCCGAAAAACTTGTTAATAAAAACTAAAATAATTTTATATAAAACCAGAACAATTGGCAACCTCTTTATTTTAAAAATTTTTAAGAAAAGGGCTTGACGATATGCTTGATTTATGATATATTAGTCGAGCGTTCAGTGCTGGTGTAGCTCAGTTGGTAGAGCAGCTGATTTGTAATCA
>DASRNM010000092.1:0-10760 GCA_035647435.1 Clostridia bacterium
GTATTGATATGAATCTGTACAACTGAAACAAAAAGACTATTGCGATTGGCACAACGACGCAGATTAAAAACCCACTTTTGGAACCTAAAAAGTCTAAAATGGTGC
The DNA here is from genome assembly GCA_035647435.1 of Clostridia bacterium. Lineage (GTDB taxonomy): Bacteria > Bacillota > Clostridia > Oscillospirales > Acutalibacteraceae > JAAZFZ01. The sequence goes on from DASRNM010000092.1 coordinate 106, forward strand.
CGAGCTTTGAGACTTTCTGCTCTGTCCATCTGCCTACAATGTCACGGGTTGCGAGAATATCAGCGTCAGCCTCTTCGTTATTGTCGCCCTGTGTTCTGTAGGTAATGACAACTGTGTCATATATGTCGAACTTCGTTTCAATTCTTTCAATAATTCTATGCGTATTTAAAAACCTGGTATCTCCCGAATACTTCCAGAAGGTTATAACTTCCCCCTTCTGAAGAGTGTCAACGTTACAATCTTCAACAATTATCATATCTCCCTTTTCAAAGGTGCCCGACATTGATTCTGATTGCACTGACATAAAAGAGTGACCAAAGAGCTTTGGAATGCCACTTTCTCTCGATGAAAATGCCATAACGGTTACCGCCACTGCTGCAAGAATTATAATAACGACAACTATGTCTCCCAGTACGCTTAAAGCTTTTTTTGATTTCCCATCCATAATTATTTACCCCTCTATAAAATTAACATCTTCAAAAGTCATTAATACATTAAACCACAAACCACCAATTTTTAAATGCATTAATCACCTTTGTAGCTTTTTTCACGGGCGGCGGCGCCGCCGCCCGTGAAATTTTATTGGTTGTAGGGGCCATACATAAAGCCCCAAAAGTTAGCTAACGATTAACGGGCGTTCAATTTATGAATCGCCCCTACAGGGGGAGCTTTGAGTTATCCGGGGTGGGGATGCCACCCCGGATAAGATTTGCCTTAATACAAAATGCATTAGGTGTGGATTAATCAGCAGCGGTAAAGTACGCACTAAGATTCAAATCCATTGTTCCACCAGAGAAGTTACCTGCGCATTGTGCGTCCTGGCCTTCAATCCATATCTTGAGAGTAAAGTGACGAGTTGCTTCCTCACCTACTGCAAGATCTGAAATGTCTATTGTCCAGTCTTTAATTGTACTATTTGATACATTCTGCGCTGTTATTAAACTCCCATCTTCAACGATAAATGACGCGGGAAGAGTAGCAGTTGTTACACCAGAATTGATATAGTTGTAGCTGCCCGCACCATCTGCTGAATAAACAACTTCGGTACTGTTGTCTTTATCCTCAATTGCCATGTAGGCTATGTTCTTGATACTGCCACCGAATGAGCTCGCTTGTGGATTTTTTTGGAACGAGATAGTACCGTTTTCGCCAACCTTTATATAAAGGTCAAACTGAAGGTAGTCCTGATTCACTGTTGCAGGAGTAAAGTTGATGGTGTTGCTTTCACCAGTTGTGCCAAGAACAAAGCTAGTGCTGTTGTAGTCAACAGGCACAAATTTGATGTTAGCAAAGCTTCCTGTTTTCGCTTGAACATGAGCGTTTGAGATGTAGGAGTAGAAATTGGTGCCATCAACTGATAGGGTTATACCGCTTTGAGACTGAACGGTAATATCGATGTTTTGAAATGAAGCGACATCGCTGATTGAGAACCAAGCGTAAGTAGATGTTGTCAAAACAATTGCAGAAATGACAAGCATTGCAACTGCTGACATGAGAGAACGCTTTTTAATAGACTTTTTCATATGTTTTCCTCCGATTAATAAAATTTTGAATGCTTAACAGCGTTCAATTAATTATATCCTAAAGTGCTAAGATATCCAGGCTAAATGCGCGCGCATTATGCTGTTCATGCCTATGCCTCCCCCTATGTTTGCACAGCACCGTCAGCATCATCCATGAGTTTGAAATTCATGGAAATCTTGCATTCACCACCTAAAATATCGTCAACACATTCTGGATCCCATCCTTCTAGCCAAAGAACTACTGTGTATTTATCAACATCGCCAACATCAAAGCCCTCGCGCGTTTTTTCAAACACCTTAGTATTTGAAGCGAAAAGCTCATCGATGGCGAACATTGCGTAAGGATTTGAAAGGTTTCTCGGTTGTTTGCCGTAAACTGTCGGCTCACCGTTTATGAACAGCATGACTCTAATTGCCTCGTCAACCCCTTTTGTTACCGAGTCAATGTCAATGCTTGCATAGTAGCTAATCTTTTCTTTTCCTGCATTTTTAATGTAAAATGTATAAGCAATGTTATTTGTTGAGTTATGGTTGCCGTCAATTTCATCAAGCTCTTGAAGAGATTTATATGTACGGTCATTAGAAATGAAGTTGCCCGAAGTTGCGGGGTCGTTTGTCAACCAATCTTTCGTGATGTTTGTCATTCCTTCGACCGCTGTGCCTTGAAGCATAACCGTTGGGTCTGAAAAGTCGGCTGTTTCGGAAATCGAAATGCCTTTTTTTAAAAACGCATCGGGGTCAAGGTTAACCGTAAACCTACCCGCTCTATTTGCAAAGCTGACGGTTGCAAAGCTGATTGATAAAATAAGCAGCAGCAATAAAAGGATAACGAGCAGCAACTCGATCATTTGATTCCTTCTTTTAACTTGTCTTGCTGTTACACGAACATTTCTTCGTCCCTCTCCTGCTGTAGCAGCTGCAGGTACATTCGCTTGCTTTGGGCTCAAAGCTACTCATCTCCTTTCAATTAGTTTATTTTGATTCGTCTTTCCGCAATGGGTTTGCCGTAAAATTTACCCTTCATTTGGTCAACACCCATTTTGCGAAGCATTGTAGCTTTTTCTTCGCAATCAACTCCGTCAACCCTTACCTTAGTTTCAATCTTTTTGGCAAAATCGATAATTCCCTGAACAACATTCTGTGCTCTTTCACTTGTCAAAATCTCGTCCACCAAGTTTTCGTGAACACCTATGTAATCCACATCATACTGGCCCAAATGCGACAAGGAGGTAAACTCAACACCAAAATCGTCAATCGAAAACTTAAAGCCGAACTCTCTTGCGTCCTTTATGTTTTGCACAACCTGTTCTTTCTTGTTTTCAAAAATGTTCTCGTTGATGTTAAAGCAGAATTTGTCAGGATAAATATCTTTTTTTTCAATTGTTTTTGAAACTCTTAGAAGAAAGTTTTTCCATGTAAGATGCCTAATTGACATCGGCATGATTATTGAGTTTATATCAACATCACGTTTTTCACACCGAATTATTGCGTCGCAACATTCTTCGATTGCCCATTTTTCAATGTCACAAATCTGCCTGGATTTTTTTGCTATCGGTATGAAAGTATCTTGTTCAATGACTCCGACATAACGGTCATTAATCCGCATGCTGATTTCATAATCAATTGCCATGTTCAGGCGAACATCAAACACCGGCTGATAAAAAATTTGTATCGGCCGCAGATTGCTTTTTTTCTTGCCGGTTGTTTTCGTTTTTTCCATATCAGGCACTCCTCATCAGCTAAATTATAAATCATCATATTTAATTAAAATATATATATGGATATGTTTTCATCTTTGAAATAGGCATAATTAGACAGAATATTAGTATTTTACACTATTTTACTCTATCACTAAAACACATAATTGTCAACAAATTTTATCTGTTTTCGTGTAATATTTTCTATCTATTGTTATAGTGTTTAAATATCAAAACTAATATCAAAATCTAAAAAGGATTATATTTAAAATATTGTAGGTTTTTAAAGTTCTTATTTGATTTATTGTTTCAAAAGGGAGTTAGATTAAATCGGTTTTCATAAATCCCTTTTCTAATATTTATGATTGATAGTTGATAATTATTTTCTCACAAACCATCGCTTGAAATGTTTGTTTTGTTTAGGCTTCTTTAGATTGAATGTAAATAAAAAAACAGCACTTATCTGCATTTTCCTTATAGCAAAACAAACAACATTCAGACAAATGCTATTATTATAATCAGTGATTGATTCAAAACCTTATTGAGCATTGCTTGCGTATTATTTTAAGGGTTTTATTGACATTCAACGCCAAATCGCTGGCATAGTCATAAATTTCTGAATATTTCTCTTGCTGGGTAATGTAAAGGTAAAACCCTTGCGCTTCAAAGCTCATTGTTTCAACCTTTGGTATGCGCTCGGTTACTGTCTCAACAGAGCCGTCGTTGTAGATTGTTTTTATATCGTTGAGTTGGGATATAGAGCCTATCTTGATTGTCCCTTTATCCCCAAGAATTTGAGATGGCGATTGGCTTTGGCCAAGTTTTGAGTATGTAAGGGTTATCTGCTTGTCAGGGTAAACAATAATTGAACTGCCAAATCCGTCTGCTTTGCTTTTCATTAAGCCTGCACAAGAGATTATCCTTTCAGGCATGCCGAAAAAATCCAATGTAGGGTAGACGCAGTATATCCCCAAATCCATCAAACAGCCCGTTGCGAATTTAGGGTTGAATATGTTGGGTAATTCTCCGTTTTTATATTCTTGATACTTTGATGAAAGCTGTGAAAAATCAAAATGTGCACTTGTGATATTTCCAATTTTCTTTATAGCTTCAATCAACCGTGCTCTTGCCGGAGAATACAGATACATTATTGCCTCCATATAGACGAGGCCTTTTTGTTTGGCTATTCCTTGAAGCTCCGACAGCTCTTCAGGTGTAACAGTTATTGGTTTTTCGCAAATCACGTGCTTGCCGTTGAGCAGCATAAACTTTGATTGCTCATAGTGAAATGAATTCGGGCTTGCAATGTAGACTGCATCTATGGGCGATTTTGCGAAATCGTTCAGGTCGGTATATACATGATTGCAACCAAATTGTTGTGCAAATTCCATTCCCTTTTCGAGAGTTCTTGAATAAACTGCTGATAATTCAAGACCACCAACCGCTTTTGAGCCTTCAATAAATTCCCTTGTAATCCACCCAGTGCCTATCACTCCGTATTTAATCATCACATCAACTCCAATCCCATTGCCACGGCTCCTGAAATCGAACCGATTTTTCTGAAACCATATTTAGCATAAAAATTCATGCCAGTTGTATTCTTCGCACTCACAACAAGCATAAGACCCCTGACATTCTTCTCTTTTAGGTGCTCGACAAGGGTGTCGACAAGCTGAGTGCCCAACCCCATTCTCTGATACTCAGGCAATATGTCTATATGCATGTGAGCTGGAAAATATCCCGCATATTTTCTGTTGATAAGCATTGTGCTCCTTGCAACCATTGCTTTAAGCTTGCTAATTTTTTTTATTATGGGAATGTATTTTTCACTGAATTTTTTTTCGTACCTTGCATAGTCCTCGGCACAAAAAATGTACCCTATGGCATTATCATTGTCGTCAGCCGCAACAAAACAGTTTTGCGGTTCACACTCCGCATAGTAATTGCAATAGGTGTTAAGCAACGATTGCCGTTGAACTTCGGTTCTTATTCTCATATCAGTCGTTTTTATGCAAATTGTTCTGACCGAGTCTATGTCGCTTCGCTCATAAGGTCTGATTTTAGGCATATTAACCCTCCGCAAATTAATACTTATTATAAACAGATGTTTTTAATCAAGATTCAAAGAGTTGATTGTGTTTTTCATACCGTTCTTTTCTATGTCGCATAAGTGTTTTTCAACCGTTCCCGTCAAGCCCTTGATTTCATTGAGGTTTCTCCCCCAAAAGCTTTCATTTGCGAGAACCTTTTTGACTGTATCTTTGCTTTTCCAAGCGTTAGACATAAACATAAGAACCTCTTGGGAATCACGGATTTGATAGCACTCCTCGCCCCTTTGCCCCATATATTTATCGCCCTGCATTTCTCCCTTATAAAAATAAATCAGTGCGGCAAGTCCAAAAGTGAGAACTGTAGGCAATGAACCGTTTGCGTCTATATGATCGAGCAAGCTGTCTAAACACCTTGCTTTGAACTTTGAAACGGAATTCAACGAAATGTCAAGCAATCTATGTTTTATGAACGGGTTTTCAAATCTCTCTATTACAGCATTTGCAAAAAATTCAAGCTCTTTTTCGGGCAAGTCGATGTTCGGCACAATTTCATTAAACATGACGGTTTTAATGTATTTGTTAAAGCTGCCGTCTTTCATCATCTCAAGCACCGTATTGTGACCGCAATGATATGCCGCGAGTACGCTGACAGTGTGCGCGCCGTTAAGAATTCGTACTTTTCTTGTGCGATATGGTGTCATGTCATCAGTGAAAACAATGTTTAAACCTAAATCACTTATCGGGAACTTTTTCTCCCATTTTTTGTTGCACTCAATAACCCAAAACAAAAACGGTTCACATGTTACAAGCATTTTATCCTCATAACCGATTCTTTTTTGAATCTCCTCATACTCATCTGACGGGAAACCTGTTACTATCCTGTCAACCAAGGTGTTTGCAAATTCACAAGAGGAGTCAAGCCATTCTACAAAACCGTTTTCAAATCCCCATTCCTCTGCATAGCGGTAAACAATTTTTTTAAGGTTGTCGCCGTTTCTTTCAATCAGTTCAACGGGCAAAATCAGCAAGCCCTTTTCATTGTCCCCGTTAAACTTCTTATACCTATTATATAATAAGGCCGTAAGCTTTGCCGGATATGATTCGGGGGGAATATCGTTAAAGCTGTCCTCTTCGGCGTAAGCAATCCCTGCCTCTGTTGTGTTTGAAATTATAACTTCAAGCTGCGGCGAACATGCCGCTTTGATAACCTCGTCATAATTTTCATAGGTGTTTATACACCTTGAAACGCTTGTGATTTTCTCAAAACACTCAACAGTTTTTCCATTTTCCATGCCACGCATTAAAACAGTGTACATACAATTTTGCTCGTTTAACTTTTCGCACATACCTGTACGAATCGGCTGTGCAATAACAACACTGCCGTTAAAAACACCTTGCCTGTTTGCGCTTTCAACAATCCAATCCACAAACGCTCTCAAGAAATTACCCTCGCCGATTTGCAACACCTTTTCTGGTAAGTCCGAAAAGGTTTTATTGAATTTTTCATTGATTTTAATCATAATTATCATCGCCTTCCCTTAAAGTGTTTATTATTTTGAAGAGTTCTTCCCATTCATTGAGTATTTTATCCTGCGAAGACTGCAAATCATCAATTTCCGTTGTCAGCTCAAGGATACGAATATAATCATCTGTAATTTCGGGCATTTGAAGCTGTGTGTTCAGCTCGCTTATTCTTTCGTCAAGCTCGTCAATTGTTTTTTCGCATCTTTTTATTTTGCCTTCGAGTTTTCGCATTTCACCTGCACGCTCAAGGCGAAGCTTATACTCACTAACCTTCGGCTTTTTATTATTATTTCGGCCAGTTGCACTGTTATTGTTTTCAACCGACTCCAAATAACTGTCGTAACCGCCGGCATATTTTTCTACCCCATCGGGTTGTAAGCTGTATATTTCTGTTGCAATCTTATTTATAAAATATCTGTCGTGCGACACTATCAGCATTGTACCGTCAAAATCAAGCAGGGCATTTTCGAGTGCCTCCATCGAGGTTATATCAAGATGATTGGTCGGCTCGTCAAGAAGCAAAAAGTTTGCGCCTGAAAGCATCAGTTTGAGCAAAGCGACTCTTGCTTTTTCACCACCGCTAAGGTCCGAAATTCTTTTGAAAACATCATCACCCTTGAAAAGAAACGCCGCAAGGGCACTTCTGACCTGCGTGGCGTTCATTCCTCTGTGCGTGTCCCATATTTCATCTATAACAGTTTTCGTGTCATTTAGACCAGAAAGAGTTTGGTCAAAATAGCCAATCTTTACATTTGCACCTAGGCTAAAGCTGCCGTTGTCTGCTCTTTGTTCCTTTGTAATTATTCTCAAAAGCGTTGTTTTTCCGCAGCCGTTAGCACCGAGCAAAAAAGCTCGTTCATTTCTCTTCAGTTTAAAAGATACATTTTCAAAAAGCACATTTTCATCAAAAGCTTTTGAAAGCCCCTTAACGTCAAGCACATCATTGCCACTCACGCAAAAGGGCTTGAATGAAAACTCAAGCGTGTCTTCTTCACTCTCTGGCTTTTCAAGGTCTTGCAACTTTTTATCAAGCATTTTCTGCTTACTTGCAACGGTTTTGAAGTTTCTCTCTCTTCCCCAACGTTTTTGCTGTTCGATAATTTTCTCAATATGCTCGATTTCTGATTTTTTGTTTTCATAGTGTCTTTGTTCGAGCTCTTTGTTAATCTCCTTTTGTTTAAGATATTCAGAATAATTGCCGTTCCACTGAGTCAAGCGACAATAGTTTATTTCCATTGTTTTTGTTGTTATTCTGTCCAAAAAATATCTCTCATGGGATATTATCAATGCAGCTCCCTTGTATTCACTCAAAAAACCTTCGAGCCACTCGATGCTTTTGATATCAAGGTGATTTGTTGGCTCATCGAGCAACAAAAGGTTTGCACCTGACAACAATAATTTGCCTAAACTCAGCTTTGAACGCTGACCACCGCTGAGCTTATCGCAATGCAAATCAAAGTCGCTCTCATTAAAGCCGAGCCCTAATAATGCAGACCTTGTTCTGCTTTTATATGTCAAATCGTCTTTTCTTTCAAAATCTTCTTGCAGGTATGACTGACGGTTAATCATTTCTTTAAGGTTGCCTTGCCCTGTGTGAATTTTATCCGCCAACTCCTCAAGCTCGTGCTCAATCTGAATCAACGGTGCAAAAACGGACTCCATTTCATAATACAATGTTTTTTGAGAACCCCCGCAGGCATGCTGTTCAACATAGCCCACAATTGTGTCTTTTGATTTGACAATTTCGCCGCCTACCGGTTCAAGCTCACCAATAATCAGCTTAAAGAGCGTTGTCTTGCCTGTACCGTTTGCGCCGACAAGCCCAACCTTATCTCTGTTTTCAATCATAAATCCAACTTTATTGAGTAAAGTTTTCTCTCCAAAACCCATTTCTAAATTGTTTGCACTGAGAACTGCCATTAAAAATACCTCAAATTCTTGTTTCCAACACCTTGATTGTGCCCTTTATAACGTATTTCCCGCTAGCTGCAGGCAAAAATATACACTCGCCTTTTTTGAAGTCTATTTTTTCGCCCATACACTCCACTAAACCGTCACCCTCCAATGCCAAAAGTGAAACAAAGCTCTTTTCGTCTGCAAAGGATTCAAATTCGCCCTCAGCATCATATACAAAGACGCTAAACAGGTCGCATGAAGTTAAACATTTCTTGTTTTCTGCGTAAAGCTCATTCGCTTTACACTCCTTTATTTCGTTTGTTTTATATGGAACAGTTTTTGTAACATCAACTGATTTGTCTATATGCAATGGCCTTGCTTTGCCGTCTGCGCCGATTCTGTTGTAATCATAAACCCTATATGTCGTGTTTGAGTTTTGCTGAACCTCGGCAAGTAGAATGCCTTTACAAATGGCATGCAGCGTTCCTGACTCAATGAAGAAAAAATCTCCCTTTTTCACCTTGCTTTTTTGAATATAATCCAAAAGACTGTCGTTCTCAATAGCATTTTTGAACTGCTCGGATGTAATTTTTTCTTTAAATCCGAGTATAATCTCTGCGCCCTCGTCACAATCGAGAATATACCAACATTCAGTCTTGCCTGCCTCATTTTCAACTCTTCGCGCATATTCCTCATCAGGGTGCACTTGAATTGAAAGATTATCCCTTGCATCTATAAGCTTAATCAAAATCGGGAACTCGCTGAACTTTTCACCATTTGTACCAATCATACTTTTATTGTTATTAAAGACCTCACCTAAAGGTTTACCTGCAAACTGCCCATTTTCGACTATGCTTTGACCGTTTGGGTGGCAAGATAGCACCCAAGCCTCAGCTGCGTTTTCTTTGTCAGTTTTTATCGAATATTCGTCTATTAACCGCCTTCCTCCCCATATTGTGGAAGAAACGGTAGGTTTTAGCTTCAAAGGATACATACAAAATCTCTCCTATTTTAAATATCTTGAATTATTTTATCATATTTGTCCAATAATTGCTATAAATATTTATAGGGAGGACTACCAATGGATGCTGCGCCTAAACTTTTTTCACTTGATAAAAACAAGAAAGATAAGGAACAAGAGAAGAACGAAAGCGATATAAAAATAATTGAGGATATCAGAAATATATGTAGGATGCTTGAGAGTGCCTATACCCGCTTCCAGTTTGAAGAGGACGAGGACCTTGTTGAAGCGACTATATATGAAATCGAATCACTCAAGGCACGATATCGGTATTTGATAAGAAAGGCAAAAGAAAAGAAAATAGCAAACCTTGAGTTAACTGCTTTTTGGGACGCTAACGGAAGGGTTGATTAGATGGGACTTGGACTAAAAATATTTTTGAGTATCGTTACCGGGCTAGCAGTCATTATAGTTCTTGGTCAAATGGTTAAATCTGGACACGGATTTAAAGGATTGTTTCTAACCGCTATACAAGGGGTGATCGCCATTTTTGCCGTCAACACAGCTGGCCTTGTTACCGGCGTAACTGTTGCCGTCAACTGGTACACCTTAGGATTTGGGATGTTATTAGGAACTCCCGGGGTAGTGTCGCTCCTTGTTATGAACACAGTTTTTAAATAGAATACATACCCCGTCTTCAGCCGTCGCAGTGTTTTCTGCGGCGGCAATGCTGCTTTGGAGTAAATATAAGTTTAACGCTAATTTTCTTCATTTTAGGTATTGCATTTTTTAAAACTTTCGTATATAATAACATCTGCTGTTCGAAATGGACGTTTAGCTCAGCTGGAAGAGCATTCGCTTGACGTGCGAAGGGTCAGCGGTTCAAGTCCGTTAACGTCCACCAATTAAAAACCCCTTGAAATGCTTGTTGTGTAAGCATTTCAGGGGTTTATTGTTTTTGTTTCTATTTTTAATTATATAGGCATTTATATGTATTTATAAG
>DASRNM010000093.1:0-26064 GCA_035647435.1 Clostridia bacterium
ACATTAAATATTATAACACTTAAAAAAAATATTTCCACTATATACAAAAAATTAACATTTGATACAGAGCAAAACAGCAACGAGTCAACTCGCTGCTGTTTTAAGTAAAATGAATATGTTGTTTTTACTTGTAAATCGGGCCGTATGTGGCACATGCTCTGAAATCTGCGCCCTCCAAATCCTTTGTTCCGAATGCAGACCATGTGTGCGGTCTGTAAACATCACAGTCGTCAACATTGTGCATTGAAACAGGGATACGCAACATGCTTGCAAGAGTTATCAAATCTTTACCGATATGCCCATAGGTAAGAGAGCCGTGATTTGCTCCCCAGTTAGCCATTACAGAATACACATCTTTAAATGCATTGTTATCACCCGTTCTTGGTGCAAACCATGTTGTAGGCCAGGTCGGGTCTGTACGCTTGTCAATTTTTTCATGAACGTCGTCGGGGAGAACAACAGTGTACCCTTCCGCAATTTGAAGAACAGGGCCTAAACCGTCAATTAAGTTAAAGCGAATCATTGTTACAGGCATTTCGGAAAGGGTTTTAAAGTGCGAAGAATATCCGCCGCCACGGAAATAACCCTTATCACCGGGGCACCAGTCAACAGATTTGAGCATGTTTTTAATATCCTCATCGTTAACATTCCACCAGGGTTTAATGACCGGATTTCCGTTTTCATCCTTTTGAACGCCTGTTGCGTCAAGTGCAGCAGCACCCGAATTGATTAAATGAATAAATCCGTTTTCTGCTTTGCCTTCAAGCTCATAGCCTGTCACTCTTTTAACCGCATCAGGGCTCCAATATGTTCTGACATCGGCAAAAATGCTTGCCGTGCCTGTCAACATCTTGCCCACAAGCATGGAAAGACCATTGAGTCCATCATTTTCGGTTGCGAATGTTAAGGGCTCTTTCTTTCCGTTCCAGTCAAAGCTTGTGTTGAGTATCGACTCGGTAAAGTCACAGTTAGGCATATAGTCTGTCCACTGTCTTTGCCCTTGGAAGCCACCAAGAATAGCATTTCTACCCAATGCCTCTTCGTGCCAACCAGATGTGAGAATTCCGTTTTGTCCCTTTGCTTCTTCGGACGGTGTAACTTTGTTAAGCTTATCATTGCCTAAAAGAATGTCACGGCAGATAAGTGTCATTTTGACAACAAATTCCCACTCCCATTCTTTACGCTCAGGGGACGAGGGTGTTTCGTTCTTATCAAAGCCCTCGGGGCAATTTTCTTTGACCCATTTGAGAGCTATTTCAAATTCTTCCTTATCATATATTTCGAGGTCTACCCTGCGGCGAACTTCAGACATATCCACCCATTCAGGGCGAATGCCAAAATATTTCTGCATAAATGCGGCGTCTGTATTTGAGCCTGCTATGCCCATACACACTCCACCGATTCCGACATATGACTTGCCCTTTATCTGTCCAATTGCTGTTGCACAACGTGCAAAACGAAGAATTTTTTCTCTAACATCATCGGTTATGCCAATGTCGCTGACATCTTGCACTTCATGACCATAAATTGAAAAAGCAGGCAAACCACTCTGGCTATGAGCTGCCATAACTGCCGCAAGATATACGGCACCTGGGCGCTCTGTTCCGTTAAAACCCCAGACAGCTTTAATTGTTGTTGGGTCAACGTCCATAGTTTCGCTACCGTAGCACCAGCATGGTGTAACAGAAAGGGTTGCGCACACATTTTTAGTTGAGAAGTATTCGGCACATTTAGCCGCCTCTGCTGCTCCTCCTATTGTGCACGGTGAAACAACACATTCGACTGGTGTCCCATCTGAATAAAAAACATTCGCCTCAATCAAATCCTTTGCAGCATTTGCAAGCGACATTGTTTTGTCCTCAAGGCTCTCTCTAACACCGCCCCAGCGGCCGTCAATTATTGGTCTTATCCCTATTTTTGCTTTTGACAAGTTAATCATTCCTTTCATCTTTGTATATATTAATGTAATTTTTATAAGCACTTTCCCACTTATCAACCTCTTGTGGATTGTATTGAGTCACCTTTTCGCTCCTTGCAATAATTTCTCGTGCTTGAGAAATGTTTTCTATGTCCCCTCTTGCAAGAAGCTGAACAACAATGTTGCCTAAAACAGTTGCCTCAATGGGGCCTGCCATCACCTTTCGATTGCATGAATTTGCAGTCATTTGGCAAAGCAATGTGTCCTTCGTGCCACCGCCTATCACATGAATAACGGGGTAATCCTTGCCTGTGCATTCCATAATTTTACTAAAAGTGCTTTTATATTTCATTGCAAGACTTTCATAAATGCACCTCATGATCTCACCGACGGTCTGGGGCACATATTGGCCTGTTTGTCTACAATATTCACGCACTCTTCCCGGTATATCTCCATGCGGTACAAACTCAGGTGAATCAGGGTCAATGAAGCACTTGAACGGCTCTGCTTCAAGCGCCAATTTCTCTAAATCGGCATAGCTGTATTCCTCGCCGTTCCTGCGCCAATGTCTTCTGCTCTCTTGAATAAGCCAAAGGCCTACAATGTTTTTCAGGAAACCCGTTGCATTGTCGTATCCGCCCTCGTTTGTTATGTTCATTTTAAGGGTTTTTTCGTTGACTATCGGTTCATCCATCTCGGTGCCAAAAAGCGACCATGTACCGCTGCTTATAAATGCAAAGTCTTTTTGATCACTCGGCACAGCAGTTATCGCCGATTGAGTGTCATGCCCGCATACAGAAATTATGTCAACGGGCTCTATTCCGCACTCTTCGCAAACAGTTTTGTTTGTTTTGCCGATAACTGTGCCCGACGGCACAATATCAGTTAAAAGATTTTCGGGTATATTCAGCCCATCTATGATTCGCTTCGACCAGCTTTTTGTCTTTAAATCAATCATTTGCGATGTCGTGGCTATTGAATATTCGGTTGACTTTATTCCCGAAAGTAAGTATGCAAATAAATCGGGCATAAATAAAAGTTTGTCGGCTCTCTCAAGCATATGTGGCCTGTTAAGCCTCAAGGAAAGAAGTTGAAAAACTGTGTTGAGCTCCATAAATTGTATGCCCGTGATATTATAAAACTCCTCTTTGGGGATTGTTTCAAAAGCTTTCTCTATCATACCCTTTGTTCTGAAGTCTCTATAATGAATTGGGTTTTCAAGAAGACAGCCAAATTCATCAATTAGACCAAAATCAACTCCCCAAGTGTCAATGCCTATACTTGAAAAACCACCATCGTTTTTTGCTTTTATCAAGCCCTGCTTTATTTCATGAAAAAGACGCAGAACATCCCAATAAATCGTACCGTTGACATTTACTGGGTCATTTGAAAACCTGTGAATTTCGTGAAGCGTGATTTTTTCGCCATCAAAACTCCCGACTATCGCACGCCCGCTCGACGCACCGAAGTCAAACGCTAAAAATCTTTTTGCTTCGCCCATTTATACTACTCCCTTTTTCAGAATAATATTGGCATAAATTGCAGTTTCACCCGTTGCTACAATTGCATAGGCCTTTTTTGCACGAGTATAAAAGGCATAGCGCTCTATAATCTCAAATCCCTTTTCACCCTCATGCTTTTTAACGATTTTTCTGTATTCGTTCCATATTGAGGGGCTGTTCTCGCTGTCGTCGTTATCCATAAGAGAAACAGGATTTTCAACATGAGTGTCAAGCGGCATAAGTGCCAGTATCGCATCAAGAATTTCTGGTACAGCGTGGCCGTCACAGCGGATAAGATTCTTCGACACAGTTGAATCCGCTATTGAAGCTGAAGGGAAGTTCCCGTCTGCAATAACAATTTCATCCCCGTGGCCCATTTCCATGAGAACCTTTAGCAACTCGGGAGAAAGTATCGGAGAAATGTTTTTAAGCATCTTTTTTGCTCCTTTTTAACTTAATTTTATCATATGCTTTTAAAACAACAGGTTTAAACAGGTTTACAATAAATATTGCTATAATTCCATAAAGTATTCCTGCAGTTGCCCCTGCAACAATATCCGAAAAATAATGTACATGAATATATACCCTTGAAAATGCCATTACCGCAGCAAAAGCAAGTGCAGGGATATATATGCCTTTTTTCTTTGACATTATAAGTGCCGTCGCACACGCAAAGGCGGAAGAAGAATGACCCGACGGGAAAGAATAGCTTGACGGTTTACTCACAAGCTCAGGGTATTTAAACACGCCTTCCCATGCCTCGAGATCAAATGGGCGGGGGCGTTCAATAATGTTTTTCAACAAAAAATCATTGACTAACAAGTGCACAAAAAGAGCCGCAATAACGGCAACACCAACAGTTCGATACTTTTTTGTCAACAACAAAATTACGCCCACTGCAATCCACACAGCACCGCCCTCACCGAGGTATGTAATAATTGTCATTACAACGTCAAGAACAGGGTTCCATAAACAATTCTCCACCCATTCGAACACTTTCCAATCAAAATTCAAAATTGCTTCCATACTCTCACCTCCTTAAAATCTTATTTCATTATATAAAAAATTCAATTGAAATACAATGAATTAAATGGAAAATAATGAATTTTTGATATTTTGTTCCATAAATTACAACATAAAAAGGATAGTGGTGCTTTTTAGGCAACCCACTATCCTTTTTATTGTATATGAAATGCTATACTATTTAAAACACAAGTCTCGAAATTAGATTTTTCACATACTCAACAATTGCATAAACCAGAAATCCTACTTCACTGCCGTAGACTTTATAGATGAAATCAGCCTCAAGCCCTTCACCAAAAACATCTGCAAAGGTCTTTGTGTAGCTTTCATATCCCCAAGGGTTATTTTCTTTAAGTGTTATTACTCGATAACCCCTTTGCTCATCGCCGTAGGTCTGAAAACCGATGCCTTGCGTCTGAATTAAGTCTATCCCCATATAAGTGCCGATAAAGCTATTAACATGGTCGTGACCAGTAACAATTCCCAGCACATCTCCTCTTTCAACAAAAGCGTCAAATTCTCCTGCATTGGTTTTTGACGGGCAAGGCCATTCTCTAAGCGTACCTTGAGCCATTTCAGGGTTTAGCTCCATTATATAGTTCTTGCCGTTGTAATTTCTCACTTCCTGTGTTGTTCCTTCGGGGGCTTCAAGAAGAAGGTTGTAGGTTTCAGGTACACAAATGTGTTGGAACACAAAGGAAGGCACCTTGCCAGAGTTTTCATTTTCAAGTTGCTGGCTCTTAGCTTTATACCAATCAATTTGGTCCGTGTGCACCCAATCATATCCGCCGTTTACATCATCATACATATTTGAATCAATCATCCAAAGGTTGAAAACGGTTTCGCTGCCGTCATTGCTTTTAATTTCCAAGTTATGATTAGCACAACCGTAAATGCTGGGATCGTCATCAAAAGCAAGGCAACCATCAATTCCCTGATAAACAGAGAGTTGGAACTCTTTGCTAACCTTTTCTGCATCATGATTACCGAAAACAAAGGTAAACGCAATTCCTCTTTGAGCAACAGGCTTCAAAAGAGCCTTAATCGCAATTCTGCTTGTTATTTTAGTTGACAGAACACCGCAGTTATCACCTGTAAAAACAACCAAGTCAGGCTCTACATCATCAAGAGCACGCTCCATTAGCATAATCATCGCTTTTCTGGGTAAAGCATCGTCCTGACAATCCGCAAACTGCAAAATTGTAAACTCGCCGTTGGAATTAAATCGCAATTCGCTATCCCCTTGCAAACCACCACCTGCAAACGCAACACCCGACGACAAAAAGGTAATGCTAAACACTAGTAAAATGCTAACCATTGCTTTCATAGTTCTTTTCATAGTCTCGCTCCCTTTTTATATTATTATGCAATTTGCATTAATCGTAAGCGATTCTTTATTCAATGCATAACGTTTTTAGTCAACATATCGTAACCAATAAGGCTTGCGTGCAAAATAAGTTGACAATTTTTATATAATAATTATAGCAAAAAGGATATATGTAGTCAATCGAAAAACGTCGAAGAAAATTAGAATTTTTAAGCATTGTTCTCTTTTATCACAACTCCTTTTGCACCATACCGCAAAACATTGATTAATAGTTCATTTTCAATTGACTGATTGTTTGTTATGTAATATAATGACTAATGTCGGTTAAAAACTGGAATACTTAAATAGTCGACAAACAATTATATATGAAAAGGCTTTGCTTTTTCGGTCAGGAGTGTTTTTTTGTGGTAAGAGCCATAGTCGGAGCAAATTGGGGCGACGAAGGAAAAGGTAAGATAACCGATATGTTTGCAGGCAAGGCAGATGTGGTTGTCCGATTTCAGGGTGGCGCAAATGCAGGTCATACAATAATTAACGAGTACGGAAAATTCGCACTGCACCTTCTCCCATCGGGAGTTTGCAGCCCGAATGTTATTAACATTATCGGCAACGGCGTTGCGCTTGACATTGAAAAGCTTGCAGCTGAGATTCAATCTGTTGTTGACGGAGGTGTTCCGCAACCTAAGATTCTTGTTTCGGAGCGTGCGCAGATAATGATGCCCTATCATGTTCTCCTTGACACATACGAGGAGGAAAGGCTCGCAGAAAGGCAATTCGGCTCAACAAAAAGCGGAATTGCACCGTTCTATTCTGATAAATATGCAAAAATAGGCTTTCAGGTTTCTGAGCTTTTTGATGATGAATACCTTAAAGAAAAAATTAAACATGTTTGTGAGGTTAAAAACCTGCTCATTGAGCACGTTTATCATAAACCACTGCTTGATGTAGACGAGATTTTTGCACAGCTTGTGAAAAACAGAAAACTAATCGAACCCTATGTGTGCGACACAGCAAGATTCCTTAGACAAGCATATAAAGATGGAAAAAATATTCTTCTTGAGGGTCAATTGGGCTCGCTCAAAGACCCTGATTTCGGAATTTATCCGATGGTAACCTCATCATCAACTCTTGCAGGCTACGGCTCTGTCGGCTCGGGGCTTCCTCCCTATGCTATAAATGACATTGTCGCTGTAACTAAAGCGTATTCGAGCGCTGTCGGCGCAGGCGAGTTCGTGAGTGAGATTTTCGGTGAAGAGGCTGAGAAAATGCGTCGGCACGGCGGCGACGCGGGAGAATATGGCGCAACAACAAGAAGGCCAAGAAGAATGGGCTGGTTTGACTGCGTTGCAACTCGTTACGGTTGCGAGGTTCAGGGTGCGACACAAGTTGTACTCACAGCTATTGACTGCCTTTTTTATCTTGATGAAATTAAAATTTGCACAGCATATGAAATTGACGGGAAGATTGTAAACGACTTCCCTGTTACCTCAAAGCTTAAAAAAGCAAAGCCCATTTTTAAAACAATGCCGGGTTTCAAGTGTGACATAAGAGGTATTACAGATTTTAATAAATTGCCTAAAGAAGCGCAGGACTATGTTCTGTTTATAGAAAAAGAGATTGGATTTCCAATTAACATGGTGTCGAACGGACCACGCAGAGAAGAAATAATTTTCCGCAATAAATAAACCTATTAACATAAGGGGGTTTAACCTATGTTTAAGGATAACTGCTTAATTCTTTTTCAAGGCGACAGCATAACAGATGCTGATAGAGACAGAAACGATGACACAAAACTCGGTTTCGGCTACCCTGCAATCATCAAAAGCTTTCTTGAAAACACCTATCCAAAGTCTAATATAAAAGTTATTAACAGGGGCATCGGCGGCAACAGGTCTATTGACCTTGTTGAGCGCTGGCAAAAGGATTGCATTGAGCTCAAACCCGATTATCTCAGTATTCTCATAGGTGTAAACGACACATGGAGAAGCTACGACGCTAATGAGCACACAAACTATGATATTTTCAAAAATAGATGCAAGGAAATTATTGAAGACACATTAAATAAGACAAATGCAGAAATCATACTGATAAGCCCGTTTTTGATTGATATTAGCCCAGGTATAACAAAAATGCGTCAGGATTTGGTTTTAAAGCAAAAGGCAATACGAGACCTTGCCTTTGAGTATGATTTGAGGTTTTTGGACATGGATTTAGCTTTCAAAGCCGCTACTCAGTTTAAAGACTGCAAGTTTTTCTCTGAAGACGGAGTGCACCCCACAGTAGATGGGCATGAATTCATCGCTAAGCTTTGGCTTGATACATGGAATAATTAAATAATCATAAAACACGAGCAGTTCATATCTTGAACAGCCCGTGTTTTATTTTTGTGTTCTATGGTTATATTTTAATCTTCAAGGTATTCAAAAAGTTTTGCAAGCTCCTCCATCGAAAGCGCTTCGGCACGGATATTGCTATCAAAACCTGCTCTTCGAATTGCATCTATAACCTTATCTTTTGGCAAAGCAAGCCCCGCGCTCAAGGAGTTTGCCGCCGTTTTTCTTCTTTGCCCGAATGCGGCACGAACAAAACGGAAAAATCTTATCTCGTTTTTTATCTTTATAGGCGGTTCTTCCCGTATTTCAAGCCTTATAACCGCACTTTCAACCTTGGGTGCGGGATAAAAAGATGTTCTCGAAACATCGAAAAGCTTTTCGGATTTTGCATAATAATTCACCGCAACCGTTATGGCCCCTGCCTGCCTACTGCCAACCTGTGCGGTCAACCTTTGTGCTGCTTCGAGCTGAACCATAACGGTTATACTTTCAATCTCCAGC
Source organism: Clostridia bacterium (assembly GCA_035647435.1). Classification (GTDB taxonomy): domain Bacteria; phylum Bacillota; class Clostridia; order Oscillospirales; family Acutalibacteraceae; genus JAAZFZ01. The sequence continues at coordinate 8,605 of DASRNM010000093.1, forward strand.
TCGCTTTCAAGCAAATGCATTATGACGGGCGAAGTTATATAATAGGGTAAATTTGCGCACACGACAACTTTCATACCCTTAAATTTTTCATCAATTAGCTTTTTTAAATCAAGTTTAAGAATATCTTCGTTCAAAACCTCAACATTATCAAAATCTTTCAAAGTTTCGCTAAGAACAGGAATAAGCTTTTTATCAAGCTCAACGCTAACAACCCTTTTGGCTCGTTTAGCAAGTTCAACCGTTAAAACGCCTATGCCGGGACCAATTTCAATCACTCCCGTTTCATCATCAATTATGCTCTCGTCTGCCATTCTTGGGCACACAGATGGGTCAATCAAAAAGTTTTGCCCGAAAGATTTTGACAGTTTCACCTTATGACGATTCAAAATTCCTTTGATTACTCTTAAATCAGATAGATTATTCATTTTATTCTCCTAAAAAGTGTTTGATTTTCTTTTGATATGCTTATATAATACCTTTATGACTAGAAAACGTTATAGAAAGGGAGGTTATCCCATGCAAGTTTTGGTAACCGGAGGTGCTGGATATATCGGCTCTCACACCTGCATTGAACTGCTCAACGCAGGGCATGAGGTTATTATACTTGATAACTTCTTCAACAGCAAGAGCGAGGCACTCAACAGGATAAAAGAAATTTCGGGCAAAGATTTCAAGTTTTATGAATGTGATGTTCGTGACGCTGAATATCTCAAAGAAATCTTTTCGGAAAATGATATCAAATCCGTTATTCATTTTGCAGGTTTGAAAGCAGTCGGTGAAAGTTGTGAGAAACCACTTGAGTACTACGACAACAACGTCAACGGCACTCTCGTTTTATGTGAAGCGATGAAAAATGCTGGCTGTAAAAAAATTGTTTTTAGCTCCTCCGCCACAGTTTACGGTGCGGAAAATGCATCTCCACTCAAAGAAGATATGCCTACAGGCTCGACTACAAACCCTTACGGCACGACGAAGTATTTTATTGAGCGAATCCTCAATGATCTTCATGCTTCTGACAATTCGTGGGGCGTTTCTATTCTTCGTTATTTTAACCCTATCGGGGCACATAAAAGTGGAAAAATCGGTGAAAACCCAAACGGAATACCGAACAACTTAATGCCCTACATTTCACAGGTTGCAGTCGGCAAATTAGCCGAGCTTAATGTTTTTGGAAACGACTATGATACACCTGACGGAACAGGGGTTAGAGACTATATTCATGTTGTTGACTTAGCAATCGGTCATGTTAAGGCTCTTGAAAGCCTCATGAACGATGGCGGTATTGGTGTTTACAACCTTGGCACAGGCAAGGGTTACAGTGTTCTTGACATGATAAAGGCTTTTGAGAAAGCCTCAGGCAAAAAAATTAAATATGTCATTGAGCCCAGACGCCCAGGAGACATTGCAACTTGTTTTTCAGACCCAACAAAAGCATCTAATGAGCTTGGCTGGAGGGCACAGTTGGGAATTGACGAAATGTGCGAGGATACATGGAGATGGCAAAAATTGAATCCGAACGGATTTTAGGAGTGTTTAAAATGAAAAGTCATGAAGTTTTTAAAACTGCAAAATGGGTTGCGCCCGAAAAAAATTGTTTCCAGCCTTACATAAGAGGCGAGTTTTTCGCCCCAAAAACCGAAACTGCCGAAATCATTATCTGCGGTCTCGGTTTTTTTGAGCTTTACATTAACGGCAAAAAAGTCGAGGACGATTTTTTTGTGCCTGTATGGTCCGACTACTGCGATCACCCCACGTTCAACAACGGAAAGCCTACAATTGCAAATGTAACCCACAGAATATACTGTGTCAAATATGATATATCCAAATATATCAAGCAAGGCGAAAACTCAATCGGCGTCCTTCTGGGTGGCGGTTGGTTCAAAAAGTGGGATTACGGCGACAGAGCTTTGCTTTGTTACATAATCAATTTATCCGAAAATGGCAAATCTTCCGAAATATACTCTGACGAATCTCTCAAGTGGAGGCAAAGCTATATAACCGATAGTGAAATTATGCTCGGTGAACGCCATGATTATCGCCTTGAAATTGAAGGTTGTTTTGAAACAGATTTTAACAGCGATGACTGGAAGAATGTTGAAGTTGTCGATGCACCCGAATCCAACTTTTTTATTCAAGATTGCCCGACAGATAAAATTATTCGTCAAGTTGAGCCTAAGCTTGTTAAGAAATTCAAAAATTACAGCGTATATGATGTCGGCGAAAACATAACCGGATGGCCTGTAATTAAACTGCCCGAAAAAAGTGGCGAAGAGGTCAATGTTTTCTATGCAGAGCAGCTCGATTCCTTTAAACGCCTTATTACTGATACGGTAGGCGCGACCCATATTGACACTTATATTAGCGACGGGAGGGCACGCGAATGCCACCCCCACTTCATGTGGCAGGCTTTCAGATATTTCAGCGTAACAAACAATGCACAGGTTGTTAGATGTGAGGTCGTGCACTCGAATGTAGATGTAACCTCATCCTTTGAAAGTGACAGCAAAGTTCTTAATTGGCTTTACACCTCGTTTATTAGAACACAGCTTGACAATATGCATTGCTCCATTCCCTCTGATTGTCCGCAAAGAGAAGGCAGAGGATACACGGGCGACGGTCAACTCGCTTGCGATGCAGCCATGCTCGTTCTGGACGCACAGAGTTTTTACAGAAAGTGGCTCTCAGATATAAGCGATTGTCAAGACACACAAACAGGTCATGTTCAGTACACTGCTCCTTATGTTGTTTCAGGCGGTGGCCCCGGCGGTTGGGGTTGTGCTATTGTTCATGTGCCTTATGTTTATTATAAAATGTATGACGACAAGGCGGTCCTTGAAGAGTTTTTCCCTAAAATGTTGCGATATTTTGAATATTTGGATGCCCATAGTGAAAATGAGCTTGTTGTCAGCGATGAGGAAGGGGCATGGTGCTTAGGGGATTGGTGCACACCTGGTAAAATCAAGATACCTGAGCCGTTTGTTAACAACTATTTTTATGTAAAATCCCTCAATGAGGCGATTGAGATTGCTAAACTAATCGGGCGCGACGAGATTATACCCGAACTTGAGCAAAAGGCAGAAATCAAAAAGCAGGCATTGCTCGACAACTATTTTGATGCTAAAAAAGGAACGTTTGCAAAAGATGTTCAAGGTGCAAATTCATTCGCAATTGATTTAGGTTTAGGCAACAGCAAAACCTTGCCGGCTGTTGTTGACAAATATCAGAAACGAAAAATGTATGATACGGGCATTTTCGGCACAGATATTCTAACAAGAGTATTGTTTGAAAATGGATATCCGCAGCTTGCTTTTGACCTTTTAACATCAAAGAAAAAAGTGTCCTTTAACACAATTATGAAAAAGGGCGCAACAACTCTCTGGGAGTATTGGGACGGAGACAAATCTCAAAACCATCCAATGTTCGGTGCCGTTGTTAGATATTTGTTCACTGAGCTACTCGGAATAAAGCAAACAGAAAACTCTGCCGGCTTTGATGAGGTTGTTATTTCACCTGCAAACGTGTCGGGGCTCGACTATGTTAAAGGGCACATTGAAATTAAAAATGGAAAAATCGCTGTTTGTAAGAGAATTCAGGATAAAAAGGTTAAAATAGATGTTGAAATCCCTTCTAATGTTAATGCCGTGTTGCGCTTTGACAACAAAAGCATCAAACTTAAAGAGGGAAAACATTCTTTTGAGTTCGGAGCATAAATATGACTAAAAACCTTTCTCCTTCACCGTTTGAAGAAAATCCCAACCGTGAAAAAACCACACTTTTCGAAAACTTGCAGGAGCCCGAAAGAGCCGTCTTGGTGGACATCGACACGGGCGAATATGATGTTGAATTATCTCTTAACGAGCTTGAGGAGCTTGCATTGACAGCAGGTGCAGAAGTTATCGCAAAGGTAATTCAAAAAAGAGACAAGCCAACCCCTGCAACCTATATCGGCACGGGCAGGCTTGAGGAAATAAAGCAATTCTGTGAAGAAAATGAAATTGATTTGCTTATATTTGACAGCGAGCTTTCACCCTCTCAACAGAGAAACATCGAAAACATAACCGATGTTCGAGTGATTGACCGCACAACTCTTATTCTTGATATCTTTGCCTCGAGAGCAACAAGCGGCGAAGGCAAGCTACAAGTGGAGCTTGCTCAATTAAAATACCTGTTGCCACGCTTGAGTGGCAAGGGCATTCAGCTCTCACGTCTGGGTGGCGGAATCGGCACAAGAGGGCCCGGTGAAACAAAACTTGAAACCGACAGGCGTCATATCAGAAGAAAAATAAATTCTCTTGAAAGTGACCTGAAGGCCTTAAAAGTGCGTCGTGATTTTTTAAGGGAGCGTAGGGCAAAAGACGGAGTTGAAACCGTTGCAATTGTCGGTTACACAAACGCAGGCAAGTCAACGCTTATGAACACTTTAACAAATGCCGGCGTTCTCACTGAAAACAAGCTTTTCGCAACCCTTGACCCGACCTCAAGGGCATTGACACTGCCCAACGGGAGAAGTGTTATGCTCATTGACACAGTAGGGCTTATAAGGCGATTGCCTCACCATCTTGTTGAAGCCTTCAAATCGACACTTGAAGACGCTGCACAGGCCGACGTCATTCTCAATGTCTGTGACGCGTCCAATGACGAATGCGCACAACACCTCAAAGTTACAACTGACTTGCTCTCTGACCTTGGCTGTGAGGGTAAGCCGATAATTTCCGTTTTGAACAAGTGCGACCTTGCCGGGGATATTATGGGGCTGCCCACTATTGGCAAAAGCGTCATGATTTCCGCACTGAAGGAAAAAGGGCTTGACAGCCTGTTGGACGCAATATCAAAATCGTTGCCGCCAACAAGAAAAAAGGCTCAACTTCTCATACCATATTCGCACGGCTCGGATGCCGCGACTTTGAGGCAAGACGGAATTGTCATTAAAGAAGAGTACCGGGATGAAGGCCTTTTCCTTGAAGTTGTATGCGACATACGCTTATTGGACTCGATGAAAAAATATATAATTTAATTTTACCGTAAATAGAATCCGGGAGAGCAAATTGCCCTCCCGGATTCTATTGGTTATGAGAAAAATGGTGAAAGTAAAATAATATGCTTGGGTTTTGTCACTTCACTTTATGTATGATTTCTATTGAGTTCAAAGTTCATGACTTTTAAATATATTGTTTATTCTGAAGCTTTATTACTTAATGCTTCGACCTTTTTATTTTTTGTTGTTTTTTTAATTTGTATTTGGATTACAGCGAATATAAGCACTACTGTCTCTGTAACCATTCCGAATGAAATTGCTATTCCGATTGATTTTGATGCAAATGTAAAGATTAGAATTGAAATCGCTGATATTACTATGCTCAATACCACCGAAACCGTCTTGAACACTTTTCTTTCTTTGTCGTTAAAAGGTTTGTTTTTTGCCTCGATGGGAGAAAATATAATTACCACCATTGCAGCAACCGCAAGAATAGAATAATATATCCAATTATCGGTTGACTGAGCAAGGTGCTTTACCAACAGCAACATTGAACAGCTCATAACGATAGAAAACAAATAGCACTTAACGGGCGATGATGTATGAAAGCCTCCTGCAAACTTTCTGATTATGAAGAATGAGATGAATAGCGCCAAACTCTCTTTAACCGCTCCTATAAATATTCCAATTAAGAGACTTATTAGAAAATGCAAAACACCGGTTACCAGAATGTTCAGCGCGTATTCATACAATCCCTGGTCTTCTTCAGCGATTACACCATTTTTATGAAGCCCTGAGATAAACTTTTGAGACAAACCTTTCATTATTTGATACGTCTAAACCTATCAAAATTATCAGGTGTCTCAGGCTGGTTGAAGAAATAACAAGCGGCAGTGTTCGCGTTAAAGGAGAGAGCCATTGCCAAGCACATTGTTACTGCAGGAGCAATTTTCTTCAAAAAGTGATTCAATTTCATAATGATGACCTTCCTTTCTTTTTATTTGCAACATCATAATAGCATTTAAATTTGGAAATTCTTGTATTTTTACAAAAACGATGTGAAAAACGACAAAAACGATGTGTTTTGCATGAATAATCTTAATTTTATTGCTTTACAATTACCTTTTTGATATTATATAAGCAGTGAATAACAGACACTTTCATCTGTTTTAGACACAAAAGGAGGATAAGGATTGAACATTATTATTTGCGATGATGAGAGTGGAGACGTTTATGTTGTAAGAAATCTTTTGGAATCTTTTTTTGAGAAACTCAACATGGACGTGATTTATCATGTGTTTTCGGATGGAGAGGAGCTTGTTACCTCATCCGTCCCATGTGATATTGCGTTTATTGATATAGAAATGCCGCGCGTCAACGGTTTAGAGGCAACACGACACATAATGAAAAAAAATGAAAACGCCATAGTTTTCATTGTAACCTCATACAACTGCTATCTTGACAATGCAATGGATTTGCAGGTTTTTCGCTATATTTCAAAACCGATTAACGAGGAGAGGTTTTTTAATAATTTAGAAAAGGCGTTGGACAAGTATCTATCTCAAACACAAACAATTTTGCTTGAGGACGACGATGAAATATATAAAGTTTACACTAAAGACATTATCTACATAACAATTGAAAAACGAAGCACGCTTGTTGTAACAACTCAGCGTGAATATTTATCGAACGCCAAACTTGACTATTGGTCAAACAACCTTAATCCCGATGTGTTTGTTCAGCCCCATTACAGTTATATTGTCAACCTCAGACATGTTGTTGATTTTAGCAAAAATGAGGTTGCCATGAAAATTAACAAAAATGTTTTCAAGGTACCCGTCTCTCAAAGGAAGCATTCATCATTCAAAAGGTCGCTCTATGCATATGTGGGGGGGGGAGAATAAGTGTTAAAAATAGTTAGTTATGCTTTTATTTTCTTGTTTGAGATTGCTGTAACATTTCTTTATTTTGAAAGCATTTTCAGCAAGCGTGAATCTCGAATTTCACGTTATCTGTTTTATTTTATGGCTTATGTCCTGCTGTTTGGCATAAGCTTTTTTTCTATACCTATATTTAACTTGCTAATATTTGTTATAACAACCGTTTATATCGCCTATTTTTGCTATGAAACAAACTTCAGAATCTGCACCTTTCATGTTTTGATGCTGACCGTCTTCATGTTAATAACAGAAATGGTTGTCGTGTATTTCTCCTCGAGCATTCTAAATATAAACCTTGATGCTTATACGGACAATATCAGTGTTCTAATTGCACAGGCATCATTGAGCAAGCTCCTTTATTTTATTGTAGCTTACATTGCGTTAAGAATATCTATTAAAGATGAGCTGAAGAAAAAGCAAGGGCAAAACAAGCTTTGGCCCTTATTGGGGTTATTACCCATTACATCAATGATTTTCCTTTGTGTTTTAACATATTTTGCAACAATTTATACCATGCCTGCGCTTTACGATTCAATTCTCACAATTGGCACTATTCTTTTGCTGTTTTCAAATATAGTTGTATTTTATGTTTATCAATTAATTGTGAAAACGAACATAAAATACACAAGGCTGCAACTGGAGAGACAGAAAGAGAGCATCAGTAATGACTACTATGAGTTGCTTAAAAACGAGTATGAAAGCTCACAAATTCTTGTTCACGATATAAAAAGGCATTTAAGGCTAATTAATCAAATTGCCTCTGACGAAAATGGCGAAAAGGTAATCGAATATATTGACTCCATCTGCGAGGATTTCGGCTTTAACAGTAAAATAAATTACAGCGGAAATAAGCTTGTCGATGTTATTGTCAACAGATATGTTCAAAAATGTAAAACCAACGGAATATCGGTTGAAATAGATGTCAGGGGCTCCAACCTTGATTTTATGACCAACAGTGATATTACTGCACTTTTAGACAACCTTTTAGATAACTCTGTTGAGGCCGCAATCAACTCTCAACATAAACAGGTTTTCTTTTCAATATTTGAAGAAAATGACAACTTTATTGTTATTGAAACAATAAACAGCTGTGATCTGGAGCCAAAGCAAAAGCGTGGCAGACTAATTACCTCAAAAAGTGGCAGTTTTCACGGCATAGGCATAAAAAGCATCATTCGTGTTGTTTCAAAGTATGAGGGCAATATTAATTGGAGCTATGACGAAAACTTAAAAAGTTTTGAAATCTGCATTGTTTTGAAGGAAGGCCGAAAACATTTACAACAACCACCCGCAAACAGTCTAAATTCTTTTTTTAATTGTAAAGTGAAATAACAATAAACGCAGACCTGTCATGTTTTGAACAAGTCTGCGTTTATTATCGTATAATTCTCTATGCATACCTTAAACCAAACAATGAGCGCATCGGCAAATCAGCCGATGCGCTCATTGTTTGATAACATAATGCTTGCTAAAGACTAAATTTAGCTATAACCAGTGTTCTAACCACATTAAAATTCAAGGTTTTTAACATCGTTGAAAACAAATTTCGACCTGATTGTTTTTTCTCGCGGTGTAACATTAAAATTGTCTATTGTCAACCCGTCTGTGTGTCTCGACCATATTCCGTATGCTGGCAAATTGAAAAACCTCCAGCTGTCGGGGTATTCTTTTTCATATTCGGGCACAAAAATTTGGAACGTCAAAGGCTCCTTTGATTCAGTTGTGTATTCTAAGTCAAGGTTTCTCAAGGTTATATCTTTAACATGGTTCGTGCCCTTGCTGAGGTTTTTAACACCTGTTATTATGATGGGAATTTCCATTCTTGTTGCAGTAATGTTTTGAATTGTAACTCCTTCAATAGAGCCTGAAAAATCAGATGTTTCGTCCGCATACCTGTTCCTATTACCTAAGCGAATGAATAAGGGGCAAGTTATTCTATCCATTTCAATGTTCCTGACGGTTATATTTTTAACAATGCTCCCGTCCATTGACTCAATTGCAATCCCCGAAAAAGAACCAGGATATATGTCTTTCATAAAAAATTTGCAATCTTCTACAAGAACATCACTTATGTCTCCCCTTGTTTCAGTGCCGATTTTAAATGCATTCGTGCAAGACATTATCTCGCAGTTGCTTATGTGAATGTTTTTCACAACACTGCCTGCCTGCCAGTTTTTGATTACTATTCCATCGTCTGCTGTGCTTATAAAAGAGTTCTTAATCTCAACATCTCTACTATAAAGAATGTCTATTCCGTCAGTATTTGCAATGTGACGATTGTTGTTGATTATAAATTTATTTATCAAAACGTCCTCACTGTTGTCTATTCTCAATGTCCAGTGTGCGGAGTTTTCAAAAATGATGTTTCCAATAGTAACATTGCTGCAATTGTAAATGTTCGATATCCTACCGTACTTGCTTTCATGCGGTTTTCGTAACCTGTTAAGGTATTCATGGCGCATTTCGATTGCATTTGTATATTCAAGCGGTTCAAGCAAAGGTTTTTTCATGGGTTTTTTAGAATAATAATTTCCTTCACCGCACACCCTGCCGGGACCTGTAATTTTAATATTTTCACACCCGTTTGCATATATTACACAGTTCAAATCCATATCCTGTGCATTTCTCGATGCAACGAGCGAGCTACCGTCTGCTATCTTTAGCGTTACATTGCTTTTAAGCCTGATAGAGCCGGTTATGTAACTGCCCCCATCAACCAACACAGTCCCATCACCCGATGAATAACAGGCGTTAACTGCGGCATTTATTGCGTCCTTATTTTCTTGGGCATTGTTAGAAACATCTGCACCATAATCTCTAATATCAAAAACCGTTGTGTCGGGCAAAACTACAGCTTCAAAGTCAATATACTTCTCGTATTCTATTCCTTCGTAAAAATCTCCTTCATAAACCACGGGGAAAATATCGTCACCCAAAACCCATTCGTGAAAGTCGTCCAACCACACACCGACCATGCTCAAAGACAATGCCAGCACCCAAGATATAAGTTTATTTAAAAATCCGAACATAATTATCCCCCCAAAATCCGATTGTCATTTTATACATATTATCATATCATAAAAAACTAAACAAGCAAAAAACAAGTCGAAGGCATTAAATCAATAATAGCCTCCGACAGTCTTTTATTTAAGTAACTTGCAGTTTAAAATAATAATATAACAGATTGCTTGCAATGCAAACATTAAGAATGGTTTTTTGTATCCATGTTCTCATTCGCATTATTATATCATAGGTTTGGCAATCTTATACCCAACCACGGTCTTTCACTGCATCTGCAACACGGTTAATTGCGATTACATATGCTGCTTGGCGCATGTTCAGGTTGTTTTTAACACTAGTCTCGTAAACATCATGAAACGCATCAGTCATTTTTGTGTCTAATTTCTCCATAACCTCGTCTTTTGTCCAGTAATAGTTCATGTTGCTTTGAACCTGCTCAAAATAGCTACACACAACCCCGCCTGCGTTTGCTAAAAAGTCAGGAATTATAACTATATTGCGTTCATTGAGAGCCTTGTCCGCTTCTTGTGTTGTGGGGCCATTTGCTCCTTCTAAAACAACCTTGACCTGCTTGCTGATTTTGCCGACATTTTCTTTTGTAATTTGATTTTCCATAGCAGCGGGGATAAGGATATCAACATCCTGCTCAATCCACTCGTCGCCCGGCAAAATCTCATATCCTAAAGCCTTTGCCTTTACCTTATCTATAGTTCCAAAAGAATCTGTAATTTCCAAAAGCTCGTTTAAATCGATGCCCTTTATCTTTTTAAATGCATGCGCTGTTTTGTCGTTGTTGTCCCAACATGAAATTGCAACAACCTTTCCGCCGAGCTGTTGATATAGTCTAATTGCAGATTGGGCAACGTTTCCGAAACCCTGAACAGCTGCGGTTGTTGTTTTGATATCGATTTTTAAGCACTTGAGAGCTTCACGCAGTATCAACACAACGCCAAAACCCGTTGACTCCATTCTTCCAAGAGAGCCACCCATTCCGACTGGTTTTCCCGTTATAAACCCGGGGAATCTACCACCGTGAATTGTTTCATACTCATCAAGCATCCAAAGCATATGTTTGCCATTTGTCATAACATCAGGCGCAGGGACATCCTGAACCGGGCCTATGTTTCTTGAAATCTGTCGAACCCAACCGCGGCACAACTGCTCCTGTTCGCGCTGTGTTAAGCTACGAGGGTCGCAAACAACTCCACCCTTTCCTCCACCGAGGGGAATATCTACAACAGCGCATTTCCATGTCATCCACATTGATAATGCTCTGATTGTATCAACTGTTTCAAGGGGATGAAAACGAATCCCTCCCTTTGCGGGTCCTCTCGCATCATTGTGCTGAATTCTGTAGCCTCTGAAAATCTTAACACTTCCATCGTCCATCTTAACAGGAATAGAAAAATGGTATTCTCTCATGGGCTGACGAAGAATCTCAGATGTTGCTTTATCGAGCCCTATTTTATCTGCCACACCGTCAAACTGTGCTTGAGCATTTTCAAAAGCATTGTACGTATTGCTGCTCATAATTTGCCTCCTAAAGTTATATATAACACATTTACTGAGTAATTATAGCACCGCTCATGTCATACTGTCAATTATTGATATCATTTTTTGCAACTTTTGATTAAGAAACTTGCAAATCAACAAAATTTACGCTGTTTTCTGCTTTATTTTATGAATTTATACAAACTTCGGTTAATTGTTTTAATTAGTTTGCGATATCTCTACCCAAAACATAATTATTGTTATATAATAAATTGACATATTATGAAAAATCAGTTTTTGGAGGTTTTTATGTTTTCTAAAATAAGTGAAGTAAAAGACTACTGCAAGAAACACGAAATAAAAATGATCGACTTTAAGATGATTGATATTTCCGGGCGTTGGCGTCATTTGACTATCCCTGCCCAAAGACTGAATGAAGATATTATGGAATACGGCATTGGGTTTGACGGTTCGAACTACGGTTACGCACAAGTTGAGAAGAGCGACATGGTTTTTATTCCCGAACTCTCAAGCGCTCATATTGACCCGTTTTCAGAAATCCCGACTCTTACTATGATAGGCAACGTGCTTGTAATCGCTCCTGAAGGGAATTACCCGTTTGACCAATACCCCAGAAATGTTGCTTTGAGGGCCGAGCAGTTTATGCGCGAGAGCAATATTGCTGATTCTATGGTTATCGGCCCGGAATTTGAATTTCATGTTCTTGACCATGTAAGCTATGAGTGCAAACCTGAAAAAGTTGCGTTTAGAATTGACACTGCACAGGCGGAATGGAACAGCGGAAACAACAGTTGTCAAAACTCCGGTTTTCACATCCCCGTTAAAGGTGGATACCATATTACACCTCCGCAGGACGCAACCTACAGTTTGAGAAGCAAGATGTGTCTCCTGCTTGAAGATTGGGGTGTAAAAGTTAAATATCATCACCATGAGGTCGGGGGGCCAGGGCAGCTTGAAATAGAAGTTGAGCTCGGCGAAATGACCGAGATGGCCGACAAAACAATGATTGTTAAATATGTTGTTAGAAACTCCGCCGTAGCTGAAAACAAAACAGCCACATTTATGCCTAAACCAATTTATGGCGAGGCGGGCAACGGCATGCATGTGCATATGCTTTTGATGAAAGACGGCAACCCTGTTTTCTATGACAAAAACGGATATTCTGGTTTGAGCAAAGAGGCTCACTGGTTTATGGGCGGTCTTTTGAAGCACGCTAAATCACTGTGCGCTTTGACAAACCCCTCAACAAACTCCTTTAAACGTCTTATCCCGGGCTATGAAGCACCCGTTACAATAGGATATGCAACATCTAACAGAAGTGCGGTTATTCGCATCCCCGCTTATGCAAAATCTCCGAACTCAAAACGTTTTGAGTTAAGGAACCCTGACGCTACCTGCAACCCCTACTACGCATACTCCGCAATACTCATGGCGGGAATTGACGGAATTATTAATAAAATTGATCCGGAGAAAAACGGTTGGGGCCCGTATGACTTTAATTTATATAACCTTTCACCACAAGAGCAGAAAAAACTCAGCTCTTTACCAAAAACATTAAATGAAGCGCTTGATGAGCTTGAGAATGACAACGAGTACCTTACACGCGGTGGCGTGTTCCCAAAAGAACTTCTGGAAACATGGATTGAAAACAAGCGCAAACAGACGGAAGAAATCGAAAGCATTCCTCATCCCGCTGAATTTTCTCTTTATTATGACCTTTAATATTTAACGCAATAAAACAAAGGCTCTCGGTAATTTTACCGAGAGCCTTTTAAGTTTGTGTTTTGTTTTAACTCAATAAACCGTTAACTTTAAACCATTTCTGCAAGCTTCTTTCCAAAGTCAACAGCCTCTTGTTGTGCGTTTTTATCAGGGTTCCATTGGTTTCTGTACCCGTCAGAGACAAGTTCAAACCCTGCGCTTGTCATCATTTCATTAATAACCTTCACACTCTCGCCGCTCCAACCGTAACAACCGAATGCAGCAGCCTTTTTGCCCTTGAACCTCATCCCTTTCATCAGATGAATAAAGCCTGCAACAGAATGCAAAATGCTGTTTGAAACTGTCGGCGAGCCCATGACAACAGCTTTTGATTTGAAAACCTCAGTTATAATGTCATTTTCGTCACTCTTTGCAAGATTATATATCTTAACAACCACATTTGGATCTTGCTGATTTATTCCGTCTGCAATTTTTTCAGCCAAGAGCTTTGTGCCGTTCCACATAGTTTCGTAGATAATCGTTATCTGATTCTCCGCATAATCGCCTGCCCACTGAGCATATTTCTCGACAATCTGCATTGGATTATCTCTCCAAACAACTCCGTGGCTCGTCGCAATAATATCAATCGGCAAGTTAAGCTTGATAATTTCATCAAGCTTTTTTCTGAGAATAGGGCTAAATGGCGTCAGAATGTTTGCATAATATTTTATTGATTCATTAAACAAATCACATTCATCAACCAAATCATTGAAGAGCATCTCAGTCGCATAATGTTGACCAAAAGCGTCATTGCTGAAAAGCATATTGTCATTTGTGAGATAAGTTGCCATACTGTCTGGCCAATGGAGCATTGTCATTTCAACAAAAATCAATTCCTTGCCGTTGCCAATATTAAGCTTATCGCCAGTTTTTACAGCATGGAAATTCCAATCTTGATGATATTGCCCTTTCAGGGATTTAACAGCGTTAGCCGTGCAATAAATCGGCGTGTCAGGGATATGCTTCATCAAGGCAGGGAGAGCTCCACTGTGATCAACCTCACCATGGTTTACAATAATATAGTCAATTTTATTCAAATCTATTTCTTTTGCAAGGTTTTCAACAAATTCGTCTGCAAACGGCGCCCATACTGTATCAATGAGCGCTGTTTTTTCCTCTTGTATCAAATAGGAATTGTAGGTTGAGCCTTTATGTGTTGAAAGCTCCTCGCCATGAAAGTTCTTTAGCTCCCAATCAACCTTGCCTACCCATGATACATTGTTTTTAATTTGCTTTTTCAATTCATTCACACTCCTTATATAATTTAAAATGTAATTTTTCAAATGCTTAATTTGCTTTTACATGTTTTAATTGAATTATATCCGATTATCCTATGCATGTAAAGGTGTTTTGTACATAAGAACCATTGCAATAATAAAAACCGTAAACTCGGTTAATAAAAATGAAACCCATACTCCGTTCATTCCAAACAGTGAACTTAACAGTAAAACAAACGGTATCAAAAACACAGCACTTCTTAAAATTGCTATCACCATTGCCTGCTTTGCATTTGATATTGCACTCAAAAACGCAGCGCAAACTATGTTAATGCCTGCAAATACATAGCCTATAAAATATATTTTTATTCCGACTTCGGCCAAATCAGCCAGCACTGCATTGCCCTCGCTGTTGAATGCTCCCACAATTGAATTGGAGAAGAAGTACAAAGTTGCATATATAACAGCGGAAACAGCAAGTGCTGTCAGAATTGAATATTTAAAAATCTGATTGACTGCTGAAACATCTTTTCTTGCATAATACTTGCTTGCAAGTGGCTGTATGCCTTGCGAAATTCCGACAAAAATCGCCGTTGCGATGAGTGCTATGTTTGCAATAACCCCATATGCCGCCACGCCCGTATTTCCACTTAGCCTTATTATAATTAGGTTAAAGGTAATTAACGCTATTGCCAAGGCAAGCTCCCCTATGAATGCGGAAAACCCTAACGACATTATTCTAAACATTTTCAATAGACTAATTTTACATTTGATTATTTTAAATCTGAAATTATTACCCTTGAAGTGCAAAGATAATATGCACAAGCTAATTATCGGCGAAAGTCCTGTTGCAAGGGCCGCACCGAACATGCCCATTGCAAACACAAATATAAAAACATAGTCCAAAATAATATTTGCAAAGCTACCTATAAGCATTGCAATCATTGAGAGTCTAGGGTTTTTATCGTTCCTTACAAATGCAATTATAATATTATTTAAAACAAAAAATGGCGAAAAACCTAAAACAGTTTTTAAATATGCCTGTGTTAGAGGCGACGTTACTTCGTCAGCACCTAAAACAGTCGCTAAGGGGCCAGTAAAAAACACAGCAACAGTTAAAAACACGGCCGAAACAATTAGCCCCAAAATTATCGAGTGAACAAATGCTACACTGCCCGAATTTTCGTTCGCTCCACGCTTTTGAAGTGAAAATTCGGTTGCACCGCCAATGCCTATCATCAAACCCGAACCATGCAGCAAACTGAAAATCGCAATAGAGAAATTAAGTGCCGCTAGACCTGCTGTTCCGAGCGCTTGGGCGATAAAATATGTGTCGGCAAGAATAAAAATAGATATTCCTAAACCGCCTATAACATTCATGCTCACATACCTAAAAAAATTTGCTCTTATTTTTTCCATACTCTCTCCCGACAAATATAATGCTGCTCATGATGTGAAATCGTATTTCGTTACATTACAACTTTTTTAAGTTTTTAAGCTCTATTAAAAACATCTTGTTGAATGACTATAAAGCGCTAAATTTATCAAACTCTATCTATTTGTTAACAATACAAATGTCGGGCAGCCGAAACTGCCCGACATAGTTAGATGTTTAATCTATTATCTTAAGTTAAACCAAGCATTCAAACCGGGATACTCTGCAACTTCTCCGAGTTCCTCCTCGATACGAAGCAACTGGTTGTACTTTGCTACACGGTCCGAACGGCTGGGAGCACCAGTTTTAATCTGCCCTGCATTAACAGCAACAGCGATATCAGCAATGGTAACATCCTCTGTTTCACCTGAACGGTGAGAAACAACAGCTGTATAGCCTGCACGGTTTGCCATCGTGATAGAATCCAATGTTTCTGTAAGTGTGCCTATCTGATTAACTTTAATAAGAATTGAATTGGCAACGCCTTTTTCAATGCCTGTTGAAAGACGCTCAACGTTTGTTACAAACAAATCGTCACCGACAAGCTGAACTTTGTCGCCGATAGCGTCTGTGAGCATTTTCCAACCATCCCAATCGTCTTCGTCAATGCCGTCTTCTAAAGAGATAATCGGGTATTTCTCAACAAGCCCTTTCCAATAGTCAACAAGCTCTTGCTTTGTCATTTTCTTGTTAGCCTTTGGCAATAGATAAGTTCCGTCCTCCTGATACCACTCTGATGATGCGGCATCAATAGAAATTTTGAACTGTTCGCCCGGCTTATAACCTGCCTTTTCAATAGCAGTCAAAATGATCTCAATGGCTTCCTCGTCCTTTTTTAAATTCGGAGCAAATCCGCCTTCGTCGCCAACTGCAGTTGTCATGCCCATGTCTGAAAGGACGTTCTTCAAGTTGTGAAAAACCTCTGTGCACCAACGAAAAGCTTCAGCAAAGGATTTTGCGCCAACTGGCATAATCATAAACTCCTGAATATCAACGTTGTTTGAGGCATGAGCACCACCGTTTATAATGTTCATCATCGGGACAGGCAATGTCTTTGCATTTGTTCCGCCGATGTAGGTATAAAGTGGCATTCCAAGTGATTGAGCTGCTGCCTTTGCACATGCAAGTGATGTGCCAAGAATTGCGTTTGCACCCAAACGTGATTTGTTTTTTGTTCCGTCAAGATCAATCATAGTTTTGTCAATCTCTGCCTGGTCAAGTACATTCATGCCGATAATGGCTTCAAAAATGTCGGTATTAACAGCGTCAACTGCCTTGAATACGCTTTTACCCATAAACTGTGATTTGTCATCGTCACGAAGCTCGCAAGCCTCAAAAATCCCTGTTGAAGCACCAGACGGCACAGCCGCACGGCCCATATAAGTGTCAATGCCGTCATCAACATAAACCTCTACTTCAACCGTTGGGTTGCCCCTGGAATCGATAATCTGACGCCCTACAACGTCTACTATTTCAGCAAATTTCTTCATATTATATCTCCTTTTTATTGATTTCCTTTATTTGCCAGTCTAAATCATTAATTGATTATAACCCTTTGTCTTTACTATTCCCTACATAGCAATCAATTAAAACGCTTAC
>DASRNM010000094.1:0-2349 GCA_035647435.1 Clostridia bacterium
CTTTGTAGGGGATGCCCCTTTATCTAATGCACTGAAAATGATGGTTTGAGGGGGTAAGCCCTCTATCTAATTCAAATAAAAAGCTATTTTGGCAAGGCATTCCAAAAAAAATATTTACAGATTATTCATAAATTGGGCAAAGAAAAACCACCCTCAACTGTTTTCACAGTCAAGAATGGAAATACTCGATATTATTTTAATTTGTGGTATCATAATAATAGAAAACGGCAGTACGATTACCGTACCGCCGTTTTAGAGAGGGTTTGTTGGTTTATTCGTAAATCAGTTCGTTTCGAATAATTTCATCTGCACAATTACGGATATTATTGACTTTTACAATCCATAGCATAGGGTTTTCTGCTTTTGAATATTCGGTCACATTCTGTAATTTCATCATCTGCTTGATGATAAGTTCCCGCCGTTCAAAAGCGGCAACATCAATTTCATGCAAATGCGCCCGAAGTTTGCCGGACATTAACAAGCTTGAATACAGCGCACGTTTGTGCTTTTTCAAATATTCAAGTCGCTGCTGACCCCAAATACCGATATGGACTTCTTCCGGAAGACCATCATCAGGTATTTCAAGGTTAGGAATTTTATAGCTGTTGACCTCTGTATAGGTTAGATTTTCCATTCTCTGCGTTCCTCCTTTCAGCGAATATTTACGGTGAAATACCGCTTGCTTAGGGCTTTTCTGCTATCTGCCCCCTTTGGCGGTCTACCGCTTCAATCCGCTACGAGTGAACCGACTTACCGCTGTAATAGTAGTGGTCTTGACAACCACCCTTTACAGCATACATCCTTCCAAGTATTTAGTGCGTTTTCAAGATTATCTGTTACCCAACTCATTTAATGACCACCTCCTTCAAGTTAAAATATCTATATAAAAAGCCCCGAAACGGTAGGTCTGCCGTTTCGAGGCTATGTAGGTTGCTTGCGATATGCGGTTATTCTCTATAATAACGAGAGGTAAAATGGCTATTTAGGATTTTTTAAAACGAATCTGGGGATTGCTTTAAATTTGTTTCAGTAATATAATATTTATAGATAAGAGTAATTTTGGGAATTTCTGTATTCAATTATAAAGGCGCGTTGTAAAATGAAGTTGCAATAATAAAAGAATCCATAGTAACGATCCTGTGGTAGAATAAATCTGCTACAAATCATTCTGAAAGGATCATCACTATGGACAATCCAAATTATACAACAGAGCATCGAAAAGGGCAACACCTAACGCCTGAAGAGCGGCACGAAATTGAAGTGCGACGCAAGGATGGATGGTCGACATATCGCATTGCGAAGCACTTAGACCGATCGTACAATACCATAAAGCATGAGATTTCACGCGGAACGGTCAAGCTTTACAACGGTAAAGTCTCTCGTTATAAAGCTGATGTCGGCGAAGCCATTTACAAGGAAAATCGCAAGAGCAGCACTCGTAATTATCGCTGTATGGAAACCGCGGCTTTCCTGCAATTTGTAGTGAAAATGTTCCGAACGGAAGGTTGGTCGCTGGACGCCTGCGTCGGTCGCGCATTAGAGAAAAACCTGTTTGAGCGAAATGCGATGGTATGCACGAAAACGCTTTACAATTATGTTGATCTGGGTGTGCTGCCGATTAAGAATATAGACCTTCCTGAGAAACTTCGACGGAGTACAAAGGCTAAAAAGGTGCGAGAAAACAAGAAAAACCTCGGCAGGAGCATTGAGGAACGTCCAGAAACCGTTCAATTACGCACAGAATTTGGTCACTGGGAGATTGACACAGTTCTCGGCCGCAAAAATAAAAGCGAACCGGTTGTCATGACATTGGTGGAACGAATGACCCGAAATGCCCTTTGGATCAAAGCGCGGAATCATACTGCTGAGGCCATAAATGAGGCGTTGGCAGATGTATTGAAGCCGTTTGGCAAACAATGCTCAGCAGTATTCAAGAGTATTACCGGTGACAACGGTTCCGAATTTGCCGGACTTTCAAACCAGGAATCGTTGGGAATTGATGTGTACTTTACGCATCCCTATTCCTCGTGGGAAAAAGGGACAAATGAGTGTCACAACAAAATGTTACGGCGGTTCATGCCAAAGGGCAAAAGAATTACCGATTACAGTGCGGATGATATTTTGTTCTTTGCCGATCGAATCAACGGATTGCCACGAAAAATACTTGGTTATCACACGCCGGAGGAACTTTTTGAAAAGCAGCTTGATCGGATCTATGCCGCTTAACCGCCGCGCCGATGTGGGATCCTCCGTTCGGGGCTACGCCCCTCTCTCCGTCATCCCACATCGCAGTTGCCACAATCGTTACTATTTTCATTAGTATTGCAACTTGCTATTGCAATCTGCGAT
>DASRNM010000095.1:0-3651 GCA_035647435.1 Clostridia bacterium
GCTGTCGGCCGTATGTCGACAATTGACCAAACAACTGGATTATGCATTGACTAGTAAAGCGAACAACAGTTAATCAACACCCCTGCAGTTTATGACTGCAGGGGTGTTTTTTGTAGAAATTACAGGTTTTCTTTCATCTTAGACTATAATATTTTGACGATATATGTTAAAATTTAATTTAGTATGTTAATTTCTTTTAGACTAAAGGAGTTAAAAATGACAAAAAAAGAAATTGCTCTGAAAGCTATTGATGCCCTAAAAAAAGAATACCCCGAAGCTTTGTGTTCTCTTGAGTCGGCCAACCCGTTTCAACTGTTGGTTGCAACAAGGCTCTCTGCTCAATGCACTGATGCCAGAGTTAACCTTATAACACCAGAGCTTTTTAAAAAATATAAAAGTGTTGAGGATTTTGCAAAGGCAAGAGTTGAAGATGTTGAAAAAATTGTTCACTCCTGTGGATTTTATCATACAAAAGCAAAAGACATTGTTGAAATGTCAAAAAAACTTATTGAAAATTTTGGCGGTGAACTGCCCGACACCATTGAGAAGCTAACAAGCTTGCCGGGCGTTGGAAGAAAAACCGCAAACCTGATATTGGGGGATGTTTTCGGCAAACCGGCAGTCGTTGCCGACACACACTTGATAAGGATTTCAAATCTACTCGGACTTGTAGCAACAAAGAACCCCAAAAAAGTCGAACTGGAATTAAAGCAGCTTCTTCCCCAAAATGAAAGCAATGATTTCTGCCACAGATGTGTACTGCACGGCAGGGCGGTTTGCATTGCTCGCCGTCCGCAGTGCCAAAGGTGCTGCATGAAAGAATTCTGCAATCATTTTAAACTAGAAAATGTTTAAAAGCAGAAAACTAACAGCAGCTCCGATAAGTGCCGAACCAGCTAGCTTTGCAATCATGATATATCGCCTTCTGCGTATTTTTGTTGGCGGTGGCGCTCCGGCGCCTGAGGCTATTAGGTCTGCTCTTTCTCTTAATTTTCCTTCGCTGATATACGCGCATTCGGGTTTGACAAAAAACAGTATTTTCTCAAAATACTCACATTCGGTTTTGCTAACCTCAACAACCTGACGATTAACACCTTTTATCATTTTAACACCTCTAAACAGGCGAATAAAAATCGCCCTTAGTTTCAATGTTTATTTTTGCCTTACTCAAAGGTAAATATTCTTAATTATGATAAAAACAACCTCTTTTAAAAAAGATTTTTTTAACCACTTGTCATAAGCCTATTATACTTTGCGTATATATGATATTTTGCGGTAGTGTGGAAAACTCTGTGGAAAATGTGAATAACTATCCCGAAAAGCCCTTATTCTAAGCGTTTTTACCCATTGTTGATAACTTTTTTATATATACTATGCGTTAAATCCACTTTACGGCGTTACTAAATACTTATTTTTTTAATTTGATTAAAAGTAAACTTTTGAGTATTTTTGTTGAATATATTGTTTAAAGGAAGAATTTTGTCTATGCGTGAATGTTTTACTAACAACAGCGTAAAAATTGAAAATATTGAATGTTTTGACCTGTCATTAACTCTTGATTGCGGGCAGGCTTTTCGCTGGAATCGTCAACAAGACGGCAGTTGGAAGGGAATTGCCTTTGGCAGAGAAATTGAAGCACTTCAAAACGGCAATACAATTACTATTAAAGGCACAAATAAAGAGGATTATGAAACAATTTGGTGCAGATACTTTGACCTTGAGCGTGATTATAAAAACCTTTGTATCAGCTTTTGTGAGGATGAGACCATGTGCGCCGCAATAAAGACTTACCCTGGCATCAGAATACTTCAGCAGGAGCCATGGGAAGCACTTTGTTCTTTCATAATTTCGCAAAACAATAATATCCCAAGAATAAAAGGCATAATAGACAGGCTATGCGCCTGTTTTGGTGACAAACTCAACGGTGGTGGATATTCTTTCCCGTCGGCTGAAAGGCTCTCTGGGCTCACCGTAGAGGACTTGTCGCCCCTCAGAGCAGGCTTTCGCGCAAAATACATGCTTGATGCCGCAAAAAAAGTTTCATCAAGTGAGGTTGATCTGCAGCGTTTAGGTGATATGGCAATTGATGAAGCGCGCACCGAGCTTATAAAAATAAAGGGTGTCGGCGCAAAGGTTGCGGAATGCACTCTTCTTTACGGTTGTGGTAGAATGCATGCATTCCCCGTTGATGTATGGGTTAAAAGAGTTATGAATGAGATATATCCGAACGGTTTACCCGAATGCATTTTAGGCAATGAGGGCATAGCCCAACAATATTTGTTTCATTGGCGAAGAAATCTTAAATAGAACGAACAACGGCACGCAGACTATATTCTGCATGCCGTTGTTTTTTACTAATACTAATCCTCAACCTGTTTGCCGAGGAACGATGCCGCAACCTGAGTCAGCTTTGTCTCCGTTTGTGTTGGAACAGAACCGTTTTCGTTGAGCAGAAGAACAACCGCTCCCGAAACATCTCCTCCGCCTATAATAGGGCAGGCAACTCCTGCCTCCCTGTCTAATCCTTCAATAGGCTTTATTCTTTCGCCATCGGCGGTCAAAACATAATTTGTACGGTTCTCAATTATATCCTCAAGTGGCGGGCTTACCCTGCGGTCCAATGCCTCTTTTTTTGAAAGACCTGCACAAGAAACAACTCTGTCGCGGTCGGTTATAATAACAGGCAAATTTGTGCCTCTGTATAAAACCTCCGCATATTGCTTTGAAATTGCTAATAGCTCCCCGACAGGCGAGTATTTCTTAAAAACTACCTCTCCGTCTGCATCGGTGTATATTTCGAGTGGGTCGCCCTCACGAATTCTCATTGTTCTTCTTATTTCCTTGGGTATAACGACTCGGCCCAAATCGTCAATCCTTCTTACAATCCCCGTAGCTTTCATGTTATATGTCCTCCGTTTAAAAATAGTTTGATTAATGATTTTAATTTCAAAACTATTATCTGCCTTAATGGATTTTTTTATTCTATTTTTTTAAAAGTTTTTTCATTATTTAATTTTTTTAAGGTTTCAACAAAAAATGCAGGCCCATTTCATTGAGCCTGCATTTTTAATGTTTATGAATTATCGTTATTCTTCGGGAGTTTCTATTCTTCTTGCCTCGATTTTATTGAGCATGTTTTCGTACGTCTTTTCGTCTATCTTAACTTTATAACGCATTACAAAAAACGAAGCTAAAAACAATGCTATCGGCAAAACAACCATACAAACTCTCAGCCATACCGCCATATTGGGTGATGCCTTATTCAAAACATCCGCAATTTGAGAAGCCTTTGTGCTCTCGTCGATAATATCCATAGCAGAATTGTTTTCAATCTCCGAAATACTGTTTGTGATTGCTATCATTCCTATTAAAATATAAGTTACTGTTATAATGACCTGTTGCAGGGCACTACCCAATTTAGCCATAAAGGGGCGAAGTGAGAAAATAATTGCTTCATCCCTTGAACCTGTTTTGTATTCGTTGTACTCTATTGTGTTTGCCATGTTAATTGTTGTTATCATATAAAAAAGAGTTTGACCGAAACCTATTATAAATGCCTCAACGCAAAGCATTGCAAGTTGCACCGGTACGGGTGCTCTGCCCGGCAAAATACTGCCAAACACAAAGAATAATAAATAGCCTATAATAATC
>DASRNM010000096.1:0-12986 GCA_035647435.1 Clostridia bacterium
GTGTATAATGTATATATTATACTTTGCGCCTTAACGGTCGCACACCTTTGCGGGAGGTTATCGTTTTTAATGAATAAAAAAAGTGGCATGAGCAGTAAAAAACTACTAAGACGTTTTTGGCCTTACTTTAAAAATTATAAAGGGATGCTTGCCTTTGACCTTTTTTGCGCAGCGCTGACTACTCTTTGTGAGCTTGCCCTGCCTTTGATTGTCAGGGATTTAACAAACGCAGGCATTGAAGATGTCGCCACATTAACAATAAACAGAATAATGACAGTTGTTTTGTTTTACCTTGTGCTTCGTCTTATTGATGCGGCCGCAAGCTATTATATGGCAACATGGGGCCATGTTATGGGGACAAAAATCGAAACGGATATGAGAAACGATTTATTTTCACATCTTCAAGGTCTTTCATTTTCATATTACGACAACACCAAAATCGGTCAACTCATGTCCCGTCTAACATCGGATTTGTTCGATGTTACGGAATTTGCCCATCATTTCCCTGAAGAATTAACAATCACTACAATCAAAATCGTTGTAAGTTTCTTGATTTTTGCTTCAATGAATCTTTGGCTTGCCATCATAGTTTTCTCCGCTCTTCCGCTGATGTTTTTTGTCACAAAACGAAGCCGTCGAAAAATGAAAGAAACCTTTATGCAAGCAAGGCAACAGGTGGGCGAAATCAACGCTCAAACCGAAGACAGTTTGCTCGGCATTCGTGTTGTAAAATCCTTTGCAAACGAAGAGGTTGAAAAATCTAAGTTTGACAAGGGCGCAAGAAAATACTTGAAAATAAAAAGAAACAATTACAGGCACATGGGTGCTTTTCATACGACCGTTAGACTTTTTGACGGCATAATGTATATTATTGTCGTTGCTGTCGGTGCGATCTTTATGATGAAAGGCTTAACAACCCCGGGCGATTTTACAGCATCTCTTTTAATGGTTACAACCTTGCTAACTTCAATAAGTAGAATTGTTCAATTCAGTGAACAATTCAACCGTGGAATAACGGGCATTGAAAGATTCGCAGAAGTTATGGATGTTATATCCGAGGTTCAGGACACCCCCGACGCAAAGGATATTGACAATGTTCGTGGCGAAATCGAGTTCAGAAATGTCAGCTTTTCATACCCTGGGGGCGATAAAGAGGTTCTTTCGGGTGTGAATATACACATTAAAAAAGGTGAAAGCATTGCCCTTGTCGGCCCCTCTGGCGGAGGAAAAACAACTATCTGCAACCTTATCCCAAGGTTTTACGATGTGACAAAGGGTAAAATTCTTTTGGACGGAATAAACATAAAAGATATCACCTTGAAATCATTGCGTTCACACATAGGCGTTGTTCAGCAGGACGTATATATGTTTGCAGGAACTATTAAGCAAAACATAGCCTACGGCAAGCCAAATGCCACTGATGATAAAATTGAGCAGGCTGCCGTTCTTGCGGGTGCACATGATTTCATTATGAGTTTACCAGACGGTTACGACACATATTGTGGCGAACGGGGCGTCAAACTTTCAGGAGGTCAGAAACAACGAATTTCTATAGCAAGGGTTTTCTTGAAAAATCCGCCTATCCTTATTCTTGATGAGGCAACCTCAGCTCTTGACAATGAAAGTGAAAGGATTGTTCAGCAGTCGCTCGAGCGGTTAGCAAAGGGCAGAACAACTTTAACAATTGCGCACAGGCTTACAACAATCAAAAATGCAACTGAAATACTTGTGCTCACGGAAAACGGAATTGTAGAGCAGGGCAACCATGAACAATTAATTGAAAACGGCGAACTTTACAGCGAGTTGTACTCACTTTATTCTACTCAAGCAACTAATAATTATAAATAAAAGAAATTAATTTATAATTGATTTCTTGTATATAAACAAAGGAGGAATCGACTTGAAAAAGGACCCAAAGATTCAGGAACTGGTTGATTTTTATGGTCAATGGTTTCTGGACGGTAAGACGATTAAGGACGGCAAAATGACATCGGAGTTATACCCTTATGACTCAATGTTTTCGCCTATCCAAATCAACAAAATGCAGGTGAAAAACCGTCTTGTAATGGCACCCATGGGTAACATATCCATGTGCGATGAAACAGGTCGCCCAAATGAAAAAATGCTCGCTTACTTTACTGAAAGGGCAAAGGGTGGTGTAGGTCTTATAACCACAGGGCTTGTGCCCGTAACCCATGGAATAGACAATTCTTTGACTGAGCTTGGTGATCTTACATACTTCCCCCGCCTTGATCGAAGCCGTACAGTTTTTGCTGGGTGGCGTGACCTTTCAGCAAACGTTCACTCATACGGTGCAAAAATATTTCTTCAAGTTAGTGCAGGGCTCGGCCGCGTAGGTAACCCTCAATGCCTTGTTAATTCGATGAAATTCCCGGGCTCTTCCTCTTTTAACCCGAACTGGTATATGCCTCAGGTACCCTGTCTGCGATTTTCAGACCGCTCATGTAAAAAAATGATAAAAAACATTGGTCAGTGCGCAGCAGACTCAAAGGCAATGAATATGGACGGGATCTATCTTCACGGCCATGAGGGTTATCTGCTTGAACAGATGACCAACACCGCATTCAACCGCCGCAAGCTCGGCAGGTTTGCCGACTGGCAGGCGTTCGGAATTGACACCGTTAAGTATATCAGAGAAAGAACGGGCAAGGATTTCCCGATTATGTACAGAATCGACCTCTCTCTTGCTCTCAACGAAACCTACGGTGAAAAAATGAACAGTGTCAAATCGCTCAGAAAGTTCCGCAACGGAAGAACTATTGACCAGACTCTCGATTATATGAAAAACCTTGTTAAGGCAGGCGTTGATATTTTTGACGTTGACCTTGGTTGTTATGATAACTGGTGGCTCCCTCATCCTCCGGGAATGATGCCTCCTGGATGTTTCCTTGACATTTCTCAAATCGTTAAGAATTATTTTGAAGAAAATAACATTCTATCCAACGCTGGCGTGCCTGTCCCTGTCGTCGGTGTCGGCAAGTTGGGGTATCCCGACCTTGCAGAAAAGGCACTTAGAGACGGCAAGTGTGACATGGTTATGCTCGGGCGCCCATTGCTTGCAGACCCACAATGGCCAAACAAAGCACGAACAAACAGAGTTGACGAAATTTGCCCATGCATAGGCTGTCAAGAGGCTTGCCTAAACGAGTTTGTTGAGGGAGGGCATCCACAATGTGCTGTCAACCCGAGAACTGCTTTTGAGGAGATTTTCTCCGAAATTCCACCAAAAGCCGTAGGTGCGAAAAAAGTTGCGATTGTCGGCGCAGGCCCTGCTGGAATCACTTGTGCGGTTACTGCTGCGCAAAGAGGTCATAATGTTGTTCTTTTTGAAAAAGACGAAAGAGTCGGCGGGCGGCTTAACCCCGGTGGCCAACCGAAAATTAAATTCGATATTGCAAACTACTTAGAATACCTTAAAAATGTTTGCAAAAAAGCAAGTGTAGACTATGATTTTGAGCTTAGGCTCAACACTCCTGCCACTCCCGAACTTCTGAAGGAAGAAGGCTTTGACAAGGTTGTTGTTGCTGTGGGCACAAGAGATGTCGTTCTCAATGTGCCGGGGTATGAGAATGCAAACTGTCAACAAGCAGTTGCTGTTCTTGACAACCCTGACCTTGCAAAAAATGCAAAAAAGATAGTTGTTGTCGGTGGCGGAGTTGTAGGGTGCGAAACAGCCTACTTCCTCAACAAGGAAATGGGCAAGGACGTCAAAGTGATCGAAATGATGCCTGAAATTATGAACCATGTTTGCACTGCTAACCGTGGATATATGCTAAAGTATATGGAAGATTCAAACATTGAGATTCAGAACTGCACAAAACTTGTTTCCTTTGAAAAGAACGGTGTAAAAGTCTTGCGCAACAAATCAAAAACTGTGCCTAACCCTTATTTAGCGTGGAACCCTCTGTTGCCTGAAAACGTTTTGAACCCTCTTGCTCCTAAAATCAAGAATGAGAGCGAGGAGGAATTCCTTGAGGCTGACCTTGTTATACTTGCAGCAGGCGGTTGTGCGGATGAAGATCTGTTCCACAGCTTTCAAAAAGAACTCAACACGATTGAGGTTTACAATATCGGTGACAGTTTCCACTCGGGCAAGGTGTTCGAGGCAACAAAATCTGGCTATGCTACTGGACTTAATCTTTAATATGGGGAGGTTTTCTTTTGAAATACAATATGACTCTAACTCCTGAAGAAGAGGGCATACTCAATGGCTCTCAAGGCAAAACAATGGCAAAAATTATTAAAACTCTGATTCTTTACGGCGATGCTTTTGGGGCGGAAAAATTTGTTAAGGTTACCGCTCCCGGTCACCTTGTGACAAGCTTCGGTATATCAATACTCAAACCCGTTTTTTCCATTATGGATGAACTTATTGAAAGCGGTTTGAAAACAGAAATGCCGTTCACTCTTGACCCGAGACCAATTGACTATGATAACGTCAAATGTAATCTTATCGAAAAGTTTGTTTTTAGCAAGGTTCTTTACGGAATGCAAGATCAGTATGAAGAGCAACTCAAAAAGCTCGGCTTGAAAAGCTCAAAATCATTCACCTGTGCATGCTATCTTGATGAGGTTGGTAATACCCCGAAAAAGGGCGATATCCTTTCATGGGCAGAGTCGTCTGCCGTCGTTTACGCAAACTCTGTTCTCGGCGCACGTTGCAACCGTAACTCGGGAATTATCGAAATGTTCGGCCTTATCCTTGGCAAGGTTCCTTTGTTTGACCTTTTGACAGATGAAGGCAGAAAGGCAAAATGGATAGTTGAGGTCAAAACCTCGAAAAAGCCCGAAGCACAAATCCTCGGCAGTGCAATAGGTCTTAAAGTCATGGAGGACGTGCCCTACATCAAGGGGCTTGACAAATTCCTCGGAACAGATCTTAACAATACTGTTAAATCATATTTTAAAGATATGGGTGCAGCAACCGCGTCAAACGGCTCCGTCGGTCTTTATCATGTTGAAAACCTTACTCCCGAAGCTGTCGAGAGCGGTGAATCTCTGATAAACGAGAACGCTAATGTTTATGTAATTGACGACGCAGAGCTTGAAAGAGTCAAGAAAAGCTACCCTGTCATTTGGAAAGACGCAAACGCACAACCCGAACGCTGTTTTATTGGCTGTCCCCATCTTTCATATGAACAACTTATTGAATGGACCGAAAAAATAGGTTCAGAGCTTAAAAAACAGAGCAAAAGCAAAGTTGGTTTACGAACCATATTTACATCTGCTCCTGAAGTCATAGAGAGATTCAAAAAAGACGACCATCAAACATACGTCACGCTCATAGGTTACGGAGTTAGCTTAACGAGCATTTGCCCTTTGATGTACATGAACAACCCACTTTGCGGCAAAAAGCCAATCATAACAAACTCAAACAAGCTTCGAACATATACAAGTGCACGCTATTTTACCGATGACGAAATAACGACAATCGCTGTTAAGGGGGGCTTTTAATTATGACGAAAGAATTTAAGGGCAGGCCTGTTATTGCAGGCAATTTAACCGCAAAATCCGTTGTTTCAAGGCAGGGCGTCAACACCCTTGCCACGTTCCAAAAGAGTGCGTTGATGAAAAAGAAACAGGTTATCTGCTCCGACCAAAACAATGAGGATATATACAACAAAAACTTAACGGGTATGGCTTTGTGCCTGCCCAAAACAATAGGTTCGACTACAGGTGGCATGGTTCTTCACACAGTTTGTGCTTTAGGGATTGCCCCTGCGGCAATGCTTTTCTCTGAGTCAATAGACTCCCTTGCAGCGGCAGGAGTGATTCTTGCTGACGTTTGGACAGAGAACACAATCGTTGCCGTTGACGGACTCGGTGATGAATTTTTAAACTATGTTAAGGACGACATGAATATAACTATCAAAAAAGACGGCACAGTAATAGTCGAAGACTAACAAAAAATATCGCCCGCAATTCTCATGAACTGCGGGCGAAGATATCCAGAGGTACAAAATGAAAAACACTTATGAAAACCCCCTCAACTCAAGGTACGCAAGTGCTGAAATGCAATACATTTTTTCTCCTGATTTCAAGTTTAAAACCTGGAGAAAGCTGTGGATAGCCCTTGCGGAAAGTGAAATGGAGCTAGGGCTTAGCATCACACCTGAACAGATCGCTGAGCTCAAAGCAAACGCCGACAACATAAACTACTCCACCGCGCAAGAGCGTGAAAAGCTTGTGCGCCACGATGTTATGTCACATGTTTATGCCTATGGCGAGCAATGTCCTACGGCAAAGCCTATAATCCACCTGGGCGCCACCTCCTGCTATGTTGGCGACAATACAGATATAATCGCAATGACTCAAGGGCTGAGACTTGTTCTCAAAAAGCTTGTTAATCTCATCGATTCCCTTTCAAAATTTGCAATTGAATACAAGGATTTACCTTGCCTTGGTTTTACACATTTTCAGCCTGCACAACCTACAACAGTCGGCAAAAGGGCAACGCTGTGGATTATGGATTTGTTGCTTGATGTTACCTCGCTTGAACACCAGCTGGGTCAACTTCAGCTTTTAGGTTCAAAAGGCACGACAGGCACACAGGCAAGCTTTCTTGAACTGTTTGACGGTGACCATGAAAAGGTCAAGGAGCTTGACAATAAAATCGCACAAAAAATGGGTTTTACTTCATGCTACCCCGTTTCAGGGCAAACATATCCAAGAAAAATCGATTCTCAGGTTCTTTTTATCCTCTCAAACATCGCACAGTCGGCCTCAAAGTTTTCAAATGACTTGCGCTTGCTCCAGCACCTCAAAGAGGTTGAAGAGCCATTTGAAAAGAATCAAATCGGATCCTCCGCAATGGCGTATAAACGCAACCCAATGAGAAGTGAGCGAATAGCATCACTCGCAAGGTATGTGATTATAAATGCCCTCAACCCCTGCATTACAGCAGCTAGCCAATGGCTTGAGCGCACACTTGATGACTCTGCTAACAAGCGCATAAGCATTGCAGAGGCGTTTCTCGCAACCGATGCAATTCTTGAGCTGTATTACAATGTAACAAATGGGCTTGTCGTTTACCCGAAAATTATTGAAAAGCGTCTGCTTGAGGAATTACCTTTTATGGCGACGGAAAACATTATGATGGCCGCTGTCAAAAAGGGCGGCGACAGGCAAGAGTTGCATGAAAAAATCCGCACCCATTCCATGGCAGCAGGCAGGGTTGTAAAGGAGCAAGGTGGCAAGAATGATTTGCTCGAAAGAATTGCAAACGACGGCTCATTCAGTATGAATCTCAAAGAGCTTGAAGCTTTAATGAACCCTTCTTCTTTTGTCGGCAGAGCGCCCGAGCAAACAAAAGACTTTATCGAGGAGCACGTGAAACCTCTGCTCAAAAAACATTCCGAGCTAATTGGGCTCAATGTAGATATAAAAGTATAACGCTTGCGGAGATTATATGAAAAAGATTATTAAAGATATTTTAGAATTAAGAATTGTAAAAACTTTTGTCAACAGAGAAACAATGCTTTATGTTTTGTTTGGTCTTTTGACAACCGCAGTCAATCTTGTTGTTTTCAATATTTTTGACAAAGCTCTGGGCGATAGCAGCTTTTTTGGCGAATTTGGTTATCTCGTTGCTAACACAATCGCATGGATAGTCTCTGTAATTTTCGCCTTTATCACAAACAAAATTTTTGTTTTTGAAAGCAAGAGCTGGGAGCTTAAAACGGCAGGCTTTGAGTTTTCGAGTTTCGTCGGCGCAAGATTATTTTCACTTTTCGTCGAACAGGGGCTTATGCTGTTGATGGTAACACATTTTGGTGTGAACAAAAACATTTCAAAGCTTTTAATCGCTGCAATTGTGATTGCTCTAAACTACATTTTTAGCAAACTTATTATCTTTAAGAAAAGGTAGTATGCACAAAAACCAAAAACGGGCTGACCATCTGTATGTGTCAGCCCGTTTTCTTATGTTTAAGTTTATTTGTATTTTATGCTTATATCAGCTCTCGAAAACTCTCTTTATAACCTCAAAAGCCTTGTCAAGCTGTTTAAAAGTTATGATTATTGGGGGGGCAAATCTTATTGTTCTCTCGTGTGTCTCTTTTGCAAGCACTCCGTTTTTAATTAACTCCTTGACATATCCAGCTGCATTACAGTTGAACTCAACACCTATTAGCAGACCTTTGCCCCTAACATCTATAATCTTAGAGTTGTTGATAGTTTTGAGTTTGCTTAAAAAATATTCGCCCTTTTCCCTTGCCTGTTTAGGGTAATCATCACGCTCGAGTATTTCCATTGCCTTGATTGCAACAGCACAGCCTAATGGGTTTCCACCGAATGTTGAGCCGTGCGAGCCCGGTTCAAACACACTCAAAATATCTTTATCTGCTGCAATTGCCGAAACAGGCATTATGCCTCCCCCGAGCGCCTTGCCCATTACGAATATGTCAGGCACAGCATTGTCGTACTCAACCGCAAACATTTTACCTGTGCGCGCAAAACCCGTTTGAATCTCATCGGCTATCATAAGCACATTATGCTTTGTGCATATTTCTCTAACCTCTTTAAGGTACCCCTCAGGTGGGATTATTACCCCTGCCTCACCCTGTATCGGTTCAACAATAAAAGCGACAGTGTTTGGTGTTATAGCCTTTTCGAGTGCATTTGCATTTGCATATTCAACGTTCTTAAAGCCTGGCGTGAACGGACCAAATCCTTTGCGTGCCGTTTCGTCAGTACTCATTGTTATGATAGAAATTGTTCTACCATGAAAATTGTTTTCACAGGCTATTATTTCTTGCTCTCCGTCAGGCACTCCCTTGACAAAATTGCCCCATCTGCGTGCGGTTTTGAGTGCAGTTTCAACCGCCTCCGCACCTGTGTTCATTGGCAGAACCATCTCTTTACCTGTAAGGTTAACGAGCTTTTCATAAAATTCACAGAGCACGGCATTATGGAATGCTCTTGATGTAAGCGTAACCTTTTCAAGTTGGTCTTTTGTTGCCTGCACAATTTCAGGGTGCAGGTGGCCGAAATTATGAGCAGAATAGGCGCTGAGCATATCAAAAAATTCCTTGCCCTCGGGGTTATATACCATGACACCGTCAGCCCTTTGAACAACCACTTCTTTTGGCTCATAATTTGCCGCTCCGAGCCTTTGAGTTTTTTCTATTATTTGCCTTGAAGACATCATTTGCATGACCTCCGATTTTTTCTACCATTTCATTATATCACCACATAGCTAAAAGTAAATACATAATAAAACAAAAGCAACATTATACTACTATTGATATCTTTTATTAAATTGACAGGCTTTGGAAATTATGATATATATTAGTTGGCATGTTTCTACATTTTAGGAGGATAATTATGGTTTATACTATTGGCAATCTTCACGGTTGCATTGATGAATGGAAAGAAATGCTGGGTAAAATTTCTTTTAATAACTTTGATGAAATATATGTTTTGGGCGATGTTATCGACAAAGGCCCAGAGCCGATTAAGCTATTATTTAATATGATGTTAAGGTCAAATGTCTTTGTTGTTTTGGGCAATCATGAATATGCGTTCTTGAAATGCATGAAAAATGTTCCTTTTGATGCAACGCTTGAGGATTTTACACAACATCTTTCAGAAGAGAACATGAACATATTCTCAGAGTGGATAAAAAGCGGAGGTAGGGTTACGTTTGAGCAATTCATGGAGCTTTCCGCTGATGATAGGGAGGCAATACTTGATTATTTGGAGGAGTTTTCCCCTTATGACATCATAAACATTGACAACAAAGAGTTTGTATTGACCCACAGCGGTTTGAAAAACTTCGAGCCCGATAAAGCTTTTGAAAACTATTCTATACACGATTTCATTTTCAACAAACCTCAACACGGGCAGAAATTTTTTGAAAACAAAACTCTTATCTGTTCTGCATCACCCACGCTTAAAAGCGACGGCAGTTTTTCCGGAAGAATTCATAAGGAAGCCAATTTTATAAATATAAATTGCGGCTGCATTTATTCGGACAATGGGGGCAGGCTCGGTTGCCTGCGCCTTGACGATATGAAGGAATTCTACATTTAATTTTAGGAGGATTGCTATGAAATTGCTTGAAAAAATATTTGCCCCAAGGCAAATAAAAGCACTCGAAAGAATGGTGGCGGCAATAAAAAGTTTTTCTGCTTCGGGCAACGTCGGCATCACCAGAACCATAGCTCTAATTGTGATTGTTGCCGAAATGTTAGGTGTTGCATTGCTTGACACTCCGCAAACAGCAAGGGGGCAGGAGCTTGACCTGAGCGGCTATAACCTTGTTTTTGAGGATGAGTTTGAAGGCGACAGCCTTGACACATCAAAATGGGAATATCGTTCAAGCGGCAGCAGGCGGGGCGGTTTCATCTCACCGAGTCAGGTTTGGATTGAAGATGGAAATTTGATTATTCGTGGCGAATACCTTGAACAGGGCGAGTACGGAGAAGGCTGGTATTCCGGCATGATTCGCACCATTGATGAGTATATAGGAGGGTATTTTGAAGTCAAATGTATCTGCTCAAAGGGTGGCGGGTTTTGGAGTGCATTTTGGCTTAACAGCACAGGCATGGCAAGTGCAGAGCTTTCAAACGGAGGTCTAGGTGGTGCCGAAATAGATATTTTTGAAGCACCAAACTATAAAAACACTTTTGGTAAGGACTCGGTTGCTCTTAATGTTCATGTCGGTGGCTACGGCGACGGTCTGCAATCAGCAGGGCTAGGAAGCTATTACGGAAAGAACATTTATGCTGAATACAATACCTATGGTTTTGAATGGACAGAGGAAGAATATATTTTTTATATCAACGGTGTTGAAGCGGATAGAAACTCTTTCAAAGACGGTGTTTCTCAGGTTGGTGAATATATAATTTTGTCGCTTTGCCCTCCAAACGAGTTTTCAGAGGAGCCTGGATTTGCGACTGATTTTATTATCGACTATGTGCGAGTCTATCAAAAAGGCGTTATAGGATAACACCCAAAACTTAAACCGCAGTGTCAAAACGACACTGCGGTTTTTTATCACTCCATGTAGTTACTATTTGCTAAGCTTCGTAACCTTTTCAACAAGTCTGTATGTATTGGGGCAGACCTTAAACGCAAACATAATCAAAGACTGCTTTCGTGAAAACTTGAACTTAGTTTTGAACCCTTTATATAGCTTATCGAACTCTTTTTTCAGCTCTCTTTTACAACCCTTTTGTGTCATTTTAGAATATGTTTCCATTATATCGAACAGTGCCACAAGATATATCTTGTTTAATATTTCGTTGTATTCTACACCCTTTTCGGAAAAATATTTTACCCTGTTTTCATACATTCGCACAAGTGTACTCGCTAAATTCCTTTGTATATCGGGGGTGTATTCAACCCTTGTGAGACTGCCTTCTCTATTGTAAACATAGTACATCCGTCGGTTAGTCGAAACTATTTTTTCAGCAGAGTCCAGAAGATAGGGAGTTATCGACAAATCCTCAGCCCTTCTTGCCGCCTCATCAAAGCTTATACCGTTTTTGAACAACTGTGTTTTATATAGCCTGCCGATAACAGCCGTCGGGTTATATCCCCAAAGCTTCTGTGTGTCATATGAATAGAGCTTGTATAGCGCTTCCTTACCCGACACGGTCATTGTTCTGTAACTCTCGCAATCAGGCTCTTCATAACCCCTTATTTTTGTTCCTCTTGTAAAACAAGCTGAAATATCAGCGTCATGCTCAATAAGTAAATCGACCAACGTTTCAATCATCTTCGGATGTATGTAATCATCTGGGTCAATAAAGGTTATATGCTCCCCTTGTGCTAAACATATCCCTTTATTTCTCGCGCTACTAACCCCGCCATTAGGCTTATGTATTGCAACAATCCGCTCATCCATCTCTGCGTATTTGTCGCAAATCACGCCACTATTATCAGTTGAACCGTCATTGACTAAAATTATCTGAAGGTTTTTATATGTTTGTTTTATAACGGAATCTAAGCATTCGGGCAAAAAATTCTCAACATTATATATGGGTAAAACAACCGACACTTTGTTTTTTATCAAACCTTTTCCTCCTCAATCAGAAAAAGCCTTTTAGCCATTTTTAATGTGCTTCTCTCCTCTGAAAATCTTCAGCATAAAAGCAGGTGGCAACATAGCGCAAACAGCAACCTTATGCAACGGGCTTTCTAATTGTTTTAGGATTTCCTTTGCTTTTTTCTTTGACATAAAGCCATAATATGGCACTCGTAAAAGCAGTTTTAAATCATCGGCGTTTTTAATCCCTGTATCATTGAGTTGCGAAAGGCGCCAAAAATAATTTGAAACATAGCCTTCTTCGACATGCTCCTTATACCATGCATTCGTCAGTGAATCGGGCTCGTCATAATAATATATTAAAAGTGGCTCATTGATATAATATTGTTTGTACTCTCTATCTATTTTGTTCCAAACAATCGATTCGGTAATAAATGTTGTGCCCTCAGGCTCGGGGAAAGGGAATTGCTTTAGTATGTCTGTTTTAAGACAACCGAATTTATCACCCTCAACTGTACTTGCAACCTTTAAAGGGTTGTCACTTTCGTTGATGTTGTCTGGGAACTTTTCACCGACCACGTCTCCATTGTAAGGGTCAATCGTGTAGCCTACAACGCACCAATATTCCCCTCGTTTTTCTTCAGGCAGTGCGTCCCAATAATAAAGCATTCTTTCAAGTGAGTTTTCAATCATCGCATTGTCGGAGTCAAGTATTACGACATATTCAGTTTCCATCATACCGCAAGCCATGTTTATCGCCGTGTGCTTGCCACCGTTTTCTTTGTAATAATAGCTAACCTCAAAATCTGCTTTTTTTGCATAATCGTCAATGACCTCTTTGATTCCATCTGTTGAGCCATCATCTATAACAAGCCAATGAAAGCCTTTGTATGTTTGTTTCATTAAGCTGTCAAACACCCTGTGAATGGTGTGTTTTCTATTATAGACGGGGGTAAAAACCGTGATTCTGATA
>DASRNM010000097.1:0-2826 GCA_035647435.1 Clostridia bacterium
AAAATCATGAAAACTTATTATGTAATGGATTACCAAAACGGAAACAAATCAATCATGGAAAAAAGCGAATATGAAAAAGTACAACTAGAAGAGTACGGAAAGGATGTAACAACTAGCTATTACTACGATGAAGCGATAGCAGGCGTCGTTAAATCTGAAACAGAGCCGACCTGGGATGACCTGGAATTCGACGAGGAAACAAAAGAATATTTTCTAAAGAACACAAAAAATGAAATTAAAGCAATGGACTGGAAGGAGTTTCTAGACCTAGATGAAGTACAAGTTGACCAAAGCCCAACGGGTTACGGAAATGCACTATTTTATAATAACGGGACTATCCAAGTAAGCGTTGACTTTGAAGGCCACGATGATGTAACTCTATGGAAAAATGAAGAACTGGCAGAAGAACTAAAAAGCCTAGTCGTCGAAAAACTGGACGTAACAATTTAAAGGAGGGCATCCATGCAAACTTTTTTGAAACTACTTGAAACAACCCAGAGATTTTTGAAGCGCAAAGCAACCATTTCCGAACTTCGGGCAGCGGTCCGGGAATGCGAAAAAGAAAAGGCTACCCCGGCGTGAAGGCTTGCGACGGCAGGCATGGGATGTATTTCCTGTGCTTGCCGTCTTTTTTTGTGCTTTTTTTCTGGGTGCATAACGCTTGTTTGTAGCGACCCGAGAGGATCCGAACAATGGAGACATCAGACAGGGATAACTATGGAGCTGCAAAGGGGCACCACGGGCAAGGCGTTTCTGTCAGAAATAGGTAAATGATACTGATTATCATTACCATAAATTTAGATTTGGGCATCGTGGCCGCTTTTTTGCTTCCTGCATAGGGGTTTATCAGCGGCTTTTTTAATCCAGGGGTTTATCAGAACCCAAAAGATTCTTGGGGTTTATCAATAAAATTTTTAATGCCCGGGATCCGGGAGAATGGAGGAAATGAAAAATGAGGAATTGTAAAAATGTGATAATTACAATGAGCATTGAGGAGCTTCGCAAGGTACTTGAGAAAGCAGAGAACCAAAATAAGTACCACGGCATGAGCCATACAATTATGATAGGTACCGATAGTGGTGGAGGTGCTTATATCGAATTATTAAGCAATTACCAGGAGTGTAATAGTTCAATACTTTTAAAGCGTTAATATTGCAGATGGGCGGCTCCGGCCGTTAATGCACTGGCACCGGTCCAAAGCCCGGGCAAGGCAAAATTAAGGAGGGTTTATCAGATGATCAATGAAACATTAGCACGCAGATCAAAGGAAAATATGAGTTTTAGCGACTACAAGCCAGGCAGCGCAACCGCAGAATTTAACGCAGAAATAGCAAGGGTAAAAGCTTTAATTGAAAAAGCAAAGGCCAATGTATCAGCAGAAGCACAAGCACGCCTTGACAATCTTTTGAGCTCCTACACAAGAAATTACGCCAACTGGATAAACAAAAGCAACTCAAACGGCGCTGGGCATGTTAGCGTGATGATTGCCGGCCCATCAAATTACAATATGAGAGCACACGAAAAATATCTAAACCGTGAGCGCAAATTATGGGAAGAATACGAACAATTTAAGGACATTGAATGGAAAATCCGGTCCATTGTTGCCGGTGACAAAATTATAAAGTCCAGTGATGAAAACGCCATTGAAAAACTAGAAACTAAATTGGCCAAACTTGTGGCGCATCAGGAAGAAATGAAAGCTATCAATAGGATTCTTCGCAACAAAAAGTACACTGACGAGGATAAAATTAACGCCCTTATGAAAATGGGTTACAACGAAACAATCGCAAAAGGGCAGTTAGAGCCTGATTTTGCCGGTAGAATCGGCTTCACTTATCAACTACAGAACAATAACGGTAATATGCGAAATGTAAGATTGAGAATTGAGAAGCTGCAAAGGCAAAAAGCAACAGCAGCGACCGAAGTTATCGTTGAAGATGTTGATAACGAAGATAATAATATCCGCATTGTTGACAACCCGCAAGCTGACAGGATACAAATTTTCTTTCCGGGCAAGCCTGATGCAGACATTAGAACAAAGCTAAAAAGCAACGGGTTTAGATGGGCTCCAAGTATTGGCGCATGGCAAAGTTACAGAAATGACAAGGGCCGAAGAGTAGCCAAAGAAATAGCACAAGGAGCATAAACCCTCAAGCCGAGCCGGGCGGCGAATCCCGGCAAGGAGGGTTTATCAGAAGAATATTTAATACGGAGGGATTGTAATGGATTGCAGTAAATGTAAATACAGACAAAAGCGATATAGGCAAAAGAAGGTAGCCGGTCATATTATTTTTACAAATGGCTATTATGGTTGTCACTTCTTACCACACTGGGGGACAGACATAAAAAACATTCACGCTTGTCCTAAGATAGAGCAAAACAGGCAAGAAAGCACTCTTAAAAGTATTTGTAAAGTAAACACAAAATAAACCCAAGCCGAGCCGGGCGGCGAATCCCGGCAGATTGGAGGGTTTATCATGACCAATGCACAAGCTCAAGGATATGCAGTCATGGCGCTTCGAAATCTGCTACGAGAAAAGGGCTGGCATCCGACAGACATAAGGGATTATTGCCGGTACCTTGACATGGAAATGCACGTTCTGATGGACTTTATCAGCGAGGAAATTGTCCTCAAGCAAATTCAAAAGGCTTTATCAGAGTAAAATAGGATTCGAGACAATTTTATGAACGTTGAATATTTAGGAGGGAATAATCGTGAATAAAAATACAAAAAAGAGACATTCATCTAAGTTACCAAAATTCATTCCACAAAATGAAGTTTTGAAAATCCTATCTTGCATTAATACAAAGTGTTGGATGGGGTTA
>DASRNM010000098.1:0-2850 GCA_035647435.1 Clostridia bacterium
ATTTTACATTTTTAAATATTACTTTTCATATATTAGTTAAACAAGGAGGAAGCCGTAAATTGGAAAAAATAGTTGTTAACGGTGGTAACCGGCTGAAGGGTGAAATTGAAATCAGCGGTGCAAAAAATGCAGTTGTTGCTATTCTTCCCGCAACCATTCTTGCACAGGATGTTTGTAGGATTGAAAATATACCAAATATTAGTGATGTCACAATGATGTTGAGAATCCTTAAAGAAATGGGTGCTCAAATCAAAACGATTAACAATAACACGCTTGAAATAGATACAACACATGTTAATTCTTATGTTGTATCACACGATTTAACCACTCATTTAAGAGCCTCTTACTACCTTATCGGCGCTCTTCTCGGCAGGTATAATTGTGCTAGAGTAGCTATGCCGGGAGGTTGCAATTTCGGTGTTAGACCGATTGACCAACACATAAAAGGTTTTGAGTTGTTGGGTGCTTCTGTTTCGATCGAAGAAAAAGCAATGGTTAACGCAAAAGCCGACAAGCTTGTTGGTAGCCCTGTTTATCTTGATGTTGTTTCCGTCGGCGCAACAATAAATGTTATGCTCGCCGCAGTAAAAGCAAGAGGGCTTACAGTTATTGAAAATGCTGCAAAAGAACCACACATTGTTGACCTTGCAAATTTTTTAAACACAATGGGTGCAGATGTTAGAGGCGCAGGCACGGATGTTATCAAAATCAGAGGTGTCGAGAACCTTCATGGTTGCACATATACAATTATTCCAGACCAAATTGAAGCTGGAACTTACATGGTTGCAGCTGCCGCAACAGGCGGAGAAGTTCTGATTAAGAATGTTATCCCCAAGCACCTTGAGTCAATCACTGCCAAGCTCTCGGAGTGCGGAGTTAGTGTTAAGGAGTTTGATGAAAGCATTCTTATTAGTAATTTCCAAAGACCATTGCGCTGCAACATTAAAACAATGCCACACCCCGGCTTCCCCACAGATATGCAACCTCAAATGACTGTTCTTCTTTCTTTGGCTGAAGGAACAAGCATTGTTTCTGAGGGCGTGTGGGACAATCGCTTTCGATATGTTGACCAGTTAACAAGAATGGGTGCATCAATTAAGGTTGACGGTAAGGTTGCTGTTATTCAAGGCGTTGAGGAGCTTAAAGGTGCCCCAATCCAAGCTGATGATTTGCGTGCAGGTGCCGCAATGTTAATTGCAGGGTTGGCTGCAAAAGGCACAACCGAAATTGAAAATGTTGGGTTTATTGACCGGGGTTATGAGGATGTTGTTGTAAAGCTCATTTCTTTAGGTGCAGATATTAAAAGAGAAGAAATGAGATTCAAGTCAGCAATAGCAAATATCAGTTAACTAAATTAGCGGGCAGTTTTTCTGCCCGCATATTTTATACTAAGTATTATAGAACAAGAGGGATAAAATGGCTCGTTTTTGTCCGCTGTTTTCATCAAGCAGCGGTAATTGTACATATATTGGAAGTGCATCAAGTGGCATTTTAATCGATGTCGGTGTGAGCGCAAAAAAAACAAAAGATTCACTAGCAAACATAGGTGTCGATCTTAGCTCAATAAAAGCTGTTTTTGTAACTCATGAACACTCAGACCATATCAACGGCTTGCGTGTTTTTGCATCATCACAAAATCTTGATGTGTATGCCTCTGCAGGAACTTTGTCTGCTTTGGCTGATAAGGGAATTTTAAACGGAAAGTTTAATTGTGTCGAAATGCCTTTTGAAGGAACTGAAGTCGGAGATATGCATGTCAAACCATTCAAAACTTCACATGATGCAAAAGAAAGCTTAGGGTACACGATTATAACGTCAGACGAAAGACAAGTGTCCTTAGTAAGCGATACAGGTGTTTTAACTGAAGAAATAATGAATTCTATTTACGGTAGCGACCTTGTTATGATTGAGTCCAACCACGACATTGGGATGTTGCAAAATGGCCCCTATCAATATTGGTTGAAACGAAGAATTTTGTCTGATACAGGCCATCTTTCAAACGAAGATTGCGCAACGGCCGTCAAATCTCTTGTCAATTCAGGAACAACCAGAATTTTTTTAGGTCATCTTAGTAAGGACAACAACAGCCCTCTTCTTGCTTATGAAACAACCCACGCTGAGCTTTGTGAACTCGGAGCCGTTGAAAACAAAGACTATGTTTTGAATGTTGCAGGCACCGAAGATTCATGCAAGCTGACAGTGTTTTGATTTGAGGTTTATGTATTGCTGAACATCACTTTAATTTGCCTTGGAAAGCTGAAAGAAAAATATTTGAACGACGCTTGTACCGAATATAAAAAAAGACTTTCGTCTTATTGCTCCTTAAAAATTATTGAAATAAGCCCTGCTTATTTGCCCGACAACCCCTCCCCTATTCAAATTGAATTGGCACTTGAAAGGGAGACAAAATTAATTCTTAGCAAAATCCCTAACAGCTCCAAAATCTATTGTCTTTGCATTGAGGGTGAACAAATATCATCTCAAGGTTTAGGTAAGGAATTTGAAAAAACAGCTTTAAATGGTGTAAATAACCTTTTTTTTATTATTGGAAGCTCTTATGGTTTGAGCGAAACCGTAAAAAAAGTTTCTGACTTTCGTCTTTCTATGTCAAAAATGACATTCCCTCACCAGCTTTCAAGGGTAATGCTTTTAGAGCAACTTTATAGAGCTTTTCAAATTAATGCAGGAGGTAAATATCATAAATAATTTACCTTTTATTTGCAATTTAAACTAAATATGATAATATTGTAGTAGTGCAAAATCGTTAGAATATCATTGGTCTTTGATTTGCACTTTTCTTGATTATATCTTTTAACAAATATTTATATTTTTAAAAAATAGCAATTTATA
>DASRNM010000099.1:0-5812 GCA_035647435.1 Clostridia bacterium
AGAATTCATAGTGCTATTAATTATATGACCCCACAGCAAAAAGAAGATGAAGCATTAAAAGTAGCATAAACTATTTCAACTATTTGTGTCCAAAGTATTGACATAGGTCCAGGTTGTGTAGCGGGGGTTTTGGTTTGCGCCTTATTGAGTTTTGGGCTTCAAATGATAGATTCGATACCCGATGATATAAAAACCTATATTGGATACCTTCCAATGGTCGGCATGGCTGTCCTTTTCACTGTTGGAGGTCTGAGAGCGGGGAGCATTGCAGGCATAAAGGGCAAAAAGCTTTTCGGTGGATTTTTTGAGGGTGTAAAAGCAATTGCGCCCGTTGTTCCAATGATTGTGTTTGTTATGAGCATCACCTACATATTGCAACAGGGTAAAATTATTGATACCTTATTGAATTATGTTTACGAAAACCTTAAAGGATTTACGCCGACAGGTGCGCTTTTACTGTTTTTCTTGTTTATAATTGTTCTCGAATTTTTTATCGGTAGTGGTACTGCAAAGGCTTTTCTGATTATGCCATTGGTGCTTCCGCTTTCGGATATGTTAATGGTAACGAGGCAGTCTGTTGCGCTTGCATTCTCTTTAGGCGACGGGATTTGCAATATTCTTTACCCGACAAGCGGAGTAATGCTCATAGCAATTGGTTTGGTCAGCGTTTCCTACGGGAAATTTATGCGCTTTATGTGGAAGCTTTTTGCAATGCAATTCGCTTTTTCTATTCT
Source organism: Clostridia bacterium (assembly GCA_035647435.1). Taxonomy (GTDB): domain Bacteria; phylum Bacillota; class Clostridia; order Oscillospirales; family Acutalibacteraceae; genus JAAZFZ01. The sequence continues at coordinate 735 of DASRNM010000099.1, forward strand.
GATCCTAATCGGTGCTGCTGCATTGGGTTATAAATAATTTTTATGTCGTTATATGGATAAAAATGAGAAAATCATAGAAAAAGTCGCAATTAAACGCATTTTAGCTTAAAAGATATTTACTTTGCAAGCATTTAGTGTTATCATATTCTGTGTTTGTTAACTGATTGTTACTAATATAAGGAGGAACCCAAATGGCAAGGAAAACTAAAACGATGAAAGGCAACAGTGCTGCTGCATATGTTTCTTATGCATTCACGGAAGTTGCCTCAATTTACCCCATTACGCCATCATCAGACATGGCAGAAGAAACCGATCAAATGTCCGCCGATGGCGTTAAAAACATTTTTGGTCAAACCGTCAAGGTTGCAGAGATGCAGTCTGAGGGAGGAGCGGCAGGTGCCGTCCACGGCTCACTCGCGGCAGGCGCATTGACCACCACATATACAGCCTCGCAAGGGCTGTTGCTTATGATCCCCAACATGTATAAAATAGCAGGCGAATTGCTACCGAGCGTTATAAATGTCGCAGCTCGTTCACTAGCAACTCATGCGCTGAATATATTCGGTGATCATTCTGATGTTTATGCATGTCGTCAGACAGGCTATGCAATGCTTTGCTCAAGCAGTCCACAAGAGGTTATGGACCTCGGAGCAGTTGCTCATTTGTCAACAATAAAAAGCCGTATTCCATTTTTGCACTTCTTCGACGGTTTCCGCACATCACACGAAATTCAGAAGATTGAGTGCTGGGATTATAAAGAGCTTAAAGAAATGGTTGATATGGACGCTGTCAAGGAGTTTCGCCGCCGTGCATTGAACCCAGAGCGTCCTGTTCTCAGAGGTTCGGCTCAAAACGGTGATATCTTCTTCCAGGCTCGTGAGGCTTGCAACAAATACTATGACAAAGTTGTCGACTACACAGTCGATTACATGAACATGGTCAATGAAAGAATCGGAACGGACTACAAGCCTTTCAATTACCACGGGGCTCCAGATGCCGAAAAGGTTATCGTTGCAATGGGTTCTGTTTGCGATACGATTGAAGAAACGGTTGATTACCTCAACTCAAAGGGCGAAAAACTCGGGCTTATCAAAGTTCGTCTTTACAGACCATTTTCAATAAAATATTTACTCGATGTTATGCCTGAAACAGTTAAGAAGATTTCTGTTCTTGATAGAACAAAAGAACCCGGTTCACTTGGAGAACCCCTTTACCTTGACGTTTTAACAGCACTTCGCTCAAGCAAATTTGAGAGTGTGCCTGTTTACGGTGGCCGTTATGGCTTAGGTTCAAAGGATACAAACCCCTCAAGCATAATTTCTGTATTCCGCAACATGGACGCTAAAAACCCGAAAAATGGTTTCACAGTTGCGATTGAGGATGATGTCACAAACCTTTCCTTGCCGATTACAGAAAACCCGGACACAACTCCCGAGGGCACTCGTTCGTGTAAATTCTGGGGTCTTGGCGCTGACGGAACAGTTGGTGCGAACCAAAACTCCATTAAGATTATCGGCGACAATACCGACATGTACGCTCAGGGTTATTTTGCTTATGACTCGAAAAAATCAGGTGGTATAACAATTTCTCACCTGCGTTTCGGCCACAAGCCAATCAAATCAACCTACTATATAAACAAGGCCGACTTTGTTGCTTGTCATAACCCTTCATATGTGGACAAGTATGACATGGTACAGGACTTGAAAAAGGGCGGCACATTCTTGCTCAACTGTCAGTGGTCCCCCGAGGAGCTTGATGAAAAGCTTCCTGGAAAAATGAAAAGCTATATCGCACAAAACGATATCAAATTATACACAATCAACGCTATCGACATCGCAAAAGAAATCGGTCTTGGCGGTCGTGTAAATACTATTCTTCAGGCAGCATTCTTTAACCTTACAGCCATTATCCCTGCAGAAAAGGTTATCGCTCTTATGAAGGACGCAGCAACACGCTCATTCTCTGGGAAGGGCGAAAAGATTGTCTCTATGAACCATGAGGCTATTGAAAGCGGATTTAAGAGTGCTGTGAAAATCGATGTTCCTGCTGAATGGGCAAACGCAAAGGACGAGATAATCGAAACAGAGATTATAACCGACCGTGAAGAAATGAAGAGCTTTGTGAAGAACATTCTTCACCCTATCAATGCTCAAAAGGGAGATTCACTTCCCGTTTCTATATTTGAAGATGCCGCTGACGGAACATTCCCACAGGGTTCAGCTGCTTTTGAAAAGAGAGGCATTGCAGTTGATGTTCCTAAATGGGTACCTGAAAACTGCATTCAGTGCAATTTCTGCGCATATGTATGTCCACATGCTGTCATTCGCCCAATTGCGATGACACAGGAGGAGGAAGACAATGCACCTGAAGGCACGAAGTTAAAGCCAATGACAGGTATTCCCGGCATGAAGTTCGGCATAACTGTTTCTGCTATGGATTGCACGGGCTGCGGTTCTTGTGCAAATGTATGCCCTGGAATGAGGGGCAACAAGGCTCTTGTTATGAAGCCTCTTGCATCTCAGCTTGGCGAGCAAGTTAGCTTTAACTATGCTCACTCTTTGCCAGAAAAGCCTGAGGTTAACGAGAAATTTAAAGAAACATCTGTCAAGGGTAGCCAGTTCAAAACACCTTTGCTTGAGTACTCCGGTGCTTGTGCAGGTTGTGGCGAAACACCTTATGCAAAGCTTATAACTCAGCTGTTCGGTGACAGAATGTATATAGCAAACGCAACAGGCTGCTCCTCAATTTGGGGTGGCAGTGCACCGAGTACGCCTTACACAGTCAACAAAGAGGGCAGGGGCCCGGCATGGGCAAACTCACTGTTTGAGGACAATGCAGAGTACGGATACGGAATGTACCTTGCAAACAAGCAAATTCGTGAGCGCCTTGCATCAAGTGTTGTTGTACTTTCAGAAGGTTCTAATGACGATGTTGTACAAAAGGCAAAAGCTTGGATTGACACTTATGAAAACGGCAACGAAAACTCTAAGGCCTCCAGTGACCTTGTTCAAGCAATTAAAGCCACAAGCTTTGATGACAACGATTGCAAGGCTGCAGCTAAAGTGATTCTCGAAGATGTCGACTTCCTCGCAAAGAAATCCTATTGGGTATTCGGCGGTGACGGTTGGGCATATGATATAGGCTTTGGTGGACTTGACCATGTTCTTGCACAAAATGAGGACATCAATGTTTTCGTGTTTGATACAGAGGTTTACTCGAACACAGGTGGTCAGGCTTCAAAAGCAACACCTGCAGGTGCCATCGCTAAGTTTGCGGCGTCAGGCAAGGAAGTTAAGAAGAAAGACCTTGCACGAATGGCAATGTCATACGGCTATGTTTATGTCGCTCAGATTGCTATGGGTGCCGATTATAACCAGTGCATTAAGGCAATTGCCGAGGCGGAGAGCTACAACGGTCCTTCACTCATTATCGCATACGCTCCGTGTATCAACCATGGTATCAAGGGCGGAATGGGCATCAGCATGACACAGGAGAAAGAGGCTGTTATGGCAGGCTATTGGCACAACTTCCGCTTTGATCCGAGACTTGAAGAGCAGGGCAAGAATCCATTTATGCTTGACAGCAAGGAGCCCTCAAAGAGTTATAGAGACCATATCATGAAAGAGGTTAGATATAGCTCGCTGTTGCGTGCCTTCCCCGATAGGGCGGAGGAGCTGTTTGGAAAGTCTGAAGATGATGCAACTGATAAGTATAAGCAACTTCTCAAGCTCAAGGATTTCTACGAGCAATAAACCTTTATTACCCCTGCGGCCTTGCGCCGCAGGGGTTTTTGTATAAAGCATAAATTAGTGTTTAAAATAAGAGCGGTGATAAAAATGAAAAGAATATGTCTATTTGATGCAAAACCCTATGATAAAATTTATTTCGAGCAGTGCAAAGACAGGTTCAATTTTGAATTTGAATACTTTGAAACAAAACTTAACTCTCGTACAGCAATACTCACAAGGGATTATGATGCGCCGGTTGCATTTGTCAACGATGAGATAGATGCAGACACAATCAACTCCCTTTACGACAACGGTATCAGAATTCTTGCCATGCGTTGTGCAGGCTACAACAATGTTGACGTTTTAGCTGCTATGGGCAAGATTAAGCTTGTGAGGGTTCCGAATTATTCTCCCTATGCGGTTGCTGAGCATACAATGGCAATACTTTTGACTTTGGTTAGAAAAACGAACAAGGCTTATATCAGAACAAGGGATTATAATTTTAGCCTCAACGGCCTTATGGGCTTTGATTTGCATGGGAAAACGGTCGGCATTGTCGGCACCGGGCAAATTGGCAATGTTTTCATTGATATATGCAAAGGGTTCGGGTTGAATGTGTGTGCATATGATCTCTACCCGTCAAGAGATGATGTTGAATATGTTTCCTTTGAAGAGCTTTGCAGAAGGTCGGATATCATTTCACTACACTGCCCATTAACAAAAGAAACCCGACACATGATAAACATGGATACAATAAGGATAATGAAAGACGGAGTTTATATTGTCAACACCTCCAGAGGCGCACTAATTGACAGCGTGGATTTGCTTAGTGCGATCAAAGCTGAGAAAATCGGCGGTGCCGCACTCGATGTATATGAGGAGGAAAGCGAGCTTTTTTATGAGGACAACTCGAACACAATAATTCAAGACGATATTTTGTCAAGGCTTATAACAATGCCCAATGTTCTTGTCACCTCACATCAGGCATTTTTGACAAAAGAGGCACTCAATGCGATTGCAATTACAACCTGCGAGAACCTTGAAGAGTTTTTCAACGGGAGACCGCTGACAAACGAAATCCTTCTTCCAAAAAAAAGTTTTGACTAATAAAAAAGTGTAAAAGCCCAATTTGTAGTGTTTTTTTATTGACAACAACGATATATTGTGATATTATCAACGTAGATAATAAAATGAATATAATTAATTGTGCAAAGTCCACTTTTTTGGACAGTAATCGACAAACTTACCGAACATTTGTCTTGACAATACTAAAAATGATGATATAATATATACAAAAGAACAAATGTTTTGGAGTTATAGTGAAGTTTTTACAGTTTGTTGACTTAAGGG
>DASRNM010000100.1:0-5415 GCA_035647435.1 Clostridia bacterium
CTTTGAAAAACTGCAAGGGGGAAATATAAATGCCAAAACATAAATCAAGCAAAGTTATTAACAAACTTGAAAAACCAGTGCTTACTTATAAGGATGTGCCTTATAAGTCGGCTCTTGTTTTCAATGCAGGCATAACGAAATTTAACGGGAAATATGTCATGGTTTTTCGCAATGATTACGGCTCATATGAGAATCAAACGCTTGAAGGCACAAACATCGGGCTTGCCTTTAGTGATGATGGAATCAAGTGGAATGTTACAGATAAACCGTGTTTTGAGCTACGCGATAAAGAAATATGCAGAGCATATGACCCTCGCTTAACCGTTATAGACGGCAGATGCTATATGTGTTTCGCAGTTGACACTCATCACGGGGTTAGGGGCGGAATAGCTGTTACAGATGATTTTGAAAAGTTTGATGTTCTTTCTTTGACTGTACCAGATAACAGAAACATGGTTTTATTCCCTGAAAAAATCAACAAGCTTTATACAAGACTCGAAAGACCTATGCCCGTTTATTCAAGAAGTAACATGGAAGAATTTGATGTATGGCTTTCACAATCACCCGACATGGTTTTTTGGGGGAAATCAAGGCTTGTAATTGGCAAAGAAAGTATACCTTATGCCAATAATAAGATCGGCCCCGGTGCGCCGCCAATAAAAACTGAAAAAGGGTGGTTAACAACAATCCACGCTGTTCACTTTGATGAAAACAGGGGCAAAAATGGTTGGGAAAAGACTTGGAAAAAACAATATTATGCCGGTCTAATGCTTTTAGATCTTGAAGACCCTTCAAAGGTAATTGGCATCTATGATAAGCCTTTAATCGCACCCGAATTCAAACACGAAACCGAAGACGGCTTTAGAACGCATGTGATTTTCCCCGGTGGTATGATTCTTGAGGACGACGGAGAAGTCAAAATCTATTACGGAGCATCTGACACCGTTGAATGTGTTGCAACGGCTGATGTGAATGATTTAATAAAGCTTTGTCTTGAATAATTAAAAATTAGTAGGACTTTCGGCAATTAAGTAAATTGTTCTCGCAAAGGCTTCACATGCCGCTTTGCAAGCCGCCTGGTCGCCGACAAACAAGCCACCTGCAAAGTTTGTTGCGGTAGGTGGCCCATAATATAACTTCATTTCAACATCTGCAGATTTGAGTGCCTCATCTATTCCGCAGGTTGCCTCTAGAGGTGGTGCTATCAAATAAGCCATCGCCGTACCCTCGGGAACATTTGCCTGTCTTGAGAGGTATGAGCCTGTTCTTGATATACAATGAGCAAAAAAGACTATTGAATCGTCGTCATTAGCGCTGTAAAAACAGGCATCGTTTTCAATAAAATTTATCGCAGCCTCAATTCCACTTTTTACCTGTGATGGCTCTGCTCCTGCTATTATACCAATAAACTCACCTGCAAGCTTTGTTGAGGCATTTGACGAACCACCATACATACTGCTTGCATAAACAACTCGAACATCGGCCTTTTTTGTTGCTTCATCAAGCGCGGTATATGAAACATCATCACAGTCAGTTGTGATAATGCCCAGGCTCCTCTCACCCTTTTCAGCTTTCAGTGCCAAAAGGAGGGCAGGGTCCGCATTCGGTATTATTTTCACACTCAGAACTGATGTTTTTAAGGCATTGTTTTTCATGCAATCACGCTCGTTTCAATCACTTTTTTAGGTTTACTCCACTTGCTTTATTTTGAACAATTTTACCTATTATCTCTGCGATATATGCACCGGCTTCAACTGCGTTTGTGCCGCCGCTATGAATATTTGAAACAACTGTTCTGTGAGCTTCGGGCATGCCCACCTTTGCCATATAAGCTATGTATGCGCTCATGCTTTCGGCAGTCCCCAGCCCGGGTCTCTCCCCAATTAAAACACAAGTAACCTTAGCTCCCGTTATTTCAGATATACGGTCCATAGCACCAACTCTGCCGTATTTCACGAAAAAGGGTACACCAACCTTTAACCCCTGTGACTTTAACCCTTCAGTCATCGACGGAAGAATGTTTGCGGCATTTGCTTCTATCGCTCTTGAGCTTAACCCGTCAGAAACATATATTTGCACATCAGCATTTGGTGTGCATTTATTTTTTATCTCATTTTCGTTTGCGCTGTCAAATTCCTTGCCAATATCAGGTCTTGTAAGAAATTCATCTTTATCTTTACACTTTGTTTTAACTAAAAACAAACCCATTTCTTCAATTAGTTTTTCATTTACATCCAAAAGAACCGAATCCTTTGCGCTGGCATGGTCGGCACGCAAAGCGAGCATTGTCTGTGTTTTTAGCCTTGTTCCCGCTCTCCCCACACCTATTCGAGCGGAGGTTCTTTTCATCATTCTGCTCAATGCGTCGGGGTCGGTTGGCTCATCAATTAAAGGAATGGCCTTAACCTCTTTTGATGCTATATCAACACAGCTTGCGTCAACTTCTTCATCTATATCACTTATAGGGGTTGGATTTGGTTGTCCATCCTGCGTGCTTTTCAATTCATTGAGCACAGCATTGACAATTTGTTCAATATATTTTTCGTCCATTATATGCCTTGCCCCCTTTTCTTCAAAAAGATTGTTGGGTCGCCCGCATACTTTGTAAGCTTTCCGTTTTCTGTAATACCCATTTTCTCAAGCCATTCATCAAACTCTTTTATCGGACGCAACCCGAGAGTTTCACGAATTGCAGCAGCATCGTGATATGCATTTGATTGATAGTTCAACATAATATCATCACTTGTCGGCACGCTAATTATGTAATTTACGCCTGCACTTGCAAGCAAAACCGAAAGGTTTTCTATATCATTTTGGTCTGCCATCATATGGTTTGTATAGCAGCAGTCGCATCCCATTGGAATACCCGAAAGCTTACCCATAAAATGGTCTTCAAGCCCTGCTCTTATAACCTGACGGCTATCATATAAATATTCAGGGCCTATAAAACCAACAACAGTATTAACCATAAAAGGCGAAAACCTTTTGGCATACCCGTAACACCGCGCTTCCATTGTTAACTGGTCGGCGCCAAAATTAGATTCGCTTGAAAGCTCGGACCCTTGCCCTGTTTCAAAATACAGCACATTAGGGCCTGTCCCTGTGCCATGCTTTTTTAGTAAGTCCCACGCTTCAAAAATAGTTTCTGTTGTGAAACCAAATGCCTCATTGCCTTTTTGACTGCCGGCAATGCTTTGAAAAATCATGTCAGTTGGAGCGCCTCGTTTGACCGCCTCAATTTGTGTTGTTATATGCCCTAAAACACAGATTTGTGTCGGAATTTCAAACTCATTTTTTATCTCTTCAAATCGTTTTAGCACCTCTGTCAAGCTTGAAACGGTGTCATTAACAGGATTTAAGCCTATTAGTGCATCACCGCAACCATAGCTTAAACCTTCAAATAACGATGCGGTTATACCCTCAACATTGTCAGTTGGGTGGTTAGGTTGAAGTCTTGTCGAAAGAGTTCCCCTTAACCCTATTGTGGTGTTGCAATGTGCAGGCACTCTGACCTTTGAGGCTGCATATATCAAATCAAGGTTACTCATGAGTTTACAAACAGCCGATATCATTTCACTTGTCAAACCGTTTGAAATCCTTTTAATGTCGCTTTCACTTGTGTCTTGTGATAAAATCCATTCACGTAGCTCACTTACTGTCCAATTTTTTATGCTTTTATATATGTGCTCATTCACACCATCAATAATAATCCTCGTTACATCATCGTTTTCATACGACACAACGGGGTTTTCATATAAATCAGACAATAACAAGTTTGAAATAACTTCTTTTGCAGCTATTCTTTCTGTGGCAGATTTTGCCGCAATCCCTGCAAGCTTATCACCGGACTTTTCTTCATTAGCCCTCGCAAGCACTTCTTTGACCGAACTGAATGAATATGTTTGCTCCGAAATAGTTGTTTTTAATCTCAAATCAAAATCCCCCCATCAACCGAATACGAGAGTCTTAACTACAACAGGTATTACAAGCCCGTCCATCATTGGCTTGCCAAAATCCAAATAATTGCTTTGTTCGACTTTTATGCCATCAATAGAAACAACATTTCTTTTGTCGCCCAAAGCCTGTTTTATCGCTTGCCCCAACGCCTTTGCTATGTCCCTTTCCAAGAGCACTAGAATCGGCTCATTGGGTAATAACAAATCATCAAGTGCCTGAGTAATACACCTTGCAAACAACCGCAAGTCATTATAGGATGGATTACTTCTCCCCTTTAGAGCCAAGACAAATTGAGTTGCATCGCTTTGCTCTAAGAACCATTTAACTTGACCTTTTAAAAACTCACTATCACCGTCAAGGCAGCGCTGTTCTTCTGTTGTGTTAAGCTTGAGAACAGGCACATTTTTGAGTGGAAATATGTCACTCGTATATGTAATCGTGCTGCCTGAAATTGTTGTGGTATAGGTGCCTGCACCGACGACGGTCGCCCGTATAGTTTCCCTCGGAGTTATAAGTTGAAACGATGATGTTATAAGGCTCCCTCTTATTGACTCACCGAGCATAACACCGATATCACCGAATTCAAAGGGCTCAAAACCTGTTTTATATATGCAATCAGCAACACCACCTGAAAAAAATACAGCTCTAATAGGTTTTGTGATAATCAAATCCCCACTGTTTGCGGTTTTAACTTCATCGAGCAGAGGAGTTTTTTCAGAAATGTTTAAAGCCTGTTCGAGTAAATTCGTCATTTTATCGCTAAGTTTTTTAAGCTCGTTTAAATCTGCCTTTTTACCTGTTCTTAAATCAATATTAAAGTATTCAATTATTTTATTAACACTCGTGCTAATATAGGACACAACCCCGTCGTCTGATAAGCAAAGCTGACGACCTCCGATGTCATAACAACCCTTCGCAATTGCTTCACCGCAATCAAAAACAGCAATGTTGGTTGTTCCTCCGCCAACATCAAGGTTGACAGCAACACAATCATTTTCTTCAGAATGCTGTTGGGCACCGCTCCCCTTGCCTGCAATAATGGATTCCAAATCGGGCCCAGCTGTCGACACAACAAAATCACCGGCAAATTCACTCAATTTTTCAAGGACAAGTGCAGCATTCTCTTTGCGAGCACTTTCACCCGTTATTATAACCGCACCCGTGCTTGTATCCTTTGGCGAAAAACCTGCTTTTTCATATTCAGTTGAAATAATTTTTTTAACAGCTTCACCGTCAACAAGCTTTTGTGTTTCAAGCGGAGTTGTATAGATGTCGCTTTTATAAACAACCCTTTTGTCAATTATGTTGATATTAGGAACAGTGAAGTAGCTTGAGGTGTTTTCCATAACCAATCTACTAAAAACCACCTGTGTTGTAGAGGTACCGATGTCAATCCCTATACTTAAAATTTCAGAACTCATCGAAACTACCTCCTTTTAGCAATATATTACTATTTTT
>DASRNM010000101.1:0-15740 GCA_035647435.1 Clostridia bacterium
AATCAGAAAACCTCAACGCAGATAAAATCAGAAAAATTACGATTGTAACTGGTGAGGCGGCATACCCTCTAATCAGTGAATTAGTTGACGAAACGACAAAAAAATGGCATAATTTAAGAATAAATACGATTAAAATAAAAAATAAATTTTTAGGTGACAAAATAACTGTTGCAGGTCTTTTAACGGGAAAGGATATCATTGAGGGTTTGAGCAATGTGGATTTAGGCGACGAACTCTTAATCCCTCGTGTTTCATTGAGGCACGAAGGCGATATGTTCCTTGACGATGTAACAGTTGAACAAATGGCAAAAGTGCTCGGTGTAAGGGTGGTCCCCGTTTCTAATGATGGCGAGGATTTTCTCAATGCACTGTTGGGAAAGAAGTGATAAGATGTCAAAACCTGTAGTGGCGATTGTTGGCAGACCTAATGTCGGCAAGTCAACACTTTTCAATAAACTTATAGGTAGCAGGCTTTCAATCGTTGATGATACCCCGGGAGTTACGAGGGACAGAATATATGGTGACTGTGAATGGCTCGGTTATAATTTTATGCTTGTTGACACAGGAGGTATAGAGCCTTTTTCAGACGACGTGATATTTTCGCAAATGCGTCGTCAGGCTCAACTTGCCATAGACAGCGCAGATGTGATTATACTTGTAACCGATATAAGGTCCGGTGTTGTCGCAAACGATGAGGAAGTTACGTCAATGCTTCAAAAAAGTGGGAAGCCGATTATTTTGTGCGTCAATAAAAGCGACACAGTAGGTGAAACTTCGCTTGATTTTTATGAGTTCTACAATCTCGGCTTGGGCGAGCCCATTGCCGTTTCCTCTGTTCACGGGCACGGCACAGGCGACTTGCTTGACGAGGTTATTAAATATTTGCCCAAAAAGATTCAAGATGATGAAGATGAAGAAATAGTAAAGGTTGCAGTCATAGGCAAGCCAAATGTTGGCAAATCATCGCTAATAAATAAAATAGCCGGTGAGGAGCGAATGATTGTTTCAGACATTGCAGGCACAACGAGGGATGCAACAGATACGGAAATTGAGAATTCAGAAGGCAAATTCTTATTTATTGACACGGCAGGGCTGAGAAGGCAAAGCAGGGTATACGAAAACATCGAAAGATATTCTGTCATAAGAGCACGCATGGCGGTCGAAAGAGCACATGTCTGTGTGATTATGATTGATGCAACCCAGGGCTTTACCGAGCAGGATTCAAAGGTTGCTGGCATAGCTCATGAATTGGGCAAGGGCTGTATTATTGCCGTGAACAAATGGGATGTTATCGAAAAAGATGGAAAAACGATGGATAATTACCGAAAAGATTTAGTCAATGATTTTGCGTTTATGACTTATGCACCGATTATATTTATATCAGCAAAAACAGGGCAAAGGCTTGACAGGTTGTTCAAGCTGATTAAGTTTGTAGATTCCCAAAACGCAATGAGGATTTCGACAGGTATGCTCAATGATATTTTGGCGGATGCTACCTTGAGGGTGCAGCCTCCAACCGATAAAGGCAAAAGGTTGAAAATTTACTATATGACACAAGCGTCAACACGGCCACCGACATTTGTTTGTTTTGTAAACAACAAAAACTTGTTTCATTACAGTTATCAAAGATATATCGACAATCAAATTCGTGGGGTGTTCGGTCTTGAGGGAACGCCTACACGAATGCTTGTGCGTGAAAGGGATCAGAAAAAATGATTATTTTAGGCATAGACCCGGGCTATGCAATTGTAGGCACCGGTGTAATTGAATACAAAAATAATCATTTTAAAGTAATTGACAGCATGGCGGTAACAACTCCTGCTGGCATGCCTTTCAATGAACGCCTTGAACAAATTTTTAACGGTATAACGGATATTATAAGAAAATACAATCCAGAAGCGCTTTCAATAGAAAAGGTTTTTTACAACAGCAATGCAAAGACCGTTATTGATGTCAGCCAGGCGAGGGGTGTTATACTACTTGCCGCTCAAATCCATGGGCTTTCGATACATGAATATACACCGTTGCAGGTTAAGCAAAGCGTTGTCGGCTACGGCAGAGCAGAAAAAAGACAGGTGCAGGAGATGACAAAGATAATTCTTAACCTTGAAAAAATACCCAAGCCCGATGATGTAGCAGATGCCCTTGCGATGGCTATTTGTTATGCGCACACAAGCGGTTCGCTAATGGGTAAGATTAACAAATACTTTTAGGGAGCGGGTTTAATGTTTTATAGCCTGACAGGGAACATACTTTTCACAGACGAAACAAGCGTTGCCATTGAATGTGGTGGCGTTGGTTTTCGTTGTTTCTCAACGCTAAATACTTTGAAAAGAATTGGTAAAACAGGCAGTGAGGTTACACTTTTCACTTATCTGAATGTACGTGAAGATGCTTTGGATTTATACGGATTTTACGATAATAGAGAAATGGAATGCTTTAAACTGCTTGTCGGAGTTACGGGAGTCGGCCCTAAAGCTGCACTCTCAATTCTTTCACAGTTAACCCCTGAAAAGCTTGCCCTTAGTATTGCAACGGCTGATATTAAGACGATAACCATTGCAAAGGGCGTTGGCCCAAAAATTGCACAGAGGATTATTCTTGAGCTTAAAGACAAGATGAAAGCAGAAAATTTTGGATATGAAGGTTTTGAAGATGCCGAGTCGGCTGGCGTTGCATCACAGGCGGGCAGCAGCGGCGAAGCGATCAGTGCGCTTGTATCTCTCGGTTATAGTCGGTCTGAGGCGTCTGTGACTGTGAGCAGGCTCGAGGAGGGCCTGACAACAGAAGAATATATTAAACAAGCACTTAAAAGACTTGGGAGAAATTGATATTAAGTTTCAATAACCTTTAATCGGTTTTAAGAGGTGAGTGTATGGATACGGATTATGAAAACAGAATAATAGCTCCCGAATATAGCGGTTCTGACGACTCTGATTTGGAGATTTCGTTGCGCCCAAAATGCTTTTCGGAATATATCGGTCAACTGAAGGTCAAAGAAAACCTTTCGATATACATTGAAGCCGCACGAAAAAGAGGAGAATCTCTTGACCATGTGCTGTTATATGGCCCTCCTGGGTTGGGTAAAACAACTCTTGCAGGCATAATAGCAAATGAGATGGATGTCAATATAAGAATAACATCAGGCCCGGCAATTGATAAGCCTGGTGATTTGGCGGCACTTCTTACAAACCTTGATGAAGGGGACATTCTTTTCATTGACGAGGTGCACAGGCTCAACCGCAGTGTTGAGGAGGTTTTATACCCGGCGATGGAGGACAACGCACTTGATATAATAATCGGCAAAGGCCCCTCTGCAAGGTCAATACGGTTAGATTTGCCTAACTTCACGCTTATCGGTGCCACAACAAGAGCAGGCCAGTTAAGTTCGCCCTTGCGTGACAGGTTTGGTGTTATTTTCAGACTAGAATTGTATAGCCCAAAAGAGCTTTCGCAAATTGTGAAAAGAAGCGCGGGCATTTTGAAGGTTGATTTAGATGAGGAAGGCGCATACGAAATATCAACCCGTTCAAGGGGAACGCCCAGAATCGCAAACAGACTTTTAAAGAGAGCGAGAGACTTTGCACAGGTTATCGGCAACGGAACAATAACTAAAAATAGTGCAAAAAAATCGCTTGATAGAATGGAAATTGACTCATTGGGTCTTGACTCGATTGACAGACAGCTGTTGGCAGCTATGATTAAAAACTATAACGGAGGCCCTGTGGGGCTTGAAACAATAGCGGCAGCAATAGGAGAAGAGGCAATAACTATTGAAGATGTTTATGAGCCATATCTCATGCAAATAGGTTTTTTAAGCCGCACACCCAGGGGCAGAATGGTAACGCCTGCAGGTTACAAGCATTTAGGTATTACCATGCCTGGGCAACAGAGTTTAATATGATAAACTTTTGAGGGGGGAAGCTATGGGTAGACTGTTTGGAACAGACGGTATAAGAGGCTTGGCTAACAGTGAACTAACTTGTGAACTTGCATTAAAGATAGGCCGCGCAACTGCAATGGCTTTAGCAAGCGAGAACAATAGCAGACAAAAGGTTCTTATAGGGATGGATACAAGAGTGTCCTCTGATATGCTCAAATCTGCAATAGCTGCAGGTTTTTGCTCCGTAGGGGCCGATGTGCTCGAAATCGGTGTCGTGCCTACACCTGCGGTGGCATTTCTTGTGAGAAAATACGGTTATGATGCAGGTGTCATGATATCGGCATCGCACAACCCTTGTGAATACAATGGAATAAAAATTTTCAAGTCGGACGGATATAAGCTCCCTGATTCGATTGAAGAAAAAATAGAAAACATTATTTTGAACGAATCGACAGTTCCACCCGTGAAAATCGGCGGAGAAGTCGGCAAAATAAGAGTTTCAGAAATGGCTATTTTTGATTATATCGAACACCTGACATCTACGATTAAAGGTGATTTTACAGGGCTTAAAATAGCACTTGACTGTGCAAACGGCTCGTCCACAATCACGGCACCCGAGTTGTTTATGCGTTTGGGCGCCGAGTGCAAAATGATAAATTGTCAGCCCGATGGTGTAAATATAAATAAAGAGTGCGGCTCAACACATATGGAATCGTTGCAAAGGTTTGTTATAGAGCATGAATATGATGTCGGGTTTGCCTTCGACGGAGATGCGGACAGGCTGCTTTGCGTGGATGCTAATGGTAACCTTATTGACGGTGATGAAATTATAGCAATTTGTGCAAAACATTTAAAAGAAACGGGTCAGCTTTTTAAAGACACCGTTGTTGTAACCGTGATGAGTAATATGGGATTTTACAAGTTTTGCGACGAAAATGAAATAAAATATGTTACGACCAATGTTGGCGACAGGTATGTTTTAGAAAGCATGGTTGAGAACGGATATAAAATCGGTGGCGAGCAGTCAGGTCATGTGATTTTTCTTGACTATGCAAGAACGGGTGACGGCCAGTTAACCGCATTGCAGCTGCTTGAAATTATGAAACAGACAGGCAAAACCTTGGGAGAGCTTGCAAGCGAGATGGAAGTATTTCCACAGGTTATGATAAATGTTAAGGTGTCAAACATAGGCAAGGTTCGCTATTCAAGCGACATTGAGATAAAAAAAGCAATCGAAAAAGCAGAAAAAGAGCTTGGTGACAAAGGCAGGGTGCTTGTCAGAGTTTCGGGCACTGAGCCTCTTGTGCGTGTCATGCTCGAGGGCAGGGATAAAGCCATGATTTCAAAGCTCGGCGAGGATATCGCACAGGTTGTCAAAGATAGATTAATATAAAGTGGGTAATTAAATGCAAGGTTCTGATGGATGGGAAAATTATGAGCTAATAGACTGTTCCGAAGGTGAACGACTTGAGCGGTGGGGCGATGTTATTCTTATCAGGCCCGATCCTCAGGTTGTATGGAAAACCGAAAAGACTCACCCGATGTGGAAAAATGCGAACGCACGCTTCAATCGCTCCTCAAAAGGTGGCGGTAGATGGGAAGTTTATCGCCCAATGCCTGATATGTGGAAGATCGATTATAAGGACTTGACCTTTAATATCAAAACAACTGGCTTTAAGCATACCGGCTTGTTTCCTGAGCAATCGAAGAATTGGGACTATGTAAGGCAGGTTATAAAAAACTCAGGTAGGCAGGTTAAGGTTCTCAATCTTTTTGCCTATACGGGCGGTGCAACCGTTGCTTGCCTCAAAGCTGGCGCTCATGTTGTGCACGTTGATGCCTCAAAAGGCATGGTTTCATGGGCAAAAGAAAATGCCGCTTCAAGTGGTGTTGCCGACAAAACAGTGAGATGGATTGTTGACGACTGTGTGAAGTTTGTTGAGCGTGAAATAAGGCGTGGCAGTAAGTACGATATTATAATTATGGACCCACCCTCATTCGGCAGAGGGCCCGATGGCGAGGTTTGGCGGATTGAAGATGAAATTTATAAGCTCGTTGAGCTATGCTCAAACCTTTTGAGCGATGAAGCCTTGCTTTTTCTTATCAATACATACACAACAGGGCTTTCACCGAGTGTTATGCAATATGTTTTAGCTATGGCTGTTAAGCCTATTCATGGTGGTGAAGTTACAAGTGGCGAAATAGGCCTGCCCGTATCCGATTCAGGTATGTTTTTGCCCTGCGGTTCAAGTGCGTATTGGAAAAATCTTGATTTTTAATGGATTAACAAGTTATCTTTTTAAAAACAGCGTAGCAATACGCTTTTTTGATTTAAGGAATATAAAATGAACGAAACACTCATTGAATTTAAAAATGTCAGCTTCACTTATGAAAGTGAGGAGCAAGAACCTTTGCAGGCAGTGAAGAACATAAACTTCTCTGTGCGCAAGGGTGAGTTTGTTGCTGTTCTCGGGCATAATGGCTCGGGTAAATCAACAGTTGCAAAGCTCACAAACGCAATGCTGACACCTGAGCGGGGCGATATCATTGTCAACGGTATGAACACAAGAGACGAGGAGTTGACATTTGATATACGCAAAACTGTCGGCATGGTTTTTCAAAACCCCGACAATCAAATTGTTGCGACAATAGTTGAGGACGATGTTGCTTTCGGCCCCGAAAATCTCGGAGTCGAGCCGAAAGAAATTAGGCGCCGTGTTGACCTTGCGCTAAAAACAGTAGGGATGTATGATTGCAGGGAAAGGGAGCCACATAAGCTCTCAGGCGGTCAAAAGCAGCGTGTTGCAATAGCGGGCGTTATAGCAATGCAAAACGATTGCTTAGTGCTTGACGAGGCGACTGCAATGCTTGACCCAAGAGGGCGCAAAGAGGTCATGAAAACCGTCAAATCGCTTAACAAAGAAAGCGGAAAAACAATTATATTTATAACCCATTTTATGGACGAGGCTGTTCAAGCGGATCGAGTGATTGTCATGAATGACGCTGAAATAATGCTTGACGGTGAACCGCATGAGGTGTTTGCACAAACCGCAAAGATTAAAAAAGCGGGTTTAGACGTGCCTCAATCAGCGGAATTATCACTCTTGCTTGAAAAAGACGGCTTTAAATTCAACAGAATCCCTTTGAGCGTTGATGAGTGTGTCAATGAACTGCTTACCATTTTGGAGGTGGGCGGATGAACAATAAAGCTATAATTAAAACAGTTGATTTAACTCATATCTATGGCAAAGGGCTCATGAATGAAGTGGCAGCTATCTATAACATCAATATTGAGATAGAGCAGGGCGAGCTTTTGGCTATAATCGGGCATACAGGCTCAGGCAAAAGCACGCTTATTCAGCATTTCAACGGTCTTTTAAAACCGACAACGGGCAAAATTTATGTTGACGGGGAGGACATATGGAAGAGCAAGGAAGCCACAAGACAATCACGGTTTAAAGTTGGCCTTTGCTTTCAATACCCCGAATACCAGCTGTTTGAAGACACTGTTTATAAAGACATTGCTTTTGGGCCTAAAAACATGGGGCTTGACGAAAATGAAATTAACAAGCGTGTGCAAAAAGCCGCTCAATTCGTCGGTGTAAAGCAAGAACAGCTACAAAAATCACCCTTTGACCTTTCAGGCGGTGAGAAAAGGCGTGTAGCAATTGCTGGTGTTATGGCAATGGAGCCGAAAGTTTTGATTCTCGACGAGCCAACAGCAGGGCTTGACCCGAGAGGCAGAGATATGATACTTGAATTAATAAACGATTACCGAAAGCAGACGGGCAACACCGTGTTGCTCATTTCACATAGCATGGAGGATGTTGCAAAGATAGCCACAAAGGTTATGGTTATGAACAACTCAAGAATTGCGATGTATGGAACTGTTGACGAGGTCTATTCACGGGGCGATGAACTTTATAATATGGGGTTGAATGTGCCTCAAATAACAAGAGTTTTCATGGCATTAAGCCGAAAGGGCGTTGATGTTAGCGAAGGCATATTTACAGTTGAGCAAGGCAGAGCAGAATTCGTGCGCCTTATGAAAAGCAAGGGGGTGCCCGAATGATTAGAGATATAACAATAGGCCAATATTTTGCGGGCAAATCAATGCTTCATAGGCTCGATGCACGAATGAAAATTGTGCTCTCGCTCGTGTTTATTATTACAATATTTTTGTGCAAAAACTTTCTTTCACTCGGGTTAGTCGTTATCTTTACACTTTTTTTGATATTTATATCTAAAATTCCAGTTAAAATGATATTAAAAAGCCTTAAACCGATTGTGGTAATAGTTATATTCACTGCATTTTTAAACCTTTTATACTCAAAAGGCGGAGATGTACTTTTAAAATATTGGGTTTTTGAAATAACCGAGAAAGGCCTTTATTCCGCAATTTTTATGGCGGTGAGAATAATTTGTCTTGTTACAGGCACTTCACTTTTGACATACACAACAACGCCGACGGCCCTTACAGGTGCAATTGAAAGCCTGCTTTCTCCGTTAAAAGTTTTTCGTGTTGATGTGCACACTTTTGCAATGATGATGACGCTTGCCTTGCGGTTTATCCCGACGCTGATTGAAGAAATCGATAGGATAATGAGTGCGCAAAAGGCGAGGGGAGCTGACCTTGAAAGCGGTGGACTTATTTCAAGAGCAAAGGCTTTGATACCGATTTTTATTCCACTCTTCGTGTCATCTTTTCGCCGAGCGTATGAACTCGCTTATGCTATGGAATGCCGTTGCTACAACGGTGGCAAGGGTAGAACAAGCATGAAAAGCATGCACCTTAAAATAATGGACTTCATGGCGATGCTTGCGGTTATTTTATTGATAGTGGCAATTATTGTTTTGAATTTTTATTTTAAAGCGGTGATTTGATGAGGAATATACTTTTGTCATTATGCTTTGACGGCACAGCGTACCATGGTTGGCAGGTGCAAAAAAACGCTATAACAGTTCAAGAAGTGCTACAAAACGCTGTTGAAAAGATAGTAGGTAAAAGAGAAGATGTCACCGGTTGTTCAAGAACAGATTCGGGTGTTCATGCAAACGTGTATTGTTGCAACATGAAAACGCAAAGCACAATCGAGTGCGAAAACTTAGTGTTGGCACTCAATGCAAACCTACCACCAGACATAGTTGTTACAGACTGTTTTGAGGTTTTGTCAGATTTTCATGCAAGATATTCTTGTATTTCAAAAGAATACATTTATAAAATAATCAATACAAAAACCAGAAATCCATTTTATGTAAACAGATACCTTCATTATAAATACCCAATTGATGAAAGAACACTTGATAAAGCAGCAAAAGGCTTTATCGGCACACATGATTTTTGTGGCTTTGCATCTTCGGGGGGGAGCGTTAAAAACACGGTGAGAACGGTTAAAAACGCAAAGGTTGAACGGTTTGGCGATGAGGTAATTTTTACCGTGGAGGCCGATGGTTTTCTTTATAATATGGTGCGTATAATGGCAGGCACTCTTTTGGGTGTTGCTCAAAATAAAATAAATGCCGATGATATCAAAAAAATCATCGAGTCATGTGATAGAAACATGGCAGGCATTACAGCGCCTGCTCATGGGCTGTATTTGAACAAGGTAAAATATGATTTTTGAAGGGAGGCATAAACCCTTGAAAAACAAAGAAATAACTCAAGAGATTGAGTTGCCAGTCGCTTACAGGGCAAAGAAAAAATCAAAGAAAGTGAATGCAAAATCTTCAGCCAAAAAGAAAAGCGGTAAAAAAACCAAAAACAAAAAGGGCGAAAAACGCAATGCTGTTTTCAAACTTTCCTTTCTTGTTTTTGCAATTCTTTTTATTGCCTTTCTATCATTAAATTCCTTTGATTCAATCACTTTAGAAAATGTGACAGGTGGGTTCAACGGCTTTTTTGAACAGTTCCAAAAAGGTGATGGTTTCCCTTACCAAAGCGATGCGGGTTCTTTTAACAATATAGATATTATGGGCAACAAGCTTGTTGTTCTTAAAAGTGATTCAAGCATTGTTTTTAATTCAACCGCTAAAAAGTTGTTAACACAGCAACACACCTTTACTGACCCGGCAATTAAAGTTAAAAACGGAAGAATTTTGCTTTTTGACAGAGGCTCGGGCAGGTTTATGATTCACACAAGGTCAGAGTTGCTCTATGAAAAAACAATGAGTGACGATATTTTGACAGCAGAGATCGGCAAGAGAGGGAATTGCGCAATCGCAACAAGCTCAAGTTCTGCTGCAAGTGTACTGACAGTTTTCGACAAAAACCAACAGGAGGTTTTTGTTTGGCGATGTTCCGCCGAATACATATCAGACATTTCACTTTCAGACAACGGCAAAAGTGTCGCTATTGCTGTTATCGGCAGTAAAAATGCAGAAATTTATTCAAAGATTCACATTTTTAATTTTGATTCAAACGAACCCTTAGCGTCCTTTGACTTTAAAGACACAACGCTTTTTAATGTAACTTATCTTTCAAACGCAACTATAACCGCTCAGGGTGATAAAAGACACATTGTGATAGAAAACAGAAAAACTTTGAAACAAGACGAAAGCCTCGGCACAGATTATTATACGAGCTTTTATGAGCATGAGAGCGGAAAAACCACTTTTGCCCGTTCCGATTTCGGTGGAGGGAACAACAGGATTTATACATATAATTCAAGAGGTAAACTGTTGTTTGAAAAAGAGATAGACGCAATTCCAAAAAGTATTTCGTGCGATTTAGACTATACTGTAATACTCACGGAAAAAAAGCTTATTTATATTAATAACAACGGAGTTGTTGTTAATGAGCTCGACCTCAATTACACGGGCACAAAGGTTGTTTTAAAGGGTGGCACAGTCTATGTTTTGGGTAACGCTGTGATTGAACAGTACAGAGTTGATAATAAAAACTCTGATAATGACAATCAAAGTTGAAAGACAGCATATTTATGTGATATAATTATAAAAATGTTTTAATATAGGAGGGTTTGTCTTGGGTTATGTGATTGATATATTGCTCGTTGCACTGTTTGCGTTTATCGTGTACCGTGCCGCAAAGCGTGGGTTTGTCGCAACAATTTTAAGCGCATCAACATGGATACTAGCGATTCTCATTGCAGGCCAATTGTCTGCAGGGGTTGCAACATCTATTTACTATTCGACTATACACGAGCGTGTCGAAAAGACGATTGAGGCTCGTATGCCCGATATGACAGAGGCATCTCTCGCTGTTGATTATGCACAGGGCGTTGTCGAAAACATTCCGCAGTTTTTAATAAACTCTGCAGAGAATACGGGCGTCGACACACAGGCTCTGATCAAAGACTTTGATAATGTTAAGCTTGATAAAGAAGTAATATCCGCAGAGCTGGCCGAGAAAGTAGTAGCACCAATATTTATTTCAATTTTTAAATTATTTACTTTCTTTATTTTGGGGATATTATTGTTTATACTGCTTAGGGTTCTGTTTAAGTTTATTGACAAAATCTTTAAGCTTCCGTTAATAAATAAAACAAATCAAATTCTTGGCGGGTTGTTGGGTGCTGTTAAGGCAGTTTTTATCGTCGGCACGATAAGCGTCGCTCTTTACATAATAATCGGGTTCGGGGCTGACAACTGGCTCACAAATGCCGCTGACGAGTCCATAATAATAGGATATCTCAGATCTTCTGATTTTATAAACAACATTCTTGGGTAATAAAACGTGTTGGAGGGGTAATTATTAGTAGTTTATTTAAGGGCAGTTTGACTGTTCCAAACTTTCTTTCTGTTACCAGAATTTTTTTAATACCGATATTTGCGGTTCTTTTTTACAAAGACTATCTTGGATGGGCAGTGTTTGTGCTGTTCCTTTCAGGATTTAGTGATTTCCTTGACGGAAAGATTGCCCGTCGATATAATCAAATCAGCGAGTTGGGCAAGATTCTTGACCCCGTGGCAGATAAATTGACACAAATAACATTGGCAGTTATGTTGTTCATATTTTTTAGAGCAAGTTCCAATGCTACTATAAAGGCTTTCAGTTGGGTTTTTCTTTTCTTTATATTTAAAGAATTAGTTATGGTGCTAATCGGTGCTATAATGCTTGCAAAAGGTTTAAGACCGTCTGCGGCAGAGATTTACGGTAAAGCTGCAACATTTACCTTTTATGCGGTGATGTTGCTGATAGTTGGATTTGGTCCTGAAATCGGTGCGGTGTCAAGGCATTATGAAAACCTTGTTTTGCCCGATACAGTTATGATGATTTTAGTAGTCATTTCTGCTGTGTTGACGCTGGTTGCAATGTTAAGCTATGTTCCAGGCACCATAAAAAAGTTCCGTGATAAGGCAGCAAACAACAAAGCAGAGAATAAGGAGTAATTGATTTAATGAAACAAGTGCTATGCAGTAGATGCAAAAAAAGACCTGCAGTGATTTTTATCGCTAAGGTTGACGGCGATAAAACAACGCAGGAAGGCATTTGCATGAAATGTGCAATGGAGCTTAATATAGGGCCAATCAAGCAGATGATGCAAAGCATGGGCATTTCTGAGGACGAAGTTGACCAGGTCGGAGAGCAGTTTCTCGAAACACTTGGTGATGATGATAAGGATATCGGTTTTGTCCCCGGCGGTGCAGGGACGCTTCCGTTTATGAACCCGAGCAATTTTAGCTCAAGTGAAACGGGCGGTTCGGGCGATAAAGATACAAAAAAGAAGAAAAATGATAAAAACAAGAAAAAGGCAGAAAAAAAGCGTAAATTTCTCAAGCTTTATTGTACAGACTTAACTGAAAAGGCACGAAACAATGAAATTGACCGAATCGTCGGCAGAGAAAGTGAAATTTATAGAACAATTCAAATCCTTTGTAGGCGTTCCAAAAACAACCCTTGTTTGATTGGCGAGCCGGGTGTTGGTAAAACAGCTATTGCCGAGGGGCTTGCTTTGAAAATTGCGCAGGATGATGTACCTGCAAGGCTTAGCGATAAAGAGATTTATCTGCTTGATTTGACTTCGCTTGTTGCGGGCACTCAGTTCAGAGGCCAGTTTGAAAGTCGCATCAAGGGCCTTGTTGAGGAGGTAAAGTCTGAAGGCAATATAATCCTGTTTATTGACGAGGTTCACAGCCTTGTCGGAACAGGTGATGCTGAGGGCTCAATGAATGCTGCAAATATACTAAAACCCTCTCTTTCAAGAGGTGAAATACAGATTATCGGCGCAACTACGTTTACCGAATACAGAAAGTATATTGAAAAGGACGCGGCGCTTGAGCGCAGACTTCAGCCTGTTAAAATTGAAGAGCCCTCAATAAAGGACACCTATGAGATGCTGTTGGGAATTAAAGACTATTACGAGCTTTTTCACAGAGTAGAAATTAGTGATGCTTTAATTTACCGTGCAGTTACTCTTTCAGAAAGATATATTAACGACCGTTTTCTGCCAGATAAGGCAATTGACTTGCTTGACGAGGCGTGCACTTGTGCAAACCTTAGAAACAAGAGTATAGGCGACCTCGAAAAAACTGAAAAAAAGCTTGTGGCAATGCAAGAGCAACAACAAGAGCTTGTTAGTGAAACGGAAGATGTTGATTATGAAGAAATAGCAAGAGTTAAGGCTGAAATTATTACAAGCGAAGGCAAAATCAAAGAGCTTGAAGAAAAGGCCTCCGACAACAATGTTACCGAAGATGATTTGGCAACGGTAATTCAGTTGTGGACAGGTATCCCTGCACAAAAGGTTATAGAAAGTGATATCAGGCGGCTTGCCAGCCTTGAAGATAATTTAAAATCCAGAATAATAGGGCAGGATGAAGCGGTTGGGCTTGTTGCCGCCGCAATAAGACGAGGCAGGGTGCAGATAAGTCCGCTGCGCAGGCCGTCATCGTTTATTTTTGTCGGCCCTACAGGCGTAGGTAAAACGGAGCTTGTCAAGGTTCTTGCAAATGAGCTTTTCGATACGCCTGAAACACTTATTAGGTTGGATATGTCGGAGTTCATGGAAAAACACTCCGTTTCAAGAATCATCGGTTCTCCTCCGGGATATGTCGGGTACGACGAGGCAGGTCAGTTGACCGAAAAAGTTAGGAGAAAGCCTTATTCTGTCATTCTCTTTGATGAGATTGAAAAGGCACACCCCGACGTGATGAACATTCTTCTGCAAATTCTTGATGAGGGTAAAATCAGCGATGCGCAGGGCAGAAATGTTAGCTTTGAGAACACTGTGATTATAATGACCTCAAATGCGGGCAGTGACCGCATTTCAGGCGCTTTAGGCTTTGGCAAAACAAAGAGTGAGGCAACAGCTGAAAGGTCTATGAGAGCCCTCAAAGAGTTTCTAAGACCAGAGTTTTTGGGCAGAGTTGATGAGATTGTTGTTTTTAAAGATTTGGACGAGCAAGGTTTGCAAGAAATTTCACTCCTTATGCTCAACGACCTTGTCGAACCGCTTCATGAAAAAGATATAGAACTCAAATGGGACGATTCAGTGCCGGCTGAGCTTGCAAAACAAGCGTATGGCGGAACACGGGGCGCTAGAGACCTTCGCAATGTTATGCGAAGAAAAATTGAAGATAAAATTGCATCATTAATAATAGAGAATGTTGATTCACCTTTAAAATCAGTTTTTATTACAGCAAAAGAAGGCGAAATCATTCTCGCTGCGGATTAATAAAACAGATAAAAATCAAAATTACTCTTAAATCATATTGACATTACGACGTTGGTTGTGATAAAATAATCAGCGTCGCCAAATGCGGGTGTAGTTCAGTGGCAGAACACTAGCCTTCCAAGCTAGATATGTGGGTTCGATTCCCATCACCCGCTCCATTTAATTTATATGCGCTTGTAGCTCAGTAGGATAGAGCAACTGCCTTCTAAGCAGTAGGCCGTGGGTTCGAATCCCTCCAAGCGTGCCAAAATTATTACCACTCATTTTTTGAGGGTTTTAAATTTTATAAGCAAAAAAACAATTCCCCACATTATGAGGAATTGTTTTTTGTTGCATTTCAATTATAGTTTTTTATCTTTTGGTTGGGTATTGTCAATGTGAACATTGAGGTGGTTATAAGTCATTTCAACACCGTTTTCATCAAATTGTTTTTTGGCTTGTTCAAGCAATTCAAAATAAGCGTCCCAATATTTATCTGTTTTCACCCAAACTTTAACTGAGTATTCAATGCTGCTCTCCAGATAAGCAGAAACGACTATGGCAGGTTTAGGTTCGCTTAATAACTCAGGGACTGCGTCAACCGCCTGCGCCAAAGCTTTTTTCACTTTTGAAAGTGGTGTATCATATGAGGCGGTGATATTAAAATCAATTCTTCGCTCGGCTTGCGAATTGTAATTTGTAATTTTATTTGTAGCCACTTCGCTGTTAGGCACATAGATTATTTTGTTGTCAACTGTGAAAAGCTTTGTGTAAATTAGGCTAACCTCGTTCACAGTGCCGCTAACGCCGTTGACCTCAACAAAGTTTCCTGCTACAAACGGTTTTGATATAAGTATTGATATGCCGCTCGCAAGGTTTGAGAGAAAGCCTTGAATTGCAAGGGAGACAGCAAGGCCACCTACGCTTAGTAAAGCAACAAGTGATGTTACAGGTATGCCTAAACTATCTGCCGCAATTATTATAGAAACAATATATAACACAATGCGAATGCCTGTTTTGATAAAATTTAACAGTGTTTTCTCTGCATGAATTTTATTAACTGCCCTTGAAATAAAAATCATTAGCAACTTAACAGAAACAATACAAATCACAAGCGTGATAATTGCCGAAAACACATTGCCAAGTGTAAAATTACCAATGGAAATGTCAAACATTTTTTTAAATTCTTCCACAATTTAAACCTCCTTTTTACAAATTATATCATAAAACATTCAAATATAAAC
>DASRNM010000102.1:0-18611 GCA_035647435.1 Clostridia bacterium
TAATATAATATGGCCTCTTAAGATATTGTTTTTTAAACAAAAGCCGTTATACAGTGCAAATAAAACCACCCCGAAAAACGGGGTGGTTAACATTATTAATTTTTAAATTAAATTAATATTTCAATTCCCAAATCTTCATTACGTTGTCTAAAACTGCTGTGCCTTTAAAATCTCCAAAAAACAAAATTTTGCCCTCTACGGTCATTAATGTATACATGAATTGCTCAAGTTCAACAATTTGCATTGTCTTTGGGTTGTAAGTAAGAATTGCAGTGCTGTTTTGATAATTAAGGCTGTAGTCTACTTCTTTTATAGCAGCTTTAACGGCAGAGTTGTTTTCAAGTTCATAGTCTATGTCCGATTTTGAAAGGGGGTTGAACATTTTGCCAACATTACTCGAGCTTGTTTTAGTGTTTGTATTATAAGGCTCGCAGTTTTTCTCGTCCTTAAGAACTATCGTGAGTTTGATATTTCCCTTTTTATCCAGCTCGCTTTTGGCAGATTTGATTGCGCTTGTGTCTGTGAGCAAGCAACCCTTGTCTGCTTTACAAACGGGGAACCATTTCATGTCGCTGCCCTTTGCGTTAATCTCAGGTTTATCTGTTGCAGATTTTTTACTAGTCATGAACAATCCAGCGAGATTTAGTAGAGTGTCAATGCCTCTCCCTTCAATTTTCCTTTTATTTTTGGGAATTTCTTGATATTCATATTTTTTGTAGCCGGGCTTTAATTTTTTTGCATCGTTCATGAGTTGTGTGTATGTAGCAAGAATTTCAGACTTGCTTTCGGGCAAAGCCGTTTCGTCTTTGTTTTCGGTTGGTTCTGTTTTATCTGTTGTTGGTTCGACCAAAGAAGTGGTGTCGGTTGTTGGCTCAGTGGTGTTGTCGGCGTCTGCGTTTGCATTATTTGATTCCACGGTTGTTTCGCTCGTGGTGGTGGTGTCATCATCTTTTGAGCCACCACAGGCTGCAAACGAAAGCAGAAGCGAAAGAGCTAAAACAAGAGCAAGTATTCTGGAAAAGCTTTTCTTCAAGTTAATTCCTCCTTAAAATCATGTTTCCCTTAAATATAATGTTTGGAAACAAGTAAGTTTAATTTACAACAAAACTCCCATTTTGTCAAGGAGAATCATTGGCTTTTTGTCCATTATGTGCTACAATAACCTATATTTACAATTTGCCTGTATGGAGGAAGAAAAATGTGTGTTAAAAGATTTGTTTCTTGGAATGTTAATGGAATAAGAGCCTGTGTGAAAAAGGGTTTTGTAGAAGTGTTTGATGCATTTGATGCAGATGCATTTTGCCTTCAGGAAACAAAGTTGCAAAAGGGGCAGATTGACCTTGAAACAAAGGGATATTATCAGTTTTGGAACTATGCCGAAAAGAAGGGCTATTCAGGCACTGCGATTTTTACAAAAGAAAAACCGCTCAATCACGTTTATGGTTTGGGCATTGATGAGCTTGACAAAGAGGGAAGAATAATAACACTTGAATACCCTGAATATTATTTGATTACGGTTTACACACCGAATGCACAGGAAGAATTGCGGCGCATAGACTTTCGCATGAAATGGGATGATGCGTTCAGGAGCTATGTAACAAACCTCGACAAAAACAAGCCCGTCATAGTCTGCGGCGACCTAAATGTCGCACATAAAGAGATTGACCTGAAAAACCCAGGGCCTAACCGTGGCAATGCAGGCTTTTCAGACGAGGAGCGAGGCAAATTTAATGAATTACTTGATTCAGGTTTTACCGACACGTTTCGTTATTTTTATCCCGACCTTGAAAAGGCATATTCATGGTGGACATACCGCTTTAACGCAAGAAAAAACAATGCCGGTTGGCGTATTGACTATTTTTTGACATCAAAAGAACTTGATAAACAACTAAAAGATGCTAAAATTCACCCAGAGATATATGGTTCTGACCATTGCCCTGTTGAAGTTGAGGTAGAGATTTAAGCAATAATTTCATATACACATAACTTATATATGGAGGAAATATGAAGATTAAGGGTAAAAAATTATTATCTATTTTAATTATAATTGCGGTTTTATCAACAGCTTTTATGACAGCAACATTTATTGTGAAAAAAAAGGCACAGGCAAGCTACAAGGAGTATTCAATGGCTAACAGTGAATACACTATGGCTGTCAGTGGCAGCGGTGCGTTGGAATTGCCACTTTTGCAAACGGACTTTAGAGATGTCTTTTATCTTGCAAACCCCGACGGATCAGCAACGTTTCTTCAATTAAAAGACAATGTCCTTGCCCAATACAGCGGTGAAGTAAAAAAAGTTGATATTAAAGTAACTTGCAGTAATGAGGTTATCCCGGCAACAATTCATTACATAGAGCGTAAGGGCACAGTGACGGGTTTTGGGATTTATACAAATGTTATAAGCGATGCCGATGTTAAAATACACGAATTTGCTTATTTTAAATTGACACAAATGCCCAAGGGCTTAGACATAAAAGGTGCATTATTGCTTATAGATTTTGAAAAAAATAATTTTGTGATCAATGATAAGATTTATACTGAAGCGTTCAGTGTCAATTTAACAAACGGCGATACAAAAAGGGTTGTCCTTGAAAAAGGCAGAACAATAGACACTAAAGGAGCAATGCGCGAGGATTGGGCAATGATGACCGATTACTTCTTGCAAAGCGCCGCAAAGGAGCCTCTGTTCTTGTCGGGCAGAAACTATAACCTTGACGAGATAGGTATGAGGACAGATATAATAAAGCTCAACGGTAAGAAAAAGCCTAAGGTTTTAGTTTCAGATATGCTCGGTTTCTGGGCAAAGGTTACCGATTATGGGATTGCGTTTGTTAGACAGTCTAACGATGCATTTGAGTGTTTTCTCAACGACAACGGGGAGGAGCACGCCTATCTTAAAATTCAAGGGCATTATTATAGGGATTATTTGCAAGACGGCGAATATGTCCTTCACAAAGATACTTTAAAATTCACGAACCTCTTATCAGGTGATGAAATACAGGTTAGTGATGTTGGTTTTGCAAAACAGCCCGAAGTGCTCAGTGTCAGCCCGGACGGGAAAAGGGCCGTTGTTGCGGGGCAAACAACGCAACAGGCAAAAGGGCTAATTCTTCAAAAGCTTTGCATTTGCAACCTTGAAACAGGCACAGCTACTATTTATGAAGAGCCGTTTTTGTATGAGTATTCGACCTTTTATTGGGCAGATAACAACACCTTCGTGCACGCGCGCCCTAAAAATGATGACGGTACGGGCTTGCAGTATGTTGTCATGAACATTCAATAAAAATTGCCCCGATGACACTTCATCGGGGCTTTGTAATTAAACATGAATTTATATGTTGCATTCTCTGAAATCGATAGTTATTTTATCGTGTTTCATTATTACTTTAGTGTATTTTACGCCTGCCGCATCAAACATTCTTTTTGACGCTTTGACTGAAACGGAATCGGCATATTTATCTGAAATATAAACAACTTCTTTTATTCCGCTTTGAATTATAGCTTTCGCGCATTCATTGCAAGGGAACAATGCCACATAAATCTTGCACCCCTCAAGGTTTCCTCTATTGTTGAGTATAGCGTTGAGCTCAGCGTGGCAAACATAGGGGTATTTTGTGTCGTATTCGTCGCCACTTCTCTCCCACGGGAAAACATCATCATCGCAACCGAAAGGGAGACCATTGTAGCCGACCGACATAATTCTATTTTTTTCGTTGACAATACAAGCACCGACTTGGGTGTTTGGGTCTTTACTCCTGTTTGCAGAGAGAATGGCGATGCCCATAAAATATTCGTCCCACGATATATAGTCCTTACGTTTTGACATAGACCGCACCCCTTACTGTGTTTTTTGTAATAGTATCACAAAGTGGTGGCTTTTTCAACAATGCAAGAAGTAATTCAAAGTTAAAAAACATTTTACAATATAACAAGTGATTTTTATATGTGCTTGTGATATAATATTTAATATTGCAATTTTACAGTTCGGCGCTGTTTGCGCCTTTTGAGGTGAAAAAATGAGTTTTCTTAAAAAACTATTCGGAAACTATTCGCAAAAGGAAATCAAAAGAGTTATTCCGATAACTGAAAAGGTTTTGAGCTATGAGGAAGAGTACTCAAAGCTTACCGATGAGCAGTTGCAGGCAAAAACTCCCGAATTCAAGCAAAGACTTGAAAAGGGAGAAACGCTTGACGACATTTTGCCCGAAGCGTTTGCTATTTGCCGTGAAGCGTCTTGGAGAGTGCTTAACATGAAGCATTTCCCTGTTCAGGTAACGGGTGGTATTATTCTTCACCAGGGCAGAATCGCAGAAATGAAAACGGGTGAAGGTAAAACCCTTGTTGCAACCTTACCCGCATACCTTAATGCTCTTTCGGGCGACGGTGTTCATATCGTCACCGTCAATGATTATCTTGCCCGAAGGGACTCTGAATGGATGGGCAAGGTTTATCGCTTTTTGGGTCTCGAGGTTGGCCTTATAGTGCATGAAATAGATAATTCGCAGAGGAAAGAAGCATATAATGCTGACATTACTTATGGCACAAACAACGAGATGGGTTTTGACTATCTTCGCGATAACATGGTTCAATACAAGGAGCACAAGGTTCAAAGAGGTCACTCATTTGCAATAGTTGACGAGGTTGACTCGATTTTGATTGATGAGGCGAGAACACCTCTTATAATTTCAGGCAAGGGTGAACAGTCAACGGAGTTATACCGTATGGCAAACAACTTTGCAAAAATGCTTTCTATGGCAAGGGTCAAGGAGATTGATTCAAAAACAAACGCTGAGGATGTTGCTGACGGCGATGTAATAATTGACGAAAAGGCAAAGAATGCGACATTGACAAAGAGCGGCATTGAAAAGGCAGAGGCACACTTTAACCTTGAAAACCTAATGGATATTGAAAACATAACAATTTTTCATCATATCAACCAGGCAATCAAAGCGATTGGTGTTATGAAAAGGGATGTTGACTATGTTGTCAAGGACGGAGAGGTTCTCATTGTCGATGAATTCACGGGCCGCATAATGATCGGCAGGCGTTACAACGAGGGCTTGCATCAGGCGATTGAGGCAAAAGAAAATGTTAGAGTTGAGCATGAAAGCAAGACGCTTGCAACAATAACATTCCAAAACTATTTTAGGTTATATACGAAGCTGTCTGGTATGACGGGTACAGCAATGACAGAGAGTGACGAGTTCAGTCAGATATATTCTCTTGACGCAGTTGAAATCCCGACAAACATGCCGATGATAAGAAAAGACAACCCCGATATTGTCTATAAAACAGAAAAAGCAAAATTTAATGCGGTTTTAGACCAAATTGAAGAATGCCACAAGATTGGGCAACCCGTCTTGGTTGGCACAATCTCAATTGAGAGGTCCGAGCTGTTGAGCATGATGCTCAAACGCAGAGGGGTAAAACACGCTGTTCTCAACGCAAAGCACCATGATAAGGAAGCTGAAATAGTTGCGCAGGCAGGTAAAGAGGGCTCTGTTACAATCGCAACGAACATGGCAGGGCGTGGCACTGATATTATGCTCGGCGGTAACTCCGAATACCTTGCAAAATCGGAGATGAGAAGGCTCGGTTATACCGAAGAGTTAATAGCGGAGGCAACAGGCTTTGCAGAAACACAAGATGAAGAAATCAGAAAATCACGTGAGGAATTCACAAGGCTTAACAAAAAATACCGTGACAGCATTGCAGACGAGGCACAGCGGGTCAAGGATGCAGGCGGTTTGTTTATTGTCGGCACAGAGAGGCACGAATCACGCCGAATAGATAACCAGTTAAGAGGCCGTGCAGGCAGGCAGGGTGACTCGGGCGCAAGCCGTTTCTATATTTCACTTGAAGACGATATTATGAGATTGTTCGGCGGCGAGAGACTGACAAACATAATGAACACCCTTAAAGCCCCCGAAGACATGCCCATTGAGGCAAAAATGGTTTCAAACTCAATTGAAAGTGCGCAGAAAAAGGTTGAATCCATGAACTTTGCAAGGCGTAAAAGCGTTTTGCAGTATGATGATGTCATGAACAAGCAAAGAGAGATTATATACGAACAGCGCAATAAGGTTCTCGACGGCGAGGAGCTAAAACCAGTTGTTTTAAAAATGCTTGAAGAAAGCATTTCCGAAAACGTTGATTTCTACTGTGCTCATGCTTTACCCAAGGCGGAGTGGAATATTGACGGTTTGCGTGAAAAATTCCTGAACTGGTTGACTGTAAGCAGCGACTTTATAGATGGTGTTTCTGACACGCAGGAAGTGAAGGAGCTTTTGATAAGCAGAGGCACTGAGCTTTACGGGAAGCGTGAAAAAGAATACGGCGAGGAGCTCATGCGCGGCCTTGAAAGAATGATTCTTTTAAGAAATGTTGATAGTAAATGGATGGACCACATTGACGCAATGGAAGAACTCAAAAGAGGAATCGGTTTGCGTGCATACGGTCAGCAGGACCCTGTTGTAGCTTATAGAATGGAAAGCTACGATATGTTTGACGAAATGACAAATTCGATTCGTGAAGATACAGTCAAAATGATGCTCACAGTTAGAATAAAGACTCAAGCGGAAATTAAGCGTGAGCAACAGGTTAAAATCACATCACAGTCGGGCGGTGGCATGTCCGATGGAAGCGATAAGGGCAGAACGGTCAAAAAAGGCCAAAAAATAGGCCCGAATGAAAAATGTCCTTGCGGAAGCGAGAAAAAGTATAAAAATTGCTGTGGAGATGTTAGAAAAGGCTAAAAGTGATTTTAGTTAAAACAGGATGGTGCTAACGTTGAAAGTGTATTGATTTGTCTAAAAAGTAGTAGAAAATGCACAGGCGTGCACCCGATATTAAAGATGTGGCTGCACTCACACTGGCAGCACATAAACATTACAAGCGTTTTTGGCGTGAGAAAACCCCTGTTGCAGATTTTTTCTGTAACAGGGGGTTTAATAATTATTGAATTATTCGCCGACAGCGTTCTTTTTGTCTCTAACACCGTGGAAGGAGCTTGTTCTGCCTTGCTTTCGAGCAGGGTTGCGTTCAACAAGTGGCAGTTCACCGTCCCTTACGCTTCTTTCGGTGATTGTAACATGCTCAATGCTATTGTCTGACGGTATTTCATACATAAGCGGTAAAAGAGTTTGTTCCATAATGGCTCTCAAGCCTCTTGCACCGGTTTTCTTTTCAAGAGTTTTTTCGGCAACAGCCTCCAAAGCGCCTCTATCAAATTCAAGCTCAACATCGTCAAGCTCAAACAGCTTTTGGTATTGTTTAAGGATAGAGTTTTTCGGCTCACAAAGGATTCTAACAAGCGCCTCACTGTCAAGTTCTTCAAGAACAGTGATAACGGGCAATCTACCGACCAGTTCAGGGATAATTCCATATTTCACCAAGTCATGGTGTATAACCTGGGTAATAACGGAATCACGGTCCTTTTCTGCCTTGCCTTTAATTGCTGCCTCAAACCCGACAGCCGAACCGCCGATTCTTTTTTCAATAATTTTTTCAATGCCATCAAATGCACCTCCGCAGATAAACAGAATGTTTGAGGTGTCTATTTGAATAAACTCCTGTTGTGGGTGTTTCCTTCCACCTTGAGGCGGAACATTTGAAACAGTGCCTTCAAGAATTTTCAGCAATGCTTGCTGAACGCCCTCGCCGCTGACATCACGGGTTATAGAGGCATTTTCGGATTTTCTTGAAATTTTGTCGATTTCATCAACATATATAATGCCTTGCTCAGCACGCTCAACATCAAAATCCGCAGATTGAATAAGGCGAAGAAGAATGTTTTCAACGTCCTCACCAACATATCCTGCCTCAGTTAGGGTTGTAGCGTCGGCTATTGCAAAGGGTACATCCAAAATTTTTGCAAGTGTTTGAGCGAGCATCGTTTTACCGACACCTGTGTGCCCAATCATCAAAATATTGCTTTTTTGGACATCAACATCTGAATTTTTCGCAATGTTGACACGCTTGTAATGGTTATAAACAGCAACGCTCAATGCTATCTTAGCAGAATCCTGCCCAATTACATATTCATCAAGTTTCTCTTTAATCTCCTGCGGCTTCAAAAGGCGACTATCGTGCTCGGCGGGCCTTTTTTTGCCATCCTTTTTGCTATAGTCCTGGTCCTCATCGAGAATAGCCTGGCATAGCTCTATACATTCGTTACAAATGTATACTCCTGGCCCCGCAATGAGTTTGCCAACCTGAGACTGTGGCTTGCGGCAGAAGGAACAAACTATTGCCTTTTCTTTTCTTTCATCATCTCTTGGCATATTTAGCCTCCCGGTAATTAAGTGAATGACTTATCTTTTAAGAAGAACCTTGTCGATAATACCGTAATCAAGAGCCTCTTGAGCTGTCATATAGTTGTCTCGATCAGTATCTTTTGCAATAACGTCAATCGCGTTTCCAGTATTTTCTGCAAGTATCTTGTTAAGTCTTTCTCTTGTTTTGATAATATGGTCCGCAACAATTTTAATGTCGGTTGCTTGACCTTGCGCACCGCCAAGCGGTTGGTGAATCATTATGTCGCAGTTGGGTAAAGCATATCTCTTGCCTTTGGTGCCACTGGAGAGAAGGAATGCTCCCATAGATGCAGCAAGGCCAATACAAATTGTTGACACATCACATTTAATATACTGCATTGTATCGTAGATAGCCATTCCAGCAGAAACTGAGCCACCGGGGCTGTTGATGTAGAAGCTAATGTCCTTATCAGGGTCTGCGGCTTCAAGGTGAAGCATCTGTGCAACAACAAGACTTGCAGTTACGTCGTTAACTTGGTCAGAAATAATAATAATTCTCTCATTAAGAAGTCTTGAAAAAATGTCGTAAGAACGCTCACCTCTGCTTGTTTGTTCAATAACATACGGCACTAATGACATATTGTCTCCTCCAGTCTTTATGGTTATATTTTAAAATTACAAATTTTTACAAACACTGTACTATTATAGTGAAATGCGTTTAGCTTTATTCAGCCTTTTCCACTTTCTTTTTTGTAGTAGCCTTTTTGGTAGCTGCAGGTTTCTTAGCTGTTGTTGCAGTTTTCTTTGTATCTTCAGTCTTATCCTCAGCTTTAGCCTTAGTTTTTGCCGCTGTTTTTGTTTCAGTCTTAGCTTTAGCTGTGGTTGTTGACTTTGCCTTTGAAGCTGCTGAAGTAGTCTTAGTTTTTGCACTAGAATCAGACTTAGCCTTAGCGGTTGTCTTTGGCTTAGCGGTTGTCTTAGCTTTTGTGGTTGTCTTAGCTTTTGCTGCTGTTTTTGGCTTAGTTGCTTCTTCCTTTGCTTTCTTTTCTGCCTCAGGTTTAATTACCTTTGCGTTTTCGG
This sequence comes from Clostridia bacterium, assembly GCA_035647435.1. Lineage (GTDB taxonomy): Bacteria > Bacillota > Clostridia > Oscillospirales > Acutalibacteraceae > JAAZFZ01. Next base: position 9,338 of record DASRNM010000102.1, read on the forward strand.
CAATCAAATCAACAGCCTTTTTGCCCTTTATATCTGATGAAATATTGTCGGCGGTGACAACCTTTTTAACAGTTTCCACGTCAATGCTATAAGCTTCGGCCATTTTTGCGATTTCGTCATCAATTTCTTGTTCGCTAACTGTGATTTTTTCAATTTCTGCAATCTTTTCAAGTGCGAGCTGAATCTTAACTTGAGTTACGGCCTGTTCAAACATTTCTCCTTCAAACTTTGCTCGGTCCATTCCAACATAGCTCAAGTAGGTGTTCAGGTCAATGCCCTGTTGGCTGATTCTCTGTGAAAAGGACTCGATGTTTTCTTCGGCTTTTTTCTTAAACATAACCTCTGGGATTTCGGCCTTGAGGTTATCCGCAACTATTTTAAGTAGATTTTCTTCAAAGGTTTGTTTTGCATGCTCTGCCTTTTTTTCAGACAATTCTTCCTTTATGCCCTTTTTAAGGTCGGCAACAGTTTCATAGTCTTCGCCTACATCTTTGGCAAAATCATCATCAAGCTCGGGCATTTCCTTAAACTTGACTTCATGCAATTTGACTTTAAAAACAGCCTCTTTGCCGGCAAGTTCAGGTGCATATTCCTCGGGGAAGGTTACATTCACATCAAACTCATCGTTTACACTGCGGCCGATAACCTGCTCCTCAAAACCGGGGATAAATTGGCCGGAGCCAAGTGTTAGTGAATGGTTTTCACCTTTTCCACCCTCAAAGGCAACTCCGTCAACAAAGCCTTCAAAATCAATAACAGCAATGTCGCCGTCTTGTGCGGCTCTGTCTTCAACCGTTACCATGCGTGAGTTTCTTTCAAGCAAGCGGTCGATTTCTTGTTCAATGTCTTCTTTTGTTGCTGTTGCTTCGGGTTTCTCAGCTTCTAAACCCTTATATTTTTCAATACTGATTTCTTCGGGTTTAACAGTAACTTTAAGCAAAAGCTCAACACCGTTTTCGCCGACATCCTTGACATCTGCATTGTAGTCGACAACATCAAGCTCCGACTCTTTCAAAGCCTCGTCAACAGCGACGGGATAAACGGATTCAAGTGCATCTTCATAAAACACACCCTTGCCGTAAAAGCTTTCAATCATTTTGCGTGTAGCCTTACCTTTACGAAAGCCAGGGAGGGCTATACCTTTTCTTTTTCTGTTGTAGACCTGTTGAATCGCCGCTTCAAATTCTTCGGCGCTGACAGATACTTCTAGGTCGTAGGTGTTTGTTTCAACCTTGTTTTTGGATTTTAACATTTATTTTCCTCCTGTATTGTACAATAACCCAAATATTATATCAAATATTCGTTGAAATTGCCATAGATAAAACAATATTTTTAATAGTTTCAAACTATATTTCACTTGTTAAGAATAAGCTTCGGGCAAAAGCTCAGATAATCAGCGGAAATGAGCGAAAATTTTATATTTTCATATTCACCGTTGAATGCGTTTGAACATGATGCGCCGTGGAGGTGCGCATAGTAGCAACGCTCGATTTTTTCATCAATAAGAACCTGCATAATTTCTTGACAAACCTTGTCGTTGCTAAGAGGCGGATAGTGAAGAAAAGCAACAGGTTCGCCACCCAGTTCTTTTGCTGCCTTGATTGAAGTAGAAAGTCTGCCCGCTTCACGATTGAGAACCTTTTTATCCTCGATGCTCTGGCAGTCGAAAAACCAGCCCCTTGTGCCACAAACTGCAATGTCATTAACTCGATAAGCGTTATTGTGAAGAATTTTGATGGTTTCTAACGAATTGTCAACAAAGAATTGTTCCATCTTTTTTCTCGTGTTCCACCAATAGTCATGGTTGCCCTTCATAATGATTTTTTCGCCAGGGAGAGAATCTAAAAACCTAAAATCAACCAAAGAATCATCAAGACTCATGCCCCATGAAACATCGCCTGCAATAACTACGGTATCGTTGTTGTTCACAATGGCACGCCATTTTTTTTCAAGCCTTTCAACATAGTTTTCCCAGCCGACAAAAATATCCATAGGCTTTGCGGCGCCAAGCGACAAATGGGTGTCCCCTATAACAAAAAGAGACATTTAATCACCCCGTGCATTAAAATTTTAAACTAAGTCGAGCACCTTTTTTCCCATTTCGTCCTTAGAGCAGCAATCCGTAAATCTGACCTTTTTCGAAGCTAGGTTTGCAAGTTGGGGAGGGCATTCTAATCCTGTTATTTTTGAGAGTTCACACACCATTTCAAACTCGTCAAGTCCCTTTGCTTTTTCGGGAGCAAGAGCGTTGAGCACGCTTGCGCTGAATTTGAACGGGCTTGCCGTGGAGGCTATAACTGTTGGCGTTGTGTTGCCACTTTCCTCTCTATAACTGTTATAAACATTGACAGCAACACCTGTGTGCGTATCACAAAGATAGTTGAAATCCTCATAGGTTTTTGCAATAGTCATTTTCGTTTTCTCATCATCACAAAAGCCTGCTGCAAAAATTGAATTGAGCTTTTTGAGCATGTTTTTGCCAACATCGTATTTGCCACTGTTTGTTAGACTTGCCATCCAACTTCTGACTTGAATGTCGTCCATTCCACACAACAGGAAAAGCAAACGCTCAAGGTTGCTTGATATCAATATATCCATTGAAGGGGAGGAGGTTGTGTGAAAATCTCTGTTTTTGTCATATTTACCTGTCATTAAAAAATCTGTCAAAACATTGTTTTTGTTCGAAGCACATATTAGCTTGTCGATGGGTAAGCCCATTTCCTTTGCATAATATGCCGCAAGAATGTTGCCAAAATTACCAGTTGGCACAACAATGTTGATAAGGTCACCGACATTTATTTTATTTTCAGAGACAAGGTCACAGTAGGCTGAAATATAATAAACGATTTGAGGAGCAAGCCTGCCCCAATTTATCGAGTTTGCGGATGAAAACATCATGCCTTTATCATCAAGTTTTTTCTTAGTTTCCTTGTTTGTGAAAATGCTTTTGACTCCGTTTTGCGCATCATCAAAATTGCCTTCAATGGCGCAAACATTTACGTTTGAACCCTCTTGGGTAGTCATTTGAAGTTTTTGCATGGGGCTGACTCCGTCGCTCGGATAAAAAACCATAATTTTAGTTCCATCAACATCTTTGAAACCCTCAAGCGCTGCCTTGCCAGTATCACCCGAGGTTGCGACAAGAATCACAATTTCTTTACCTTTTGCGGTCTTTTTTGCCGATGTTGTTAAAAGGTGAGGTAAAAGCTGAAGTGCCATGTCTTTGAAAGCGCAGGTTGGGCCTTTCCACAGTTCAAGGACATTTACGCCGTCTTTAAGCTGTTTGAGTTCAGCAACCTTTTCGCTGCTGAACTTGCCTTGAGCGTATGCACCTTTTACGCACAAGTCAATCTCCTCTTGCGAAAAGTCTGTTAAATACATAGAAAGGATTGCTTTTGCCCTGCCTATATAATCAAGCTTTGAATATTCAATAAGCTCATCTGTTGAAAATTCTGGAATATCTTCGGGAACAAACAATCCGCCGTCGGATGAAATCCCTTGAGTTATTGCCTGAGAGGCTGTTACTTTGACTGTTTTATCCCTTGTGCTCGTGTAGAACATAAGAACGCTCCTTTGCTTTTTCAATCTCCGCTATTTTACCACACGCACGCCTGATTGTAAAGTTTATTACCCTCCAAAAAGCGAGTTAAAAGAAGTGAAAAGAATATGATTATTATACAAAATATCGACCAAAAACCGCCCTTTTAAGTGAGCGGTCAGAGTTTGTTATCATATGCGTGAAATTATGTGTTGAAAGGTTATTCAATGCTCATTGAGGCATATGCATTCAAAGACATATCCGCAACATTCCCGTTTAAGAATTCATAGTAGGCCTGTGAGCCGACCATAGCGGCATTGTCACCGCAAAGAGAGAGGTCCGGCATATAAAGCTCTAAATCATTTCCTTTACAAAGCTCTTTCATCCTTTGTCTTAAAACACTGTTTGCCGCAACTCCGCCTGAGAGTGCGATTTTCTTATGCCCCAAATCCTTTGCGGCAAGGAGTGTGTTTGTTACTAAGCAGTCAACAACTCCGTTTATAAACGATGCACCAAAATCGGCAGTGTTAATTTTTTCATTTTTCTGCGAAGCGTTGTGAATTATATTCACGGCGTTTGTTTTAAGCCCAGAAAAGCTAAAATCATAGACACTTGAGGAGACTTTAGGGTGTGGGAATTTATATGCAGTTTTGTCGCCATTCTTTGAAGCAATATCAAGGTTAAGCCCACCCGGGTACGGTAACCCTAAAGTTCTTGCAACCTTATCCATTGTTTCGCCTGCGGCATCGTCCCGTGTTCGACCGATAATTTTAAAAGAGGTGTAGCTTTTCACATCTATAATATGACTATGCCCTCCCGACACAACAAGACAGAGAAACGGAGGCTCAAGCTCTTTAAATGTTAGGTAATTCGATGCAATGTGCGAGCGCAAATGGTGAACGGGGATTAAAGGCAATTTGCTCCCCAAGGCAAGACCCTTTGCAAAATTCACGCCGACTAAAAGTGCCCCAATAAGCCCCGGAGCATAGGTTACGGCGATTGCGTCAATGTCCTTTAGTTCACAGTCGGCCTTTTTTAGCGCGCACTCGACAGTGCCCGAAATTGCCTCAATATGCATTCTTGAAGCTATTTCGGGAACAACGCCTCCGAAAACTATGTGCTGTTTTACTTGAGAGGCAACAATATTTGAAAGTATTTTTCTGCCATCCTCAACAACTGCTGCTGCGGTGTCGTCACATGAGGATTCGATTGCAAGTATTTTCATAGCAACTCCGTATTAAAATATTTTGTCATTATCAAAGCATTTTCCATAGGTGATGAATAGAAGTTTTTCCGCTCACCCATGATGGAATAGCTGTTCTTTTCATAAAGTTTAATTGCTTGATTGTTGCTTTTTCTCACTTCAAGTGTAATAAAAACACACCCTCTACCCTTTGCGCCTTCTTGTGCATGGCAAAGCAATGTATCGGCAATGCCTTGACGCCTGAATTCGGGCAGCACACAAATGCTTGTGATATAGGCTTCACCGCAGATTTCTTGTACACCGATGTATCCTACAATAGTGTTGCCAACACGGCAGACCAAAAAATGTGCCTGCGGATTTTCAAGTTCTTCAAGCAGTGCAGAGCTTGTCCAGGGAGATGAAAAACACATCTTTTCAAGTCTTTCAAGCTCAAGAATATCATTTTTTGCCATAGGTAAAATTTTTTTAATATATCTCATGTTATGTACAAGTCCATCTAATCTTATTTTTTATCCAACATAGAAGCAATTTGTTCAAAGCCCTCTATAATTTTTTGGGCACATTTCATGTATTCACCCTCGTTTTGCCCATATGGGTCGGGGATTCCGTCGCCCAAAACAATTGTTTTGTCTTGAGCCACAAGGCGCTGTAACATAAGCGAATGTTTTTCGCTCATGCAGACAAATAAACTTGTGCCCTGAATAATTTCATTGTTGAGAGGTTTTGATTTGTGGTCTTTCAAATCTGCACCGAGCTTTTTTGCAATAATAACGGCATTTTTAGCCGCAGGGGATCCTTTGGTGGCGAAGATTCCACAGCTGTCAACCTCAACATTTTGGACTTTTTTATCATTCAAATGCTTTTCAAACAAAACCTTTGCCATAGGACTTCTGCAGGTGTTGCCCGTGCAGACAAAAATAATTCTTTTCATATTATCAGCCCTTTGAATCATACCATGTTTTTCCCGTTTGAACATCTGCAAGCAACTTAACTTTAAGTTCAACGGCACTTTCCATTTCTTCTTTTAATATCTTAGCAACAATTTCTGCTTCTTTTTCGGGTGTTTCAACAATTAGCTCATCATGCACTTGCATAATTAGCCTTGCCCCAAGGTTTTCTCTGTTGAGTCTATCAAAAACCTTAATCATCGCTATTTTAATAATGTCTGCTGCAGTGCCCTGAATGGGCATGTTCATTGCTACCCTTTCGCCGAAAGAGCGAAGGTTAAAGTTTGAAGATACCAACTCGGGCAGATATCTGCGACGTGTAAACATTGTTTCAACATATCCCTTTTCCTTAGCTTCCTCAACAACGCTTTTCATATATTCGCCCACGCCTGAATAATGGTGAAGGTAATCTTTAATATATTTATCTGCCTGTGACCTTGTTACACCGATATCCTTTGCGAGAGAAAATGCACCTATACCGTAAACAATGCCGAAATTAACCGCCTTTGCACTGTTTCTCATGAGCGGTGTTACCATGTTCAAAGGCATATTGAAAACCTGTGAGGCGGTTACAGTGTGGATATCTACATTGTCGTTAAAGGCTTTTATCATAACCTCATCATTTGAAATGTGGGCGAGTACTCTCAACTCAATTTGAGAATAGTCAGCATCAATGAGAACGCTGCCCTCCTTTGCAATAAAGAATCGGCGCAGCTCCCTGCCAAGTTCAGAACGCACAGGGATATTTTGCAAATTAGGCTCGGTTGATGATATTCTGCCTGTTCTCGTTTCTGTTTGATTGAAAGTTGAGTGTATTCTGTTGTCTGCAGAAATAACCTTTAAAAGGCCTTCGCAATAGGTGGATTTGAGCTTTGCAATTGTGCGGTATTCGATAACTCTTTCAACTACCGGGTGCTCGTGCGCAAGGCTTTCAAGCACCTGCGCGTTAGTAGAATAACCACTTTTTATTTTTTTGCCCGTAGGAAGCCCCAGCTTCTCGAAAAGGGCATGACTCAATTGCTTTGGAGAGTTGAGATTGAACTCAAATCCAACTTGCTCGAAGATATCGACTTGAATTTCTTCAATCCTTTTTTCAAGAACATTGCCAAAGTTTTCAAGACCCTCTTCATCAACCTCAAAGCCTGCAAGCTCCATTGATGCGAGCACTTTTGCAAGGGGCATCTCTATTGTGTCAAGCAAGCTGATTTGCGAATTTTCCGTTATTTTTTTGCCAATAGTGTTGCATAGCTCAGGCATAACCGCAAGCCCTGCATAACTTTCATCTTCAACGTTAACAAGGGGTACACCGTATTCCTGCGCAAGGCGCAAAAGGTCATATCCGCTCGCAGAGGGGTTGAGAACATAACCTGAAAGCAAAAGGTCTGTTTCGATGGACTTTATATCTATTGAGTTTTTAAAACAATAGGCATAAAGCGGTTTTATGTCATATGAATATTTTTTAATATTTTCATTTTCAAGAAAACTTTTAACAAAAGAGGGGAATGAAAGACTGCCACATGGGGCAAGCGCAATCCCGTCTTCAAGACAAAAGGCTATGTCAGAGAGATAACCGTCAGAATAGTCGCAGACGAAATATGCTTTAGCGTCGCTTTTGAGTTTTCTTTCAAGCTCCTCAAAATCAAGCTCCTCATATACCTTAACAGGCTTTTGCTTATCGCCCGCAGTTTCTTGGTGCGGCATTGCAAATTTGTCAAAATTTAAGCGTTCAATCATTTTGAACATTTCAAGGTCTGCAAGAATTTTAACAGCCTTGCGTGAGTCGGGTGGCGAGGGGATATAACACTCAGGCCCGCATTCAATTGGCGCCTCTATACTTATTGTGCCGAGCTTTCGGCTTAAGAATGCTAGCTCCTTATCCTTTTTAAGTTTTTCTCTCACGCCTGGTTTTATATCGATATCGTCAATGTTGTCATAAATATAATCAATGCTTCCGAATTTTGATATAAGGTCGGAGGCAGTCTTTTTCCCGACGCCTGCAACTCCGGGGATATTATCGGAGCTGTCGCCCATGAGAGCCTTGACCTCAATCAAAGCCTTTGGTTCAACCGAATAGTCCTCAATGACCTTTTCTTTATCATAAATTATTGTAATAGGCCTGCCCATCTTTGTTGTTGTGAGCATGGTTTTGACATTGTCCCTAACAAGCTGGAGCGAATCTCTGTCGCCCGTTGCAAGAATACATTCGTTGCCAGTCTTAACGCAATTTTCGGAAAGAGTGCCGAGAATGTCATCGGCCTCCCAGCCCTCTGCCTCGAGCAGCTTATACCCAAGTGCAACTAAAAGCTCTTTAAGAATTGGCATTTGCTCGGCAAGCTCAGGGGGCATGCCTTTTCTCTGCGCCTTGTAGCCGTCATACATTTTATGTCTGAAGGTCGGGGCAGGGGTATCAAAAGCAATCGCGACAGCGTCGGGTGAGCTCTCCTCTTTTAATCGAAGAAAAATGCTCATAAAGCCTTGAATTCCATTTGTAAAGCGCCCATCTTTTGTTGTGAGCATCTTTATTCCGTAAAATGCGCGGTTTAAAATACTGTTACCGTCGATAACAAGTAATTTCAAAAAAATCACCTCATTTTTATTGTAACACAAAATTATTGTTTTTAAGACATTTTTTATAATTTAATTGAATTTCGTGTACATTAACATGGAAAAAATATACAGCTTATGATATAATTTTTGCATGATGTAATTACTAGGATACACATAAAACCAAAAACATTCAAGCCAATGCAACATGAGAAAAGACTATATTTTGCTTGCGAAAGGGCATAAAAATGAAAAAGATTCCGATTGTTGAAACTGGCACAGGTAATTACAACCTTTATAGAATACCCGGAATTGTTGTAACAGCTAAAGGGACAGTTTTGTCATACTTTGAAGAAAGACTCGGTACAAATGATTGGTCTACGCGCAACATAGGGATAAAACGAAGCATTGATATGGGTGACACATGGAGTGAGTGTAGTCATATAATTGAAGAAAATACAGATGAAACCATCAACAAACCCGTTATGATTGCCTGTAAAAACGGAATAGTGCACTTGTTTTGGCAGATTAATTACCGGCGCGGATTTCACCAAACAAGTTATGATGACGGGTTGACGTTTTCGCGACCGAAAGAGATTACCGATCTTTTGCTGCCATGGAGAAAAGACTATAAATGGGAAAAGTTTGCATTTGGTCCCTGTCATGGAATAGAAACCAAAAATGGGAGGCTTATAATACCCGTATGGTTGTGTGATGCACCAGGGGATGCGCACTCCCCTTCCGTTGTGAGCACATTGAGCAGCGATGACGGAGCAGTTAGTTGGAAATGCGGGGAGATTATTGAGTCTAACGGGGAGCTTATAAACCCGAGCGAAACGATTGCGACACAGCTTTCAGATGCAAGAATTTTGCTCAATATACGGCATTCTGGAACGGTAAGGTATGGACCTATGTCAATACTTTGGACACAAATAGTTGAAATAGTTTATGCTACTTTTAATGCTTCATCTTCTTTTTGCTGTGGGGTCATATAATTAATAGCACTATGAATTCTTTTTCTATTATACCAAGACTCAATAT
>DASRNM010000103.1:0-4487 GCA_035647435.1 Clostridia bacterium
AAATTGTTATGTTAAACTATGTTTGTATCGAAAAAGAAGCAATAGATTAATGTTCAGTTCAAACATTTGCGGAGGTTTTGTTAACATGGATAAAATTCAAACATTAGCTTGGCGTAACGGGAAGCTTGTTTTGCTCGACCAAACACTTTTACCCAATGAGATTTGCTATAAGGAGCTTTCAACCGAAAAAGAAGTTTTTGATGCTATACGCACAATGGTTGTCAGGGGCGCGCCCGCAATCGGAGTATCTGCTGCATACGCAATGGTGCTCGCTGCACATGAGGTAGACAAAGAGGATTTTGAACCCTTTATCGTAGACTATGAAGCGTTAGGTGAACACCTGTCTAAGTCTCGCCCGACAGCAGTTAATCTTAATTGGGCAATCAACAGAATGATTAAATGCGCTCATGCGAATAAAAATTTTTCAGTCAGTAAAATTAGAGAAAAGCTTGAACAAGAAGCGATAGCAATCCACAACGAAGATTTGCAAATAAACCGTAAAATCGGTGAAAATTTGCTTTCCTTGCTAAAGCGTGGGGACACTGTTCTCACGCACTGCAATGCAGGTGCGCTTGCAACCTCAGAATACGGCACGGCGCTTTCTGTGTTTTATCTTGCACAAGAAAAGAACTTTCCACTCAAAGCGTATGCGAACGAAACACGCCCCCGTCTTCAGGGTGCGAGATTGACCTCTTTTGAGCTATATCATGCAGGGGTGGATGTTACATTGATTAGCGACAATATGGCTGCTGTGCTCATGTCACAGGGTAAAGTCGACGCCGTGATAGTCGGCTGCGATAGGGTTGCTGCAAATGGAGATGTCGCCAATAAAATTGGCACATTCAATGTTAGTATACTTGCAAAGCATTTTAACATTCCGATGTATATTGCCACACCAACTCCGACAATAGATTTTGATTGTATTACAGGTGAGTCAATCCCTATTGAGGAGAGGGACGGCGAAGAAATAGCAACAATAAACGGTGTAAGAATCGCCCCTGAAGGGATAAAAACCTATAACCCTTCATTTGATGTAACTCCGGCAGAAAACATCACAGCAATAGTAACCGAAAAGGGGATTGCATACCCGCCATTTGATGTTAGTTTGAAAGATGTTTTCAACAATTAGGTGGTATAAAAGGGGAGGGTGACAGACATGGGCAAAGCTGAAAATAACGATGCAATATCAAGAGAAAATTTTATTTTAGAGCACCTCGAAAAAAATGAATATGTTAATGTTGCTTTTCTGAGCAAGGCTTTGAGCGTTTCCGAAATGACCATTCGCAGAGACCTTGAGAAACTTGAAAAGAAAGAAAAGCTTTTGAGAGTTTACGGTGGAGCACGAAGCATAAAAAGAGAAACTCATGAAGAACCTATAAGTAAACGTTTGGTTGCAAACGCAGAAGAAAAGAATGCGATCGGGCGTTATTGCGCAAGCCTTGTTGAAGACGGGGATGTCATTGCATTGGACGCGAGCACAACAGCTTTTGCACTTGCTAAGCATTTGAAAGCAAGGGTAACCGTTGTTACAAACAATATCTTTGTTGCTCATGGGTTGTCATCAAAAGAGAATGTTGAAATTGTTCTTTTAGGCGGCACAGTGAGAAAAGCGTCTTGCTCTACAGTGGGGCTAGACATGGCTCAAATGATGAGCAAATATTTTGTGGGCAAGCTTTTTCTCTCGTCAAAGGCTATAGACATGGAATTTGGTGCAACTGATGCTACCCCCTATGAGGGAGAAGCGAAAAAAGCAATGATTTCTTCAAGTAGTGAAATTTACCTAATGATGGACAGTTCAAAACTCGGTAAACGTGCCTTTTATCAAGTTTGTAAAATTGATAAGATTCATAAAATAATAACTAATCAGGCGTCAGAATATAATGAGGCACAAAAAGAATTTATTGAGCAGTGCGAACAAAATAATATAGATTTGTATTTTGCGAAGCATGAAATTCAAGACGAAAGATGCTGAAAATTGTTAACGTTTTCTCCTCCTTATAATTATAAAAGCAACCCACATTTTTGTGAGTTGCTTTTTGTTTTATCTGTTACTTAATCTTTTTGAATTTTAACATAAAATCTCCTGTGCCTCGGTCCATCAAATTCACAAAAATAAATTCCCTGCCATGTTCCCAACACAAGGCTTGAGTTCTCAATTATCACTGTTGCACAAGAGCCTATACTACTTGCTTTTAAATGGGCGGTTGAATTGCCCTCCATGTGGCAAAACTCCTTGCAATTTGGGAAAGCCTTATCAAGCCCGAAAAGCATATCCTTTACAGCATCGGGGTCGGCATTTTCGTTTATGGTAATGCCTGCTGTTGTGTGAGGGCAGAATATAACGCATGTGCCCGTTTGAGCTTTGCTTTCGTTTAGTGCCTTGAGCACCTGCGGCGTGATATTATAAAACCCTTCTTTTTGTGTTTGTAAAGTAAAATGTTTTAGCATCTAACTTCTCCTTTAAATCTGCTTTTTATATATTTCGGTGTATGTTAAACCCCCGTCAATTCTTTCAGATTTCATCAAGCTGACGCACTTTGCCGTAATTGAAAACACATCAAAAGAAAAGCTAGGTTGTTTACTAAAAACAAGCTGCCTTGCAAGAGTTATGTGCGCATTGAAGTCTCTGCTGCAGTCGATATCATACCCTTTGCTAATCAAATCATTGCACATATTCAGATATAGTCCTTTGAGGTTTTTGTTTTGCTTAATACCTACCCAATATAGATTATTTCCAAACTTCCCAACTTTGTCAAAACATAGCTTGATAGGGGAGTTGAAATGGGTATCAATGCTTTTCTTGACAGCGGAAAAATCCTTGACCTCTCCGAGAAATAAAATGGTTAAATGAAGGTTTTCAGGCCTTGTAAAATTGCCATTCGCACAAAGCCGCAGCTCCTTTTGAACAGTGAGCAGTTTTTGCTTTGTTTCATTGTCAAAATTGATTGCAATAAAAAGTCTCATTTTCAATCCTCTTTGTGTCTATGTTTGAAAATACATATAGTCAATATATTTGTCAATAAAGAACTCATCGGTTGCAAGCTCTTGAATGTCGGCAGAGTGTGCAATTTCCTCAGATTTATTAATATTGTCTGAATTTTTGAGAATTAACCCTGCACCGCTCAAGGAAGCATTGCCAACAACCTTGATTATATCTTTCGTTTCGTTTGGAATAAGCCCAATCTTAACACAGTTTGCTTTGTTTACATAATTACCGAATCCACCTGATATGTAGAGCGTTTCTATGTCGCCCTTGTTTTTGGTAAGAGTTTCAATCCCTGCTCGAATGGCACTTTTTGCAAGCTGAACAGCCCTAATATCTTCTAATGTTATTTTAATTGAGCTGTCGTCTATTTCAAAATCATTTTCTATATATCCCGTTTCATCAATAACGCCGATTTCAAGCATACAGGCAATTGCGTCTATAAGACCACTTCCGCATATTCCTTTAGCCTTACTGTCGCCCAGGACGGTATATTCTATTTTACCTTGATTGTTCAGAAACACCTTGTCAATCGCACCGTCAGATGCAGCCATGCCTTGCGAAATTCCTGCACCTTCAAATGCAGGGCCCGCCGCTGTTGAACAACAGGTCAGTTTACCGTTCTTTAAATATGCCATCTCTCCATTAGTGCCAAGGTCAATGAGTAAAGACTCTTTGTCTGCCATCATTCCGCTTGCTAAAATTGCACAGGTGATGTCTGCGCCGACGAATGCAGAAATGCAACGTGGGTAGTAAACGTTCTCACTCATCTGTCCAAAAAGGGAGGAGGGAGTGAAAGGGTATAAGGCAAGGGTCGATGTATCAAGCCCCTCATAAAAATGAAGCATTGCCGTATTGCCTGTAATGACAGAAAAAGATATTTCCTTTCCAAACGATTTATAAACATCTTTAATTGCATCACGAATAGCATTTTTTAAATCGTCAGTTGAGTTTTCGGTTGCATATGTGATTCTTGTGATTATATCGCCGCCAAATTTTATTTGAGGGTTCCCAATGCATTCATCGTAAACGGGTTCACATTCGGGCATTTTAAAAATGCGAATTGCGACTGTTGTTGTCCCAATGTCAACCGCACAGGCAAAACAGTTTTTATTGCCCGTTATAGGTTTTGTCTGTGTTTGAACAGCCATGCCCTCTGTAAGGCCGTGAAGGGGTTTGATTTCGTTTTCATAGTGAACAACGCAGTCGCCCTGAATTTTTGCTTGACAGGCGAGCCTGTAACCGTTTTCTATTTCAGTTGCCGAAAGGTGTTTTTTCTCACTTCCTGATAGTGGGGAAAGCAGGCCACTTGCCTTGATTTTGCACTTGCCGCACCGTCCCTTTCCTCCGCACGGGGAGTTTATGGCATAACCGTTTTTTAAAAGCATATCAAAAACAGTTTCTCCAGCTGAACAAGCAATTTCACAAGGGAAAGCACCGTTTATTATTTTAACTTTCATTTTGCAGCACCGCTTCTACTTACATTTTATTAACAATTAAATAT
>DASRNM010000104.1:0-3022 GCA_035647435.1 Clostridia bacterium
GTGTGAACAAACTGTAAAAACCTTGTTCACGCTCATTTTATTGCTTAAATCTCAGCAAAAAAGCAATTTATTCGAATAAGTTGTGGATAATCAATTAAAAAAGGAGACTTTTGCATGAAAAATAAAAAACTATCCTTAAAAGAGCGGCTTTTCTGCGTTTATTTTGTTGAAAACCGAAACGCAAGGGAGGCGGCGGCAAAATCAGGCTACAAATTGCGCCCCGACATAGCAGCAATCAAACTGCTAATGAGGGAGGACATCCAAAAGGAGATTGCAGAAATATCCGCAAAGCCAATTTGCACTTCGGAGGTTATTGCAGGCTATCGTCGGCTCGCTTTCGGTTCAACGGCTGATGCTTTAAAACTTATATGTTCAGAGAAAACACCAAGCAATGAAGAGCTTGAAAAGATGGACATGTTCAATGTTTCTGAAATCAAGCGCCCTAAAAACGGAGGTCTTGAGATAAAGTTTTTTGACCGTTTAAAGCCTCTTGAAAGACTCCAAACCTTGAGTGAGCACGAAAGCGGGTCAAGCGGTGCTGAAAACTTGTACCGCGCACTTGAGCACGGGGCACAGGCTTTAAGTAATAAGAATTGAGGTGAAAAAAATCGGCAAAGCAGGCTCATTTAGCACCTTTTCCGAAAAACAACTGCAAGTTCTGAGTTGGTGGTGCCCTTCAAGCCCTAACAGGGAATGTGATGCAATTATCTGCGATGGTGCTGTGCGTTCGGGCAAAACCGTGTGTATGTCAATATCCTTTGTTTGCTGGGCATTGTGTTCGTTTGAGGACGCTTCATTTGCTATTTGTGGCAAAACTATTGCTTCTTTGAAACGAAATGTCGTAAGGCCGGTTGTTCCATTACTAAGAGAAATCGGGTTTGATTGCAAAGAAAAGCTTTCACAAAATTTTATTGATATCAGTCACAACGGCAGAACAAACCGTTTTTACCTTTTTGGAGGAAAAGACGAGGGCTCAGCTTCGCTTATTCAAGGCATGACATTGAGTGGCATTCTTCTTGATGAGGTTGCGCTCATGCCCCGCTCGTTTGTCGAACAGGCAATTGCAAGGTGCTCGTTGGAAGGCTCTCGAATGTGGTTCAATTGCAACCCTGAAAATCCTCTGCACTGGTTTCATGAGGAATGGATTAAAAAATCCAAACAAAAAAACTGCCTTTATCTTCATTTCAAAATGGATGACAATCCGTCCCTTACGCCGTCAATAATCGCACGCTATAAAAGCCTATACAGTGGCGCATTTTACGAAAGATTTGTTGAGGGAAAATGGGTTGCGGTGCACGGATTGGTTTACCCTATGTTTCATGAACAAACACACGTCTGTGAACCACCACGAGGAGCACCAAGCAAGCATTATATTTCTTGCGATTAGGGACAGCGCAGACCCGACCGACATACGCATTATAAATGCCGCTGTTGGCATTGCGTATTATAAACTCACAATTCAGCGACTTTCAGGCGAGGATTCAATAACCTCCTTTAAAGCAGGGGATATAACAGTCAGCAAAAGTGCAACGGCAGCGCTTGAAATTGCCGGCAGCCTACGAGACGAAAGACTTAGGGCTGCACTACCACTTTTAAAGGATGAAGAATTTGTTTTCAAGCAGGTGGGTATATGAACACGACACCCCTTTTTAACAAATTCGGTCAGGAAATAAGCCTTCACTCATCCGACGGTCAAATTTCAAATTCATACTATGGTTTTATTCAGCCACTACGATACAAGAATAAAATGTATCTTGATGGCGTCAACACTCAAATCGGCTTCAATAATCAAGGTCACTACCTTTATCTCGGACCACCCGACCAGGACTTAACCGCAATTGACAGCGGGGGTTGGATCATGTGCAACAATATCAAATATAAAATAGACCGTTGCGAAAAGGTTTATCGAGGCAACCAGGCATTTTATATTTGGGCAATCATCAGAACAATAGTCGAAATTGACGATTAAGGGGGTATTAGCTTGGACAGTATTAGCTTAATGCCCGAGGAAATTGTGACATGGCTCAATGAACAGGAGATTCTTTCAGACATCAATTTCATGACAGAATTCCCTCCGACTTCAAAGGCGATACCCTTGAAAAACACTGTTGTTGCCGTCGGAATAGAAAAGGTGAAAATCGAGGATAAATTCACAACTGATGAAGAAACGGGCAAACCTGTTGAGGAAGAATATTGCAGACTAGCAACAATAAAAATTAGGCTTTCCATACATGTGCCTTTCACTTTAGGCGGTGCTATGTGCCACGAGAATTTCACAAGAATTGTCGACTGTTTAACCTTTGCAACTGATTTGAATATTTTAGACTCTGGTTGTAATTGCGTGCAGGCAGATAGAAACACAGATGCTCTTGTTCTCTCTGGATGGATTAACATCCTTGCCGACTTCTGCCCTGCGGAAAGCACAGGCATCAACTTCGCCTCTTTTATAAACAAGGAGTTGCTTTGCGGGTCTCACATAAACAACCCTGAACTACATGTTACACAAGCCGAAAAGAGCCTTTGGAACGACCCGATTAGTTCGGGCTATTATTTAGGGAACGGTTCAAATTCGCGCACAATAACCCTCGGTTTTCAACCTAAGTTAGTTGTTGTTTGCGCTCTTGAGCACCCTGTAATTACAATTGATTTTACCAATTCTTCGTCTAAAAGCTATTGCGCAGTCGCAAACCGTACATACAACTCAATGGGTATGGTTATTACTTCAAACGGATTCAAGCTTTTGCAAGGCAGCAGCTATGTGCTCGACGGTTGTTCTCCGTGCCTTAATGAGTTGGGTGAAACATATTTTTATACCGCTTTCAAATAAGTAATTGTATCCTTTCACCTTGATTGCAAATCAAAAATCCCGCTCCCCTTGACCAAAGTTAAGGGGGGCGGAATAAATAAAAATCAGTTTCAAACTATTGACAAGAGTTTTTTTATATGATAACATAATTTTCGCACCATAATGGAGAGATACCGAAGTGGTTGTAACGGAACGGTCTTGAAAACCGTCGTACCG
>DASRNM010000105.1:0-8735 GCA_035647435.1 Clostridia bacterium
TAATAATATAAATTATGGCAGGAGCAATGTTTCTGCCATAATTTTTTTATATAAATTTTTAGTTTTTAATCAGTTGTTTATACATTCTTATATATTTGTTAGCTGATTTTCCCCAACTGTTGTCGCATTTTAGAGCACGCTCAACAAGGTTGCTCCAACCGTCGGTGTCCTCAAAGCCTTTAAGCGCTCTTCTGATAGCGCAAAGCATATCCTGTGAATCATACGTCTTGAATGTGAAACCGTTGCCTTTACCGTCGCCACTGTCCGTTATGGAGTCCTTGAGACCACCTGTTTCTCTAACGATGGGTATTGAGCCGTAACGCAACGCAAGCATTTGAGAGAGACCACAGGGCTCGCTCTTTGAAGGCATAAGGAACATATCACTGCCTGCATAAATTTTTCTTGCAAGGTCTGGCACAAATCCTAAACGAAGACCTATCCTGCCGGGGTATCTTTTGGCGATTTCTTCAAAAAAGTTTTCGTACCTCCATTCGCCAGAGCCGAGCACGACAAGCTGAATGTCCGAGGTGCTCATGAGCTCATCAAGAACCTCTGTGATAAGGTCAAGCCCCTTGTGGGATACAAGCCGTGAAACAATGCCCATTAAAGGGATATCTTTATTCACATCAACGCCAAAAAGCTCCTGAAGTGCGGCTTTGTTTTTTGCTTTGCCCTTAGGGTTGTCGGCGCTGAAGTTTTCAAAAATCTCCTTGTCTGTTTCGGGGTTATAGATTTCAACATCTATCCCGTTGAGAATGCCTTGGAGTTTAAAGCTTCTTTCATTCAAGATTGTGTCAAGACCGTGGCTGAACCAAGGGTCGAGAATTTCGTTTGCATATGTCGGGCTGACAGTTGTTACAAGGTTTGCACATTCAATGGCACCCTTTACAAGGTTTATATCGCCGTCATTTTCGAGCAATGGAGCGTGCTGTGGGTCAATCCCCAACACATTGTCAAGAATTTCATATCCATATATGCCTTGGTATTGGATGTTATGAATTGTAAGTATAGTTTTGATGTTTTCAAAGCCCTTGCGGTTTGCATACATTGTTGAGTAATAGACGGGAGTAAGCGCGGTTTGCCAATCGTTGCAATGGATAATATCAGGTTTAAAATCCAAATAGGGGATTATTTCAAGCACCGCACGCGAAAAAAAGGCGAACCTTTCCGCATCGTCATAGTGACCGTAAATATCGTCCCGTTTGAAATAATATTGGTTGTCAAGAAAGTAGTATATTACTCCGCCTGCACGGGCTTCAAAAATGCCGCAATACTGCCTACGCCATGCAACGGGAACGGTTATATGTGTAATGAACTTCATTTTGTCTTTAAACTCTTGTTTGATTCCATCGTAAAGTGGCATAACCACACGGCAACCAATTAAGCGTTTTCTGAGTGATTTTGGTAAAGAACCTGCAACATCACCCAAGCCGCCGCTTGCCATGAAAGGCAATGCCTCACTTGCTGCATATAATACCTTCATAAGAACCCTCCGTATATATTTTAATAGTTAATAGCAAATCAGATAACTATGCCTTTCCCGACATAAATGGGGAAGTTTGGCGAACCGCAAAGCGTTTTGTTCGGTGTGATTACGCAGCTTTTGTCAACAATGACATTTTCAATGATTGCACATTCGCTTATATAAGAGCCTTGCATAATTATAGAGTTTTTGACAACCGCATTTTTGGCAATTCTGACACCTCTGAACAAAATGCAGTTTTCAACTGTGCCGTTTATTATACAGCCGTCTGCAATCAATGAGTTGCCGACCTTTGAACCGAGCCCATAAATTGCCGGCATATCGTCACGAACCTTTGTATATACAGGGTGTTCGGGCTTAAATAGTTCACGGCGATTTTCTTTTTTCAGTAGCTGCATGTTAATGTCAAAATAGCTTTGTAGGCTATCTATTATTTTTGCAAATCCTGCAACCTTATAGCCGAAAATTTTAAGTGACTTTGTATTCTTTTGAATTAAATCACGCTCAAAATCCGTGTTGTTAAGGCTAATTGCTTCCGTAATAAGCCTTTCAAGCAAGGACTTTCTCATAACATAAATATTCAGCGAATAGTCAACATCTTTTGCCGTGGGGATATTCATCGCTGCACTCTTAATCCTAAAATTATCGTCAACATCAAATGTTAGCGTGTCGTCAATTTTGGGTGAATCACCGTGCTTGTATGCAACGGTTATATCTGCACCTGTCTTGTCGTGAAAACTAAGGATTTTACTCAAATCCAAATTACAAACTACATTACAGTCACATAACACGACGTATTCTTCGTTTGAACGGTTTAGGAAGCTCAGCCTCCCGTGCAATGCTTGTATTCGGTTTGCATACATACCCGCTGCGTCTATGCTTGAAAAAGGAGGCAAAAGATAAAGACCTTCGATTTTTCTTGACAAATCCCAAGGCTTACCTGTTCCGATATGGTCCATTAGGGATTGATAATTGCTTTTCGTGATAACTCCGACCTTTGAAATGCCGCAGTTTACGAGGTTTGACAACGCAAAATCAATCAGTCTGTAACGCCCACCGAAGGGAACAGAACCCATTGTTCTGAGATTTGTAATTTCCGGAAGGACGTCGTCATAAGCATTTGAAAAAATTATACCTAAAACATTGTTTGATCTCATACTTTTCCCTCCACATCAAAATCTATCATGGCTTTTGGTGCGACCTTTGCACCTTTGCCTACAGTAACCCAAGCACCTACAACGGCAACGCCCCATTCGTCGAGGTTATCCATTTTTTCAGGTCTTTGCCCGACAACGGCCCCTTCTTCAATCACTGCGTTTTCCGCTACTATGGCATATTGAACGACGGCACCTGATTTTATGACTGTGTCCGGCATTATGATTGAGTCACGCACAATAGCCCCTTCTTCAACAGTCACATTTGCAAAAAGAATTGAAAAATCGACTGTTCCCGAAATCTCACTTCCCTCCGCAATCATTGAGTTTTGCACAGTTGCCTTGTCGGAAATGTAGTGAGGTGAGGTTGCTGGGTTGCGTGAGTATATTTTCCACGAATCATCGCTTAAGTCTAAATCAACTTTTGGATTCAAAAGGTCAAGGTTTGCCTCCCAAAGGCTGTCGATTGTGCCGACGTCCTTCCAATAACCGTCAAACGGATATGCAAACAAGTTTTCGCCTGCCTTATGCATGGTAGGGATAACATCTTTTCCAAAATCGTTGCTTGAGCTTGAGTTAGCCTCATCCTCTAAAAGGTATTTGCGTAGCTTTTTCCAATTAAAGACATAAACGCCCATTGAAGCTTTGTTGCTGCTCGGCTTTTCAGGTTTTTCCTCAAAAGCGGATATCGAATTATCATCATTGAGCACCATAAGACCAAAGCGAGAGGCTTCCTCCCACGGAACCTCTAACATTGCAATTGTGCAATCGGCATTCTTTTTCTTGTGGAAGTTTAGCATTTTGGAGTAATCCATTTTATAGATATGGTCGCCAGAAAGAACGAGAACATATTCTGGGTCATATCTGTCAATGAAAGTAATATTTTGATAAATCGCATTTGCGGTGCCTTTATACCATTCTGACCCCTTAATTTGCTGATAGGGTGAGAGGACATGAACGCCACCGTTCATTCTGTCTAAATCCCAAGGTTGACCGTTGCCGATATAGTCGTTCAACTCAAGCGGTTGGTACTGCGTCAAAACACCTACTGTATTGATGCCTGAATTGACACAGTTTGAAAGTGGGAAGTCGATAATTCTGTATTTGCCCCCGTATGGCACGGCAGGCTTGGCTATATTCTTTGTAAGAATACCCAAACGACTGCCCTGACCGCCAGCGAGCAACATGGCTATGCATTCTGGCTTTTTTGACATTAGTTTATACCTCCTTGCAGTGAAGAATAGTCCATTTGTTTTAAACAAACTATTCAAATAATATTTATTGTATTGATTTATATATTACTTTTTAACGGTTTTCTTTTTGTTACTTTTGGGTTTTGAAGAGGGTTGACCGTCTTTTATAAAATCTGAAATTTTTTCTTCCTTTTTTGTTTTCTTAAACTCTTTAACAAGCTTGATATAAATTGTGCTCAACCCTGCAAGTTTAAGATTAAGGCCCTGCTCAAAACCATGCATGTGAATGTTTTCAGATTTTATTTCGCCGCTAATTCCAATACCATCGCCGCCGTATTCGACACTGTCAGAGTTGAATACAATCTTATAAACACCGGGTTTCGGAACACCGACAAGATAGTTTTCCCTTACAACCGTTGTAAAGTTGCAAACAGTGATTATTTCATCACCCTTTTTGCCCATTCGTCTAAACGCTATAACGGAATTGCTCGAGTCATCACTCGAAATCCATGAAAAACCATCCCAATCATAATCAATCTCCCAAAAAGCGGGAGTATCTTTATAAAATCTATTGACAGCTGCGGTGTAATCTTTGAGTAGGCGGTGTTTTTCATAGTCCAAC
Organism: Clostridia bacterium; assembly: GCA_035647435.1. Taxonomy (GTDB): domain Bacteria; phylum Bacillota; class Clostridia; order Oscillospirales; family Acutalibacteraceae; genus JAAZFZ01. The sequence continues at coordinate 4,453 of DASRNM010000105.1, forward strand.
AACAGCCAATCAAGACCTTTCTTGTAATCCCACTCGATAAACTGACCGAACTCCTGGCCCATGAACAACAGCTTTTTTCCGGGGTGTGCCATCATGTAACCCAAAAATGAGCGAACGCCGGCAAATTTCTCCTCATAAGTTCCCGGCATTTTATCAATAAGCGAATGCTTCCCGTGAACCACTTCGTCGTGCGAAATGGGTAGCATAAAGTTTTCGGAAAAAGCGTAGAAAAAGGAGAAAGTTAAACAGCTGTGGTTGAATTTTCTAAAATATCCGTCAAGAGAAAAGTATCTCATGCAGTCGTTCATCCAGCCCATGTTCCATTTAAAGTTGAAACCAAGGCCACCGACATGGACAGGCTTTGAAACTAACGGCCATGATGTGCTCTCCTCCGCAATCATCATCACATCAGGGTGTTCTTCAAAAACAAGCTTGTTGAGATTTTTCAAAAAATCAACGGCCTCAAGGTTCTCGTTGCCGCCATTTATATTTGGAACCCACTCACCGTCCTTACGGCCGTAATCAAGGTAGAGCATTGACGCAACGGCATCTACCCTCAACCCGTCAATGTGGTATTTATCAAACCAAAACATTGCACTTGAAATCAAAAATGAACGCACTTCGTTTTTGCCGAAGTCGAAAACCTTTGTGCCCCATTGAAGGTGTTCGCTTTTGAACTGTGCGCTGTATTCATAGCATGTCTCACCGTCAAAGTTAATTAAACCGTGCTCGTCCTTTGGGAAATGGGCAGGCACCCAGTCGAGTATAACTCCAATGTCATTCTTGTGGCATTCATCAATAAGGAACATAAAATCCTTAGGCTCGCCGTGCCTTGAGGTAGGTGCAAAATAACCTGTTGCCTGATATCCCCACGAGCCGTCATAGGGGTATTCGTTAATTGGCATAAGTTCAATGTGAGTATATCCCATCTCCTTAACATAGGGGATAAGCTCATCTGCAAGCGCTCTGTAGGAAAGGAAATTGCCGTCATCATATTGCTTCCATGAACCTGTATGGACTTCATACACATTTATGGGCGAATTAATTATATCGGTGTTTTTCCTTTTCAACATCCAGTCTTCGTCTTGCCATTCGTAGCCGTCAAGCTCATAAAACTTTGAAGCTGTGTCCGGTCTGGTTTCTGCGTGAAAGGCATATGGGTCGCTTTTTAAAACAACCTCGTTGTCTGCGGTTGTAATTTCAAATTTATAGTTATCAAAGAGCTTTACATTTTTAGCAAAGCCCTCCCAAATGCCGTTGTCGTTAAGTTTTGACATGGATGTGGGTTCCCCACCCCAATCGTTAAAATCACCGACAACGTTGACTTTAGTTGCGTGTGGTGCCCAAACACGAAACACAACCGACTCACTATCTAATCGATGTGCACCCAAAAACCTGTATGTTTTGGAATTGTTCCCTTGATGGAATAAAAAAACGGGTATATCATGGTCGTGCATGCTTTTGGCCTCCTTCACACGGTTGTTTATCACAACCATTTTGTATTAAAACATATTATAGCAAGTAATTGCCATTTTTTCAACATATTTTAAATAGTTTATGCAAATTCTCGCACTATATATTGGTTTATTTTGGTTATTTTGTTAAAAAAACCCTATTGTTTTCTACACAATGAAATTTATAAAATAATTCAGTTATTTATAAAAACATTTTCACTCAATTATATGAAATATTATAGTATTCTTGATTTTTATTCAAAAAAATGTTGAATATTAAAAGAAAAAAGTTTATAAATTTAAATCCATAATAAAGTTGTCTTTTGTAGTTCTATGTATTATAATGCTAAAAGCATTTATAAAAACAATTCAAACAGTTTGGGGAATGGGCAATGGTTAGGGACATGACAAAGGGCAAGCCCATAAAGCTTATTATATCATTTGGCTTGCCACTTTTAATAGGTAACTTGTTTCAGCAATTGTATAATATGGTTGACAGTAGTGTTGTCGGTCATTTCGTCGGCAAGAATGCTCTTGCAGCCGTCGGTTCGACCGGCTCGCTTATGTTTATGATAATGGGATTCATTATCGGCTTGACCAGCGGTTTTTCAATTCCCATTTCAAAATATTTCGGAGCGGGCGATCAAAAGAACATGAGAAAATGTGTTGCTCATTCAATTTATTTAACATTAATAATTGCTGTTGTTATGACAACAATAGCCGTTCTATCAATCGAAAATGTTCTCAGGCTTATGAAAACACCTGATAATATCTTTGCGGACGCTTACGCATACATTTCAATTATATGTGCGGGCATTTCGGCGATACTGTTTTATAATATGCTTGCAGCTATTTTGAGGGCGATAGGCGACAGCAAGACACCCTTATACTTTTTAATGTTAACAACTGTTTTAAACATAATTCTTGATTTGGTTTTTGTAGTAAAGTTTTCATGGGGTGTAAAGGGAGTCGCAATAGCAACCGTTATTTCGCAGTTAGTGTCTGGTCTGCTATGCTTTATACACATTAAACGACATTTTTTTATACTTCATTTGCGAGCGGAAGATATGAAAATCGATACTAAAATATGCAAAGAGCTTCTCTATACCGGCCTGCCCATGGGTTTTCAAATGTCAATAACGGCACTGGGTGCGATAATGCTTCAATCGTCGGTCAATGCTCTCGGCTCGGATATTGTCGCCGCAGTCACTGCTGCGAGCAGAATTCAATTAATGCTTATTCAGCCCGGTGAGACAATCGGTATCACAATGGCAACATATTGTGGACAGAACCTTGGAGCAAAGAGAATTGATAGAATACAAAAGGGCGTAAATCAAAGCCTTTTGTTGTCGCTTGCTTATAGCGTGGGTGTGTTCTTCGTCGGTCAATTCGCAGGCAAATATATTGCGCTGTTGTTCTTGAAAAAGTCAGAGGTTCTTGTTCTCGGCTATGTAGAACAGTTTTTAAAAATAAACAGTTGTTTTTATCCTGTCTTATCGGTACTGTTCGTTTACAGAAATTCGTTGCAAGGTCTCGGTTACAGCATGCCTGCACTTACAGCGGGAATAAGCGAACTTTTTGCGAGGGGTATTTTCGGCATGTTAATTGTGCCTAAATTCGGATTCATAGCCGTTTGCTTTGCAAATCCGGGAGCATGGATAGCGGGTGTTCTGATTCTCATACCTGTTTATTATTATGTAATGCGTAGAATAAAAAGGAAATATAAAATTTCTTCAAAAAATATTGGAAATCCTCTTGATTCTGATGTTGCGTCACAATGTATCATTGAATAATTTAGAGAATTTCGACTAGCCCCGATTAACAGGTTGTGCAAGAGGGCGTTCAAAGATTAAATGACTATATCAGTGATAATTTCTATAACTGCTCAAACGAAAGACTCCGAACTCTCAGTGAAGTGTATTGTAAGGACGAAAGGTTCAAACAAAATATTGACAGCCTTGGCGAGGGTACGGTAGATTTTGTGGCAAAAGCAATCTTAATTTATTGCAAAAAAGGATAAAAACAACAGGGGGCAGGTTTTGAACTGCCCCTTGTTTTAATTTTACACAAAAGTTAAAGGATAATCATACCCTAATCGGCAAAACGCTTATCCAGTCGTTAGCCTTGTTTTTTGCATCGTCAGGGTTTGTTTTGAGTGGTTCAACGAAATCTATTTCACCGAGAAAGCGGTTGTTTGGATAACAATCCTTGAACCTTTCAAAGCACTTGCCGCTGATTTTACCGCCGTGGCAAGTAAAGAACACAATGCTTTTGTCAATGATTTCATTTTGAGAAATAAAAGTGTTGAGTGCAGGTGCTAAATTGCCTGCCCAAACAGGGCTGCCCACAATAATGTTATCGTAATCATTCAAATCCACACTCTCGTTGACAAGCTTTGGCTTTGCTCTCAAAAGTGCAGATATGCTACCTAAAAAGTATTTGGTCAAACCCTTCGCTGGAGGGTCATTCTTAGGTTTAAGCTCCAATAAATCTGCGTTGAGCTTTTGTGCAATGCAATTTGCCATAAACTTTGTGTTGCCTTCAAGCGAATAAAATATAACAATGCTTTTCATGGTTTCCCTCCTTGGATATTTGAGAATAAGCCTATTGTATTTTATGGCATTTAAAAAACATGCCACTTTTTGAACAAGAAAAAAATCGAATATAGGTTAATTGACCGAAAACAGGACAAAGTTAGGAAAACTATGGCATTCGCTCATGAATATTAAAATGATGGTATAATTATTAGGGTTTTTTATGGCAAAAAACAATCGTTCTGACTTGCAATTTTTATTACAAACACTTATAAATACATATAAATGCCTATAT